>CAZEHH010000016.1:0-21086 GCA_964512505.1 uncultured Peptostreptococcaceae bacterium
TGGTCAACAACCACTTCGCGACCCTCTGCACCACAGAAGACGCCCATGAAGGCGTCAACGCCTTCCTTGGCAAGCGCAAGCCCGAGTGGAAACTCAAATAAAGATAAAAAGCTTCGGCAGCATTATTTGCCGAAGCTTTCTTGTATATGAACACAAAACAGAAGCAAAAGCCTCGAAAATTTCAATGCCTGGATTGAAACGCAAATAAAAACATTGTATTTGCATAAAAACAGTAGAAATGAAAATATAAATAGTATATAATCACTTATATACATTAAGTGAAAATAAGTGGATTGGGAGGTGATTTTATGAATAACAGAGCCGGCAAATTTGTGCAAATAGGCAATGGAATAAGCAAGTACTATTCATTTGTGCCGGAATTCCTGCCGCCAGTCAATCCCTCTGTCATTTATGACGAAGAAATGATTTACCTTCTTTCTGAAGCAAACATGTTGATAGGACGCCTGGACGAGGTTACAGATGCATTGATTTCACCAAGCTATTTTGTCTATATGTATGCAAGAAAAGAGGCAACATTGTCCTCTCAAATTGAAGGAACCAAGGCCACCTTTTCAGATTTGATAAAGGCCGAAGCCGGTATCCATAAGGAAATTCCAAACGATGTCAAAGAAATTGAAAACTACGTCAAGGCGGTAAGCCATGGATTTGAAAGAATGAAGACATTGCCTCTTTCACTGAGGCTGATTCGTGAAATTCATGAAATTCTTATGCAGGGAGTCAGAGGACAAAACAAGACTCCGGGCGAATTCAGGAAGTCGCAGAATTGGGTAGGGGGTTATTCGATATCCACAGCAAGCTATATACCGCCTTCTGTTGAACATATGCAAGGATTGCTGGACAATTTCGAAAAGTTCATGCATAAGGAAGATTATTTGCCGGAATTGATAAAAATCGCATTACTGCACAGTCAGTTTGAAATGATTCATCCTTTCCTAGATGGCAATGGAAGAGTGGGGAGACTATTGATCGCTTTCTACCTTGCGGCAAATGAAGTCCTGCATAAGCCGACATTGTATATATCAAAGTATTTTAAGAAGAACAGAGAGGCATACTACGACTGTTTGTACAATATCCATTCCAAGGGAGACTACGAAACATGGATCAAGTTTTTCCTGGAAGGAATCATAAAGACTTCCAGAGAAGCAATTGATATGGCCAGAGCCATAGGCCAATTGAAGGAAAATGATTTGAGAACAATAAGCGCTCTTGGAAGAGTGTCCAAAAACGCACTTTCAATATACGAAGGCTTGTTTGACAAGCCAACAACAACAATAGAAGAAATCATGAAAAAACTGAAAACAAGCAATGCTACAGCTGGAAGATTGGCTGAAAGGCTTATAGAAGCGGGCATTTTGGAGAAACTTGACAATAGAGAGCGAAATAAAGTGTTTGTATACAAAAGGTATATTGACATATTCAATGAGTATTGATTTCGATGTTTTATCTAGTCCAAAATCCACTCGGGCAGAAGCTCCCATGTTGCGGCACGCATAACGCTTCCGGGCTTGAGGTCGAAAATCCGGGGCCAACTGGCTTCGATTTCCCTGCGGATTTGGGGGTAGAAGGGCTTTTCAAATGCTCTGAAGCCGCAGTCCAGACCAAACTGGTCGAGTTTTTTCTCGAAGCGACTTAAATCGGCAGGGTCTGTCTCGACATAATTCATGCTGAGGACCTGCTCCCAGCCCTTGTTGTCGAAAAGAACAAGCCGTTCTTTGGGCACGCTTAAGCGGACCAGCTTCTGCGAGGGATGCACATTTGCGTATCCTGGGTCGCCGTAGAGCCACACCGGATATTCGGCTCCATCAGGCCGGGGGACTTTTTGGGAGAATTGGCGCACGAACCAATCGTATGCTTTCAGCATGACCGGAGCCGATTCCTTGTACTTATTTACAATGAACTCTTTTTTTACTACATATCGCCCTTCCGATGCCAGGGTTTCGAAGACTATTGGAGTCTGGGCTGCGAAAAGTTCTATTCGTTCAGTCATTGGCCGGTTCACCTACTCTGATGTCCACTATCCATTCCTTGCGAATTTCCCAAAGTGTTCCCTGGCGGTAATTCGAAATGGTGTAATCCTGGAAAAGACGTTCCCAGCTGTTCTGGATTTTTCTCTTGAGCTGCGGATAAAAGTTTCCCTCGTGGCTCATTGTCAAGGCCGCTTCATTGGATATTCCGTAGCGGTCAAGCTCTGCATCGTGCTTGGACAAATCCTCCTGGTTGAGGGGAAGATAGAAAAAGTTTACCACGTAACCCCATTTTTCCGGGTCCGTCACAACAACCAGATTTTCTTCAACTTCCATTTCAAGTATTACGGAATCTTCAACCAGCAACAGCTGATATTCGGGATCCATTGAAACCCATATGGGATATTGTATAGAAGAATCGGGTCTGGGAACCAGGCGTTCCGCCCTGGAAACATACCATCTGTACAGCTTCTTATAGTAATCCGCAAAATTCTCCATTTTGTTTTCAATATATTCCGGCTTGCAATGGTAGAAGCCTTGCTTTTCCAATGTTTCCACAACCCTTTTGTCCTGCCTGGACCAAACCTTTATTTTACCCATGATTCGCCCCTTTCAAAAATTTTCATAAACGCGTTTATCAACTTCAATTTTAGAAAAGTTGCTGCCTTATGTCAAGGAAACAAAAGCATAAGATTCGGTTGAATTCCATGCTGCTTCAATTATTCCATGAGTATGTCGAGCATCTTATTTGTGTTGTTGAGGAAGGCCTTGGTCACATTGTAGTTGTCCGTGTCTTCGTAGGCCACTTTCTCGAACCTGTCGGTCAGCTGGTATATGGTCGCGTCGGGGTATGCCGTTATGATTGGGGAGTGTGTGGCTATTATGAACTGCGAGTTTTGCCCCGCCAGGTCGTGTATGCGGGAAATCATGGCCATTTGCCTCGAAGGTGAAAGCGCCGCTTCGGGCTCGTCAAGAATGTAAAGCCCGTTGCCGCCGAAACGGTTCATGAAAGCCGCGAAGAATGACTCGCCGTGCGACTGCGCATGCAGTGAAACTCCCCCGTAGGAATCGATGACCTTTGGCCCTCCCAAGTCTTCGTCAAGCCTTTCGATGTTCGTAGCAAGGTTGTAGAAGCTCTCGGCCCTCATGAAGAAACCGTCCTTGGGCCTGCGCACTCCCTTGACAAGCCTTATGTAGCGGTGCAGAGGCGAGTGCGACTCCATGGTAGAGAAGTTGAAATTTTTCGTTCCGCCCTCCGGGTTGAAACCGCAGGCGACTGCTATGGCCTCCAGAAGGGTTGACTTGCCGGTGCCGTTTTCGCCCACTATGAAAGTTACAGCAGGATGGAAGCTCAGGGTGCCCAGGTTTTTTACGGCTGGAAGGCAGAAGGGGTAGTCCGAGAAGGATTCAACCCGTTCCCTTTCAAGCCTTGCGCTCCGGAGATACTGCGAAGAAGACTTTACTGTCATTGAAAACAACTCCCGTCTTTTTAACTGTTTACAAGTATAGTATATTCCAAATCGAATTAAAAGGGAGGACAAGGTCATTCACAATCCTATCAGAATGTATTATTTTTTTATGAATGGCATTGACAAAAGGAGGGTCCGGCGTTACTATGTGAGTGCGCGTTCACATAGTAACGCAAAGGGGGGTGAAACATGGAAATACCTGCGGTTTTGAAGATCCTTGCGGACGAGAACAGGCTGAGGATACTGAACATGATAAAGGAAGGCGAGGCTTGCGTGGGAGAAATCAGCACAATTCTCGGGCTTGCCAGGCCCAATGTGTCCAAGCACCTTGAAAAACTTAAGACTGCTGGCTTCATATCGGCAAGAAAGCATGCCCAGTGGATCTACTACAGCATAGACGCCAGCCTTGTGGGAAGACATCCCTTTGTTAAGGCCATTCTTTTCGAAGAACTGAAAAAAGAGGAGGTCTTCACAAAGGACATGAAAAGGCTTCAAACCTACCAGACGAGCGGATTCTGCTGCCAGGACCTTAGAAATGCGGGCTTCGACTTCGAAAAAATAAAGGAAGCCGCAGAAGGACGGAGAAAGGGATGAGGGCTTTGCCGAGTCCCATACATATTGAAAGAATAACAAAAACAAATCGTACAAGACGAAGGGAGAGGGAACAATGGAAAGATTCGACAAGCTTTTGAGAGGGATGGACCTGGAGTTTTTCGGCACCGGAAGCCATAAGATGTCCATAGACAAGGCGCTTGAAATGCACAGCCGGGGAGAGGCTTTCATACTGGACATAAGGTCCGAAAAGGAGAACAGGCTCCTCAGCCTGGGATTCGCCAAATCCATACCTGCCAACGAAATACCCGACAGGCTGGACGAGATTCCAAAGGACATGCCTGTAGCCATACTCTGCACATCGTCCGTGAGGGCCGCAGTAGTGTATGCTTACTTGCTTCTGAACGGATACGAAAAGGCGAGGGTGATGACAGACGGCCTGAGGGACATAGCCGCGACCCTTAAGCCCGGCTACGTGCGCAAATACATAATTAATCCAGAGGATGAGGCTTGATGGGCTCTACAATAGTAATGTCCCTTGTGATACTGGCCATAGCCATATCAATGTCCATGGTTGGAAAGGGCGGAGGCAACTTCTATGTCATAGCCCTGGTGCTTGCCGGAATATCCATGCACCAGGCGGCAACCACCTCCCAGCTGATAATGACGGCCACATCGGCAACATCCCTGATCATATTCAACAAGCACAAGAAGGTGGACTGGAAACTTGCCGTAATGATAGAGGTACCGACCGCGCTAATGGCATTTGTCGGAGGATACTATGCGGGGAGCACGGAGGCCTTCACCCTCAAGCTCATGTTCTCGGTCCTCTTTGCCCTCATATCCCTTTTCATGCTTTTGCCTGTAAAGGACAAGCCCATACAAAAGAGGAAAACGCCCGGCTACTGGCACCGCGAATACGGCGGCTATGAGTACACTGTAAACCTTTGGCTCATGATGCCCTTGACAGCGGCTGTGGGATTCTTCGCAGGGGCCATAGGAATATCCGGAGGGGCCTTCAAGGTGCCTCTCATGGTTCTGCTTTGCGGAGTGCCCATGGAGATAGCGGTTGGCACATCTTCCGCAATGGTGGCAACGACG
Source organism: uncultured Peptostreptococcaceae bacterium (assembly GCA_964512505.1). GTDB lineage: Bacteria > Bacillota > Clostridia > Peptostreptococcales > BM714 > BM714. The sequence continues at coordinate 5,108 of CAZEHH010000016.1, forward strand.
GCGTTGATGGGTTTTGCAGGCCACATGGTGCATGGAAGTTTCGACCCGGCTTTCGCGCTTCCCCTGGTGGCAATGGCCATAGCCGGAGGCTTCATAGGCAGCAAATGTGCCATAAAGAGCAGGCCCAGAAACCTCAAGAAGATATTCGCCGCCACAAACCTTCTGGCGGCAGTTATAATGGCAGTCAACATGATGAGCTGACTAAAGCCTATACATAAAATAACCGGACAGCTATTGTCCGTGTAAAAACCGCACTGCCAGGCGCGGCTTGGCAGTAAAAACATAGAATAAACACAAGACCTTGTTGCATTCCCCGGTTTGGGGGTGGCAACAAGGTCTTATGTTTTATAATCGCCGACAACATTTGATGATTTAAATGTCATGAGCCCTTTATCCTATTAATATATTTATTCAGCTCATTAAGCTCTTTTTTGTCATTTGGATTATGGTAGTCCCAATCGCCGATTGTGCTTATCAAATAATCCCAAAAGGCATACGATAGATTTTTCTCATTTATGGCCAACAGTACAGGTGAAGAAGCTGTTTTTACAACAATGGCGCCAATGTCATCTTTCGCATACACTGTATAGGAACTGTCAACAACGCTTTCAACCATTTTTATGTGAAAATTCTTGTGCTCTTCCAATAAATATGCGATATGTTCAAGGTGCTTGACATATTCATCCTTCGTGTAATGCAAAACACTGCCGTTCATCATATACGAGAAGGAAACGATGACTTCGTTGCGATTAATCATTTCCAAGTCGAACTTGGGTATTATCTCGAAAAGAGTATTTTTTTTTAGGTTTTCTTCAAAGGTTTGTTTTCTGTTCTTATGATAAAAATCAAGATCCAAGTCGGGGGTGTTGAAACGCCCGATTATTTCAGATGCCAATGTATCCGGCATGGTAACCAGGGATAGAGATTCCGTTCTAATAATTGAATTGCTTTTTTCTTTCTCAAACTCTGTGAGCATATCAAAATATGTTTTGTCCTTTGTAGACGAAAATATACGCATCAAAGGCTTACACTGACTAAGATACTGATTGAACTCAGAGGTGAAGGCATCAATGGCGGCTTCATCTCTTATCAGCAAATTTGCAGCCTGACTCGTTTTGCTGCCAACCGAACTTGCAACTACTGCGGATACGCCTGGAGAAATAAAAAGGGTCTTTTTAAACAGGCCATCCCGCTTTTTGGGGTAGTAAAAGGGTTCGATTGCACCGGACATATACAGGGGCATCCATTGGCTGATGGCATTAAGCATTTCATCAAGGTTGCGGCTGACTGTATGTATGATTTTTATTTTATTGCCTTTCGACAACGCAGTGACCATCAGCCTTGACCATTTTGCGGCGAAGTCACGGTCCTCTGTCATCCAATCAGTGGCCTCGTCACTATAGAGCAGCAGCGTCTGAGGATTGTTTCTTGCGATTACATCATTCAGGAAATAGCAGGCAACCTGCCGTTTTCCTTCGTTTCCGTAATAAAAAGATATATCGTCAAGCACAGGGCATGCTTCCAAGTCGCTTTGCTGCTCCAAATGGAAAGACGCAGTTTTAGGTCTTGTCATATTGAAGCTGTTCAAGAAATTATCTATCGATTTAATATCTTCATTATTTCTGTCAATGAGCCATTCTTTTATGTAAAGGCTCAGCTCACTGGCATCGGTGGGATAATGATTAAGTTTCAGAGTATCTGTTATTGCCTTGCGTTGGTAATCCTCTTCACAATTACGGGCAAAATAGTCGGCAATCAATCCGATAACGGCTTCGTCTTTTAAACAACTTCTTTTTCCTCTTCTCAGCCTGCTTATATAGGATGGGTCAAGATTGACTTTCCGCCCTAAAAAACTGTTTCCGGTTTTTGTTATATTCATAAAAAAATCCAGCTTTTCATGAAATTCCACTTTAATCACCTCAGCATAATTCTACAATATTCTTATATGCAAATCAATCATATTGGCATGATTCGTGCCAGAATATTGGCAATGCCATTTCCGCTTGCCTAATATGATTTCGCTTAAATGCAATGTATAATTTTTCATGAGATACTCAGTTTAATGCAAGCGAGGTGAGGAGTTTTGGATTATGAATTGCGTTTGAAAACAGGTTTCTTCGAGACAAAATTCTATTATATGAAGATTAATAAGGGGAAGTTGAGACTGTATCCCCTAAAACCCGCGGATGAAGAAATTGTTTTATTGGACAAGGATATCTCTGGCATAATGCTGAAAAATGGAGAAGCCTTGGAAATTGAAATCAATTTGCTCGAACACTCTTATCAGGGAACAATCACTGCCAAGGAAAAGTATGAAGACTTGCTGAACGGATTGAAAACCAAACTTAACACAAAAATATTGTGCGAATACGAGGGAGGAAATTGATATGCTAAAGAAAAGAATATCATGGATGTTGGTTATTTCTATGATGCTGTCGCTTATGCCTTTTCCAGTAATGACGGCATATGCAGAAGTTGATGGAGACTGGACCTATACTTTATATGATGGGGACACCAAGGCGTCGATTACCGGATATACCGGAACTGCTGCGGAAATAGCAATACCGGAAACAATCTCCGGAAAACCTGTTACTCGCATCGGCGAATATGCTTTTAGAGGCTCTACAATAGCCTCTGTAACCATACCTGACAGCGTTGTTCAAATCGAGAAATACGCTTTCGCCAATAACAAAAATTTGACTTCCGTAACCATAAACGGAAACAATCTATCGTCTCTTGGCGAGGGGGCATTCACCATCACTTCATTAAGTACAATAAGAATTCCAACATCCTTAACCGTCATTCCCGATTGGGCATTTAATGATGCTGCCTTAAACGAATTGACAATACCGGCTAATGTTGCAAGAATTGGTTACTATGCTTTCGGCAACAATCCAAATCTGAATTCTGTCCTGTTCGAAGGGAATGCCCCGACCATGAGCGATTATGTTTTTTCTATTCCCTCATCCGGTTTCACGGCATATTATTACAGCGGAGCGACGGGATTCACCACACCAACGTGGAGGGCCGGGTTTGCCACTCTTAATACGGTTGAACTTGACCGTCCAATCACTTATGTCTGCGAGGTCGACGGAGTGCAATACGAGACCTTGGACGAGGCAATAACGGCGGCCGCCGTAGATGAGGATACCATCAAATTATTGGATGACATCGACTATGAAGGAGAGCTCCGCTTGATTGCCGATACGTGGATCAATTTAAACGGATTCTCTCTTGATGTGATAAACGACTCCGGGATTGCCTTGTATGCCGACGGGCACGATCTTGACATTTCCGGCACGGGAAGTTTGAATGTCACAGGAAGTACATTCGGTGCCTTCATCCGTAGTGGAGCTTCGGTGGAAGTGACCAATGCCACTGCGACCGCTGAAGCAGGAAAAGCTGTTTACGCTTTGGATCCGAATTGCTCGGTGACCGTATTTGGAGATGTGACAGCAAACGCACAACAAGGAACAGCAGTCTATGTAGAAGGTTCCGGTTCCAGCTCAGCGACAATCCATGGAAATGTCTATGCCCAGGGAACGGGTGGAATTGGAGTCTGTGCCGCTTCTGAAAGTGCAGTCAAAGTAATGGGAAGAATATACGCTACGAACTATCTGCAAGTAGGCGCTCTTATAAAAGAAGAAGGGGAATACACCTCCCTTGAGAACAACTATTATATTTATACCGACGGCACAGCGACAGTAAGGGCAAGGCAGGAGGTCTGCGCCCTGAACGGCACACCATATCTTTTCCTGGAAGATGCCCTTGTTGACGCCGAGAGCGGTGACACCATAACCCTTTTGGCTGATATCCGCTATGTGGACGACATCGTTTTAACGGATATTGATCTTCACTTTGATTTGGATACCTATAAACTGGATGTGGGCCGCACCGGGGCTGAGGGATCACTAAAAGTCGATGGTGGTACCCTTGCCATCGACGACACCGACGGAGGCGAGTTCAACATCGTGACCGGTTATTATGGCGTCTATGCATTAAATGGTGGCACGGCAACTGTTACATCCATCGCTGATCCCACCCCAAGCAACAGCCTCAACGGCTATGGAATCATCGGGGAAAGCGGCGGTTCCGTTACTGTCAAGGAAGATATTTCCGTCTTGAGTTATCAAGGGTACGGCATGAACCTGGTGGGTGGGGCAACTGCCCATGTATTTGGCGATATCTACAGTCTGAACGGCATCATGGTGCAGCAGAGCGGTTCCAGCGCCGTCATTGAAGGGGATATCTCAGCTTCAACCGGTAACGGAGCCCAAGTAGGCTCTGGCGCCACCATAACTGTCCATGGAGATGTCCATAGTGAAACAAGAGGAATTGTCGGCGGTTCTGGAGGCGGCTCTGTCCATGTCATGGGCAATGTAACAGCAAACCGCTGGGAAGGTGTTTATGCTTACAGCGATTCAGATATCGTAATTGACGGGTCTGTAACCAGTCCATACGGTCCTTATGCCTGGGGCGAAGGCACAACCGTACTCATCAAGCAAAACACAACAACAACCGACCCTGCCTATTGGGGCGCGTACGCTTTTGGCGGCGCCGAAATCACGGTCGGCGGAACCATCGCAGCCGCCGATGCCGCGAACTATGTCAAAGTAGGCGATGCAGTCATGACGGAGGATTCGGGCGTAATGACAGGCCGGTATACGGTCTACAGCGACGGGGAAAGTGTTGTGCGGACCAATGGCATCGAGTTCTTTAAGGAGGATTTCGAGGGCGCCGGTTTCGAAGGATGGGCCCAATCCGATTCGGGCTGGAGCATTACAGACACGCTGGTCGATCCAACCGCTGCTGCTCATGGAGGCGACCAAGCCGCCATGTTCAACTCACACGAGATCCCTTATGCCGGTCAGTCCCGGCTTTATCAGACTGAAAGCCTAAATCTCTCAGTCGGTACAGACTACTGGCTGGAATTTTGGATGAATCATGATGCCGTGGAGGAAAGCTCCATTGACAGCGTTTTTGTTCAAATATCGACGGATCAGGGTCTCCACTGGGTGGATCTTGGCATATATTACCGCTATTCCGAAACCGAGGGCTGGAAAAAGGAAGCGATCAGTTTGGCTTCTTATGCCGGACAGTCCGATGTACGCATAGCTTTTCACGGCATGTCGGGAAACAACAACAATATCTTTATAGACGACATATCGGTCTCCCACGAATGCATCATCGACGGTTGCTCAGTGACGGAAGCCTACGGGGGCTATATCGCCTCCAGCGAAATAGGCGGTGAAACCTATTATCATGTTTCTACTGCCGAGCAGCTGGCTCATGTTTCAGACCATCGGAATTTGAATTTCATATTGGCAGAAGACATCGATTTGTCCGGCAAACAGTGGATGCCAATTTGCAAAGCCTACCAGAATTCTTTCAATGGCCATTTTGACGGCAACGGGCATTCCGTTTCAGGGCTGACCATAACCGAGGTGTCCGATGCGGATGCATACGGCTTATTCGGATTTCTAGGAGTAGATGGGATTATCGAAAACCTGATTGTTGAAAGCGGCAATATTACATTTACTGAAGCGGCAGGCAACGGATGGTTTGGCGGTGTTGTCGGGGGCAGCCAAGGGCTGGTGAAAAACTGCGTCAATAAAGCGGATATAACCATCACCAATGACGATTGGACCTATGCGGGAGGAATCGTAGGGCTGGGCAATTCGGATATTAATAATTATATCTGGTCGGCGCGCATTATAGGATGCCGCAACGAGGGCGACATAGAGATTGGCAGGATAGGCTCTGTGGGCGGGATTATCGGCAATCAGATCAATTCCAATTCCGCGACATACATCGAACAATGCTCGAACCATGGCAGCATCACAGGAGGCCAAAATGCCGAATCCGGCGGTATCGCCGGAAGAATCAATAATGCAAGACCCATAGGCATAATCAAATGCTTCAACACCGGCAATGTCACTTCGGGAAACGGAACATCAAGTTCTGTTTACGCGGGGGGCATAGCAGGTTACGAGTACTACAGCAGGGTGGAAAACTGTTACAACACGGGCAGTGTTGCTGCATTGTACAGCTCCGACGGAAATGTTGAATGTGGCGGCATTTCAGGGCACGCGGATATTGCGGCAGTGAATTGCTACAACACTGGAACTATAACCGGAACGGGAAATTCCGGCGAGGGAATCAACGGGGCGGGCATTGCCTGCACAAGCTGCTATTATCTGGATACTTCAACGCCAAGCACGGAAATCAGCGGAATGACAAGCGCAACGGCCGCTCAAATGAAGAATCAGGCAACATTTACCGATTGGGATTTTTCTGGTATTTGGACGATCAACAGCTCTGACAATAACGGATATCCGGCGCTTGCATGGCAAGGCTTCAGCAGCGCCTCGTCCGATGCCACCCTCTCCGGTCTTTCGGCTTCAGGTGTTGCATTGACGCCTGCATTCGATAGCGGAACAACCGAGTATGCCGCAAGCGTCAGCAACGGTACAAGCGGCACAACCATCAGCGCGACAGTTTCGGATGGGGCGGCGACTTTGTTGATCGACGGTGAGGAGGTTTCTGAAAAAGAGGTTGTTTTAAATGTCGGCAGCAATGTCATTGTTGTGGAAATCACCGCAGAAGACGGCATTCATGCGGAAACCTATACGATAACCATAAACAGGGCGAGCGGCGGTTCATCCAGAAGCAGAGACACAATCGCAAGTTACGACATCAACACGAGCGCCGATACCGGCGGCTCGATCGATCCTTCGGGAAGCCTCGGCGTGAAGGAGAACGAGTCCATAACCTTCTTCATAACCCCGGATCCGGGCTATGTTATCGCGGATGTTCTTGTAAACGGGGTCAGCGTAGGAGCCGTATCGGAATACACGATTGACGAAGTGGGGGAAGACCACACGGTCACGGCGGTATTCGAGCATGCCAGCAAGCGGTTTTTCGATGTCGACGGCGGCCAATGGTACCGCGAGGGGATAGATTTCGCCCTCACCGCCGGACTCTTCAACGGTACGTCCGATACCACCTTCGAACCGGACAAGAATATGTCAAGGGCCATGCTGGTGACAGTGCTTTGGAGACTGGAAAACGAGCCGGATGCAGAAATTGCCGAACTCTTTGCGGATGTTACCGACGGTACATGGTATGCGGAAGCGGTGGCATGGGCTACGGAAAACAAAATTGTCAAAGGATATGACGCTGATAAGTTCGGACCGGACGATTCAATAACACGTGAACAGATGGCGGCTATACTATACCGCTATTCAAGCCACAAAGGATTTGACATATCGGCAGCAGACGACCTGACTGCATTCGACGACGCAGGCGACACATCAGATTGGGCGCTTGCGGTAACCAAGTGGGCAGTGGCAGAAAATCTGATCAATGGCGTCAGTGGAAAAAGCCTTGATCCTTCCGGGTACGCAACACGTGCCCAAGTGGCAACAATTCTAATGAGATTTGTGCAGAATATTTATGAGTAATATGTATTCGAACCGAAAAAGGCAATAGACGATTTCAATCAGATAATAAATTAAAAAGAAGACCACATAAAAGCCTTTTGCTTTTGTGTGGTCTTCTTTTGCTTTGCTTGAAGAGAGGCGTAAAAATTCGATTATTTTTGTAAATCATTTATTTGAACTCCTGTAAAGCCCGGGAGATTTTTTATTCCGCCCGTATATGTCCACAATTGGTGGTAAAGTTTCCCCTATATATGCAAGGGGGGAACCAAAATGAAAATAGAAACAGGATTCACAAGGAAAATTCTTTTGTCGCCTAATGGCAAAACTCATTTGCAAGTGACGCTTTCGCCTCCGGACGAGCCGCGCGACAAAAGGCCCGTATGCGTAGTAATGGCCATAGACATGTGCGAAGAAATGGCGGAGCCGGACAAGGTCTATGGTTTCACGGACATGTACACACCAATAATAAGCCACGTGAGAATGGCTACCTACGAACTGATAGGTGAGCTTGGAGACGAGGACCTCTTTGGCTGCGTCGTCTTCAACCACCGGGGCTTCATATGCCAGGAGCTCATACATCCTGTCAGTCAAATGGTACCGGACATAAAGCTGCAGGTAAGCAGGATAATTCCCCACGGAGGCAGGAATTTATCCGAGGGCCTCATGCTGGCTGGCAGGCTCATTACGGAAAGAACCGCCAAGGATTACAAGTGCCAGATAATCCTGGTCACAAACGGAAAATCCACATCTCCAACAGCCGCAGGCGAGGGCCTTCCGGGAATCTGCGCAGCCCTAAGTAAAAGGGACATAAAAGTAAACATGGTGGGTTGCAACAAAAGGTACAGCCTTCCCGACTTCATAGAAATGACAGCTGCCGGCGGAGGCAGGGCCCACCATGTGCAGAACTACGAGCATCTTGAGGAAATATTCAGGGAAGAGACGGAAGAACTCAGAAACGAGTCCGCTAAAGACGCCAGGCTGGTGATAAGAAGCGAATCTCCGCTGAAAATAGGCGACAACCTAAACGGATACCCGCAGAAGAACAAAGACGGAAAGAGCGAAGTCCTCATAGGCGGGCTTTGCGAGCCCTTGAGGCTGCACTTCGAGATCAGCTCGACAGAAAGCCAAAAGGCCTTTGCCGAAATGGAGTTTACCGCGGTGTACAGGGAAACCGCTGGAAAGGCATGCAAGAAGACCATTTTCGACACATTGAAGCTGAAAAAAGAGGAAGCCGGCGCGCATCCCTGCAACCCGCAAGTGCTGAGCGCCTGGCTGGGCGCCTATGTTGCAGCAACTCTCAAGGAGGCGTCCCTTAGCTATGACAAATGCAACTTGAATCGCATGAAGGCGGATTTTGAAAAGGCAAAAACAAACATCGAAAAGCTTGCCCAAACCTATCCGGACCAGGCCCCTCTTCTGGAAAAGTGCCTTGAAACCATAGATGAAAAAGGAAGGATATTCTTCGGAAACAAGCTGGGGATAGGAGAAAACAAAGCCGCATACTTCGAATTGAACGAAATATTGAGGAAAAACAGCAAAAAAACAATAAAAAATCTGTATATTTAGCCATTCGACAATTTTCGCCAAAGGATTTCCAAATCTTTTATATAACTACTAAAGATGAATAAAAATTCTAGGGGGAAATAATGAGCCGACTGGGGAATGCAATAAATATGCTGTTGCTTCTTAAATGCAGGAAACGTATGAAAATCGACGAACTCGCCGAAGAACTCGAAGTCGCCCCCAGGCAGATACGCCGCTACAGGGACGACCTTGAGCAGGCGGGCTTCGCGATTTTTTCGGTTACAGGGCCCGACGGGGGATACGAGCTTTACTCGCCCCTCAACCACTTGCCTTGCGCTATCACCAGAAACGAATTCGAAGCGATGAGAATGCTGGGCAAGGAGCTCGAAAAGAGCCTTCCCCACTACAAAAGCGAATTTTCATCTGTAATGGCCAAGCTCGAATACTTCCGCTACTTCCCGCAGGGCGGGGCAAACGCCGAAACGGTAAGGGAAGCGGAGCCATACGACGTATTCACAGTAAAAAGAACTTCTGCAGAAATGGACATTGGGAAAGAGAGAACAAAACTCGACGACTTCCAGAGGGCGGCAATATCCAAACGGAAAATAAGGATGACATACACATCCAACACCTCGGGCAAGAGCGAGCGCATCGTCCAGCCCTACGCACTCATAGAGCACGAAGGGGGCATATACCTGATAGCCCACTGCGAAAAAAGGGACAGGAAGATGTACTTCAAGCTGGTGAGGGTTGAGGAATACGAGCTTCTCAAAGAAAAATTCCAAAGGGACAGGGCTTTCGACCTTGAAGGCCACGTAAAAAAATGCTTCGGAATATTCCAGGGCAAGGAAATGAAGATAGCCGTCAAGATAAGGCCTCCCTTCATCCAGCCCACAAGGGAAAGGATAATAGCCCAGGGGCAGACAATAACCGAAATCCCCGAGGAGAACGCAATACTCCTTGAGGCCACCACCCAGGGCATGGATGCAATAGCCAACTGGATACTCGGAATGGGAGCATCCGCCGAGGTCATGGAGCCTCCGGAACTGAGGGAAGCCGTAAAAACAAAAATTGTCCAGGCGGCAAATATTTACGACAGATAAATCAATTTCATTATACATAAGATATAAAAAAAGAGATAAAAAACGAGTGGGGAACATATGGAGATGAAAGAACTTATTATGGACTTCAACAAGGAAAAAAACATAAGCGAAGACGAAGGAAACCCGATACTGGGCGCCATAATGGGGCTTTGCGTTGCAGACGCCATGGGAGTTCCGGTAGAGTTTCTGAGCAGGGACAAGCTTAAAGAGGATCCCGTCACGGAAATGCGCGGATACGGCACCTTCAATCTTCCTCCGGGAACCTGGTCCGATGACTCGTCCCTGACGCTTTGCCTTGCGGACAGCCTTTCAAGAGGACTCGATTATAAAGACATAATGGAGAACTTTTCAAAATGGCTTCATGAAGACGAATTCACCCCGCATGGGGAAGCATTTGATATTGGAAACGGAACCTACAAAGCCATAATGCGCTTCGGCAATGGCACGGATCCCCTGCTTTGCGGCGGCAAGGAAGAAGGCGACAACGGAAACGGATCACTCATGAGGATACTTCCTCTAGTATTCTACCTTAGAAAAAACTATGGAAGCGAATTCACAAACAGCGGCGAGGCGATGGCCATAATAGACAATGTCTCGTCACTTACCCATGCCCACAAAAGGAGCGTAATAGCCTGCGGAATCTACCTTTCCATAGCTTCCCGCCTGCTTGACGGAGAAGCAGTTGATAAAGCGGTTTCCAAAGGCTTGGCAAAGGCAGTGAGTTATTACAAGAATAAAGAAGACTGCAAAGCGGAACTGCACCACTTCCAAAGAATTTCGGAGCCAGGGTTCAAAGAACTGCCGGAGTCCCAAATAAGAAGCAGCGGCTATGTTGTTGACACACTCGAGGCCGCCCGATGGTGCCTTCTTAACACCGGCTCGTATAAAGACTGCGTTCTCAAGGCGGTTAACCTTGGAGAGGATACAGACACAGTAGCAGCCGTAGCAGGAGGCCTTGCGGGAATTCACTACGGATACGGGTCGATACCTGGGGAATGGCTTGAAGCGCTTGTAAAAAAGGATTTTATAATTGATATTTGCGAGAGACTTAGAAAGAATTCGGAAAAGATATGAAAGGATTTGGATATCGTAAATGGATTGAATATTCTTTGAGCGCAAAGGCATAAAAACAGAGTTTGAAAACGACCTGGCCCTTGCATTCTTCGATAGCTACCCCGTAAACGAGGGCCACATGCTGATAATTCCCAAGCGCCACTTCGCAGATTTCTTCGAGGCAACAGACGAAGAGATACTTGCAATAAACGACCTTCTACACAAAGCGAAAAAGCTGCTTCAAGAAAAATATAAGCCCGATGGTTTCAACATAGGCGTAAACATAGGCTACGACGCCGGCCAGACAATATTCCACCTGCATGTGCACCTGATTCCAAGATACAAAGGTGATGTGGAAGATCCAAGGGGCGGAGTAAGGCCTTTGAAAGAAGAGCTTGTGCCATATAAGGGTTGAATTTTGAACTATATAAAATAGTGGAAGTAGGTAATCTTATGAAAAACGGCCTGTATGAAAAAATAATTGATGAGATATTTGAAAATGATATGGGAAATTTATCTATCGATAAGAGAAAGATAGAAGACACAGAAGAAGCCCAGGTTATTTCCTTAGCTTACCAGAAGGCTCTGCGTGATAAGTTTCGTCAGCTTACGAAAGAAGAAAGAATCTCGCTAATTAATAAAATAAGCGATGAACTTAAGATGCCTGCATTTTTGATGGAAGGGGATCTTCCGGATAGAAGTATGGTTCAGCTTTTGGCTGTTCATGACAATAGAGAAGACTTAAAGGCATTAACGGATAACAGACCAAAATCTTCTTTGGCGGGTAGTACTCTTTTTACGGGGCAAGGGTCACTAACTCTTGAAAGTGAAATAAAGAGGGAGATAAGAACAGCTGACAGAATGGACTTTTTGATTTCATTTATAAAGTTTAGCGGTTTGAGGCTTTTGCTCGATGATTTAAAAGCCTTTGCTTCGGAGGGGAAAAAGCTTCGAGTGATTACTACTTCATATATGGGAGCAAGTGATTATAAGGCTATTGAGACCTTGGCAAAGCTTCCTAATGTTGAGGTGAAAATTTCGTTTGATACAAAGCGAACTAGGCTTCATGCGAAAGCGTATTATTTTGAACGCGAAACAGGTTTTAGCACAGCATACATAGGTTCATCGAATATGTCTAATCCTGCCTTATCAAAGGGCTTGGAATGGAATTTAAAGGTTTCTGAGTATACTTCTCAGGATGTTATGGCGAAGTTTCGTCGCACATTTGAAACCTACTGGAATGACCAGGAGTTTGTGACATTTGACCCTAACAGCGAGGAACATTGCAAGGAGCTTAGAACATCCTTAAGCTATGACAAAAGCAATGGTTCTGATGCTGTATTTTTTGATTTGAGGCCATATCCATATCAAACAGAAATACTAGAAGAATTACAGAAGGAAAGGGAAGTTTTTGGGTCGTATAGAAATTTGGTGGTTGCTGCAACTGGAACAGGGAAGACTATGGTGGCTGCTTTTGATTACAAGGCTTTTATAAAAAATAGCGATGGGAATAAACTGCTTTTCTTAGCTCACCGAGAGGAAATATTAAAACAGAGTCTTATGACCTTTAGAGGGGTTCTTAGGGATCAAAATTTTGGAGAGCTTTGGAACGGTAAAGAAAAACCAAACGAATATAACCATGTATTTGCGACCGTTCAAACCTTGAGTCGCGGAGATAGATATAAACAATTTGATCCTAATGAATTTGATTACATAGTAATAGATGAGTCGCATCACTCAACGGCTGATTCATACATGGGCATGCTTGACTATTTTTCCCCGGAAATACTTTTAGGTCTTACTGCAACTCCTGAGAGAATGGATGGGGGGAATATTTTAAAGCATTTCAATAATAGGATGGCCTCTGAAATTAGACTTACTGAAGCAATTAATAGAAAGCTATTATCGCCATTCCATTATTTTGCCGTTACTGATCCCGTTAGCTTGGAGAACATGAAATGGCAAAGAAGTGGATATAAAATTGAACAGCTTGAAAATGTTTATACAAGCAATACTGAGCGTGTAGGAGTAATACTTGACTCTCTTGAAAAATACTTGACTGATATACGAACTTTTAAGGGGTTAGGCTTTTGTGTTAGTATTGCTCACGCCGATTTTATGGCAAGTAAATTCAATGAAGCCGGAATACCTTCAATAAGCCTTACATCTAATTCTGCTGATGAAGAAAGAAAAAGAGTAAAAGAACTGCTTCAAACGGGGGAAATTAATTGTATTTTTACCGTTGATTTATTTAACGAAGGAGTAGATATTCCAGAGGTTGATACGGTGCTTTTTCTTAGGCCAACCGAATCACTTACGGTATTTCTTCAGCAGCTCGGTAGAGGTTTGAGGCTAAAAGAGGATAAAGAAGCTTTAACGGTTCTCGATTATGTTGGCCAGGCTCATAAGGATTATGACTTTAGTATGAAGTTTAGGGCTCTTATGGGGAGAACCAAGAAATCTCTTAAGAAGGAAATTGAAGAAGAGTTCCCGAGCATGCCAAAGGGGTGCCATATTAGACTAGAAAAAATTGCTCAGCAGCACATTCTAAATAATATTCAATCATCCATTTTAACTAGAAGAAACATTATCTATAAAATTAGCATGTACGAGCAATATTTTGAAGCCCCCTTAAATTTGATGAATTTTGTGGATAAATATGATCTTGATATCAAAGAGCTTTACAAGAATCATAGCTTTTATCAATTACAAAATGTGGCTGAGAAACGTGGAGAATGGATTGTTGAAAACCCAAATGAGCTAAAGCACGCATGCTGGCGTTTTACCCAGGCTAATTCAAGAAGATTCTTGCTTTTTAGTAAAAAGCTATTAGAGAAGGGTTATGAAAACAGCCCGATTAATGGGCTTCTTCTAGCTATGTTTCATTACACGGTTTGGGGAAAGGTGCCAGAAGTCAGTTTTTTAGATAGTCTTGAAAGATTAAAAGAAAACAATCCTGATATGGTCAGAGAGCTTATAGAAATAATCGACTATAAATTAGCACATCAAAGTATTGTTGAAAAATCTTATGAAGATCCGAAGGTTCCTTTGGATATTTACGCGCAGTATTCAATTGATCAAATTATGGCAGTTTTTGGGAAGACTACTGAAACTCATAAGTATCCGTTTAGACAAGGGGCTTTATATGTTAAAGAAAAGAATACCGATTTATTCTTTGTGACAATAAATAAGGTCGAAGGAGATTATTTGCCAACCACTTTCTATAACGATTACGCCATGGATAATCATTTATTTCATTGGGAAAGTCAGAGCACAACAAGTATTTCATCACCTACAGGACAAAGGTATATAAATGATAGATCAGAAGACCATAAGATTTTATTCTTCGTAAGAAGTGATAAAAAAGAATACGGTAGTAAAACGGCAACGTATACATTCTTGGGGAATGCAAGATATGTTTCTCATGAAGGGGAGAGACCGATTGAAATGTTATGGAGATTAGACCATACGATTCCAGAAAAGATTATTAGGGAATCGGAATTAAGGGCGGCGGAATGATGTAATATAATTGATGATGAATACAAAAGAGATGGTATTGCCTTATTGAAAACAAAGAGTGGAAAGAAGTACTCGATTATTAATTTTGATATTTGAACCAGGAAGGATTAAACGAAACCCATTTGGTTAGATGAGTATATTAAGTCGATTGCATATTCTAAAATACTTTTAAAATATGAGGATAGCACATCAACTAGACAAACGGTTAAATTGTAATGAGACAAATCACTGGGGATGGTTATTTTTGATTTCAAGGAGATGGATATAACATGAATTTACAAGGAGTTGTTGTAAAACACCAAGTCTTTGGCGAAGGCGTAATAAAGCAGCATGATGTCAAACATATTGTTGTTTCTTTTCCACAAGAAGAGAAAAAGTTTGTATATCCCGATGTGTTTAATACTTTTGTTGTTGCAAAAGATGCAACAATACAAGCACAGATAATGGGAGAAATTGTTGCTGCCCGTAAAGCAGAAAATGAAAAGAAACAAGCAGAAGAAGCATCTCGTAGAGTTTCCGCGGAACATAGAAAAGCTGCTGATTCTGAGCAGCGTCAAAAGATGACTTCTTCAAAGAGCAAAGCAAATAAACCGGCTGTGAAATCACAGCGTGTTGCAGGGAAACCTATGGTTTTCTACGTGTTTCAAGGCAATACCTTTGAAAGTGGATCTCGCGGTGAATACATATGGGCACCTATTTCTAACAAGGACGGTATGTCATTTCATCATTGGGATAGATTGCTTGATGTACGTGAAGGTGATATTATTTTGCATGGCGATAGCGGAATGATTAAAGCTATTAGTACAGCCCGTGGTAAATGCTATGAATGTAAGCGACCTGAAGAAATAAAAACAGAGGATCTATGGGTCGATGATGGACGACGTGTTGATTGCAACTATATTATAATCAGAAATCCTATAAAAACTTCAAATCACACTGAAGATATTTTGAAATATTGCAATGTAAAGTACGCACCGTTTGACAAGACTGGTAATGGTAATATGGGATATTTGTTTGAGATTAATAATGACCTTGCCCGTATCTTTGTTCTTGCAACGTTAAGAGCCAATCCAGATCTTATCATTAACGAAGAAATGGATAAATTTTTGAAAGAAGAGTAACTAAAAGCAACCCAAGAAAAAGATGACATACGAAAATAAAGGGTTTTGGCAAAGTCAAAACTGAGAAATATGGGGGAGATATTCTCGGAATTTTTAATAAACACACATATTGAATTAACTTTTAGCGTATACATATAAAGAATAATCACTGGGAACGGATTGGTTCCCTTTTGGTGCTTGCCCGACAACTTGGAATACAGGATCGAGCGTATTGTAC
>CAZEHH010000017.1:0-20263 GCA_964512505.1 uncultured Peptostreptococcaceae bacterium
TAAGCCCTTAGCGTTATGGTTCCTCCATCAGGAGTGAATTTGCGGCTGTTGTCAATGAATATCCTCACTGCCTGCTTTATTGCCTTTCGGTTGGCTGAAACGGGCATGTGCTCTTCACATACGCAGAGGATCTCGTGGGTGGTGTCGATGAGACGGGTTTCGCGGGTTATCTCTTCCATTAGGTCGTAAATGTCGAATTCGGTCTTTTCGTTTCGTATCATGTCTCTGTCCGTCCTGGCCAGGTAAAGAAGCTTTTCCGTCAGTTCCTTCATGTTGCGGGATTCGTCCCTTATGGCTGCCACCGATTCTTCAAGCACATCGGGATCGTCTTTTCCCCATCGGTCAAGCATGTCGGCATAGCCGAGTATTACGGAAATGGGAGTTCTAAGCTCGTGGGACGCGTCGGATACAAACTGGTTCTGCTTTTCGTAGGCGTATTTTATGCGGCCTGTCATGTCGTTGAATGTGAGCGCCAAATCCTTCAATTCGTCCTTGGCTCCCTTAACATCAAGCTTGGTGTCAAGATCGTTTACAGTTATGTGCTTTATGGAGTCTGTCATGCTCTTTATGGGAAGCATCATTTTCTTTCCCATTCTGGAGCCGCTGAAGCTAATGAAAATTATGCCCAGAAAGTCGAATACGAAAAGAACAAAAAGCAGCATGGCCATAAATCCGTTTTGCCTTTCGAGGTCCTTTGTCAGCAGCAGCCTGTACAAAGGGGCCTGGGCAGGGAATGCATCCACGATCTCTATGTTGTCAATTTCAAGGAAGCTCCATTCGGGATTGGGCAGTTCTTCCTCCTTGAAGTCGAAAAACGAATCGTCTGGATCAACTTCAGAATAGAACTCTGTTTCGCCTGATAGGCTCTGAAGCTCGACACTTATGTTCTCTATTTCGGCGGCCACACTCAAACGGTCTATTTCTTCGGGCCCTCCGGAAAGTATGATTGACTGCGCCGCATGGGAAAACTGCTGGAGCGTTTTTGTTTCCTCCAGCTCGACATAGGCCTTGAAACCGACAACAATTGCAAAACTGGTAAGGAAAAGAAGAATGACGAACATGGCTGAATAGTAGAACGAAAACTTGAAGCCTATGGAAAACCTGAAGAGGCTCGAAAAGGTTTCGAAAAGATATCCAGCCGCCTTGAATGGAAAAGAAACTATTTTTCCGATATTTTTAAGCAGGAAAAACAATCCCTTGAATAGAATCACGAAGGGCATATAGAATATTTTCAGCATGTTTGATATTTTGGAAGTCTTTTTCATATCATTCATCCTTAAGCGCGTAGCCTACACCGCGTATTGTGGCGATGAATTTTTGGTTGAAGGGCTCGTCTATCTTGCTTCTCAAGTACCTTATGTATACGTCGACTATGTTTGTGTCGCCGTAATAGTCGTAGCCCCATACATTTTCGAGGATCTGCTCGCGCGTCAGCACCATGTTCTTGTTGAGAAGGAGGTATTCGAGAAGGTCGAACTCCCTTTTGGTCAAGTCTATCTCCTTGCTTCCGCACATGACCTTGCGCTCTTCGTGGTTCAAAGAAAGATTCCCTGAGGAAATCCTGCGGTTATTTGAAGCTGACTTTTCTGCGTTGGAATTTCTTCTTTTCAAGACGGAACGTATGCGGGCAAGGAGCTCCTCTATTGCGAATGGCTTGGTCACATAATCGTCGGCTCCATTGTCGAGACCAGTAACCTTGTCCATTGTGTCGTCCTTTGCGGTTACCATAATAATCGGGACATCCGAGGATTGGCGTATCCTTCTGCAGACCTCCATGCCGTTCAGCCCGGGAATCATCAGGTCGAGGAGCACAAGCCCGTACTTGCCTGATTCGGCTTCCTCAAGACCCTTTCTTCCGTCTTCTGCTATGCTTACGCCATAGCCTTCATGGCGAAGCTCCAATTCCATGAACCTTGCTATTTTCGATTCGTCTTCGACAATCAAGATAGAAGTTTTCATCAGTTTCTCCCGTTTTGTGTCTTTATACCATTATAACTCAAAAAAATAAAAAAATAACAGCCTGACTTTTGCCAGGCTGCATGCGAATGGCATTATTCGGATTTGAGGTCTTCACCCATGGATTGTACGGAATCTGACACCTTGTCGAAATATTTGTTTATCGCCATGTCTTCACCCTTGTCTGTCCTGAACTGTATGCGGTATCCTGCGAAAAGAGCGACAAGGATTCCGACAACTACAAACGGTGTTGCAAATATGGCAAGAATCAGAGCTACGGTCAGCGGGAAGTTGATCAGTACGCTTTTTTCATTCCTCAGTATGAATCTTATTCTGTTCATCTTTCTGAAAAAGTTTTTGATGCTGTCCCAAAAGCCGCTATCGCCGTTGTTCTTGCTTGCCGGCTGTTTTTTGCCGGAAATCTTGTTCTGCTTTTCAAGCATTACGAGCGCTTCAACAATGTCTCCGCCGGTTTCCTCGAGAGCCTCTTTGGCTTCTCTGTAACTTACATTTGCCCTTTCTCTCAAAAAGTCGATTTGTTCCAATGTGATTTTCATTTCAATTACCTCCAAAGTTTTTTATTTTCCATGCTTTTATTATAGGAGGCCTCCATTAGAGCTCACTTAATCTAAAATTAGAATTTGATTAGAATAAATGTCTTTTTCGCTTTTAAAAATATTTTCATTCGGTATCAATAAAGTGAAGCCGGTTTTGCGGGGGTGAGGCAGTGACTGCTGTAAGAATACTCGATCATATTTCAGACATAAAAATAGAAGTCACAGCGGCAACAATTGAAGGACTTTACAGGGAATCGCTTGAGGCTATGAGCTCCTTGATGGCCGATTTGCCTATGCCCGGAGAAAAACCAATAGGGTCTGTTGCCATCAAATGGGACAAGCTGCCGCCTGAAGAGCAATTGATAGAATTTCTTTCGGAGGCGATTTCGCTTTCGCATACGAAAAAAGCGGTCTGCCTTATGGAATGGATAAAATTCGGGGAGAAAAACAACCAGGCTTCGCTTGAATTTTTTCAAAGGGACGGATTCAAGACCGACGTCAAGGCCGTGACATATCATGAGGCTTCTGTCGAGAAGCTTAAAGAAGGGGGTTGGCGTTCAGTTTTCATACTGGACATTTGATATGGATATTATAAAAGTCAAGGATTGCCTCTACCAAATACCTGCAGGGTCTGTAAGAGGGATGAATGTTTCCGCACTAATTTTTGCCGACGAGGAAATGATGGAGCAGATAAGGGGAGACAGGACAATTAGGCAGATAACCAACGTCGCCTGCCTTCCGGGGCTTGTCGGAAACGCATTGGCAATGCCCGACGCGCACGAAGGCTACGGCTTTCCCATAGGAGGAGTGGCGGCCACAAAGCATCCCGACGGAATCATATCGCCCGGAGGAATAGGTTACGACATCAACTGCGGAGTAAGGCTCATAAAGACGCGAATACATGCCGAAGAACTCAGGAGCGTCAAGGAAAAGCTTCTGGATAGGCTTTACGGGGAAATTCCTTCAGGCATAGGAAAGGCGGGAAAACATCCTTTCAGGGGAAAAATGTTCGACCGGATACTTGAGGAGGGGGTGCCTCTTGCCCTCAAGGAAGGCTTCGGGGATTTGGCAGACAGTGGGAAAATTGAATCATACGGATTCCTCGAGTCCGCGGACAGGAGCTGCATATCAAAAAGAGCAATAGAAAGGGGCCTCGACCAGGTAGGAACTCTGGGGGGAGGAAACCATTTTATTGAAATAGCCCGGGTGGACAAAATATTCAACGCAGAAGCGGCAGAGGGATACGGGCTTTTTCCGGAACAGGTCGTAATTCTCCTCCATACAGGGTCGAGGGGGCTTGGCCACCAGGTCGCCACCGACCACATAAGAATCTTGATGAAGGCCTATGGCAAATACTCAATAGAACTCAGGGACAAGGAACTTGTATGCGTGCCGCTTTCCTCGCGTGAGGGGCAGAGCTACTACGGGGCAATGTCGTGCGCCGCAAATTACGCCTGGGTCAACAGGCAGATTATAAGCTTCTGGATAGGGAGGGTCTGGGGGGAGTTTTTCAAGGGCGAAAAAAAAGAGCTTTCCCTTCTATACGATGTGGCCCATAACATCGCAAAAATCGAGGACCATGAGGTGGATGGAAGAAATGAAAAGCTCCTGGTCCACAGGAAAGGCGCCACAAGGGCCTTCGGGCCGGGAAACAAAGAATTGCCGGAAATGTTCAGGGGCATCGGGCAGCCTGTAATTGTGCCCGGCAGCATGGGCACATATTCGCACATAATGGCGGGAATGGGAGAACCCATTTCATTTTCATCATGCTGCCACGGGGCGGGAAGAAGGCTTTCGAGAAGCGCCGCAAAAAGAGCCATAGACGGAAGAGAACTCATACGTTCTTTAAAAATGGATGGAGTCTCCATAAGGGCAGTATCCCTTTCCGGCGTGGCGGAAGAGTCGCCGGAAGCATACAAGGACGTGGGCAGGGTCACAGATGTTGTGGAGACCCTGGCAATGGCCCGCAAAGTGGCAAGGACAAGGCCGCTTGCGGTTATAAAGGGATGAAGCTATTTTTTCTCATCCAATTGTATGTCCTGATGGATGGAGATATATTTAAGGATGTCAGTCTTTGAAATTATTCCAGAGAGGCGACCGTCCTCGATTGCAAGAAACCTTCCAAGCGGGTTCCTCATTATCATCTGCAGCACATTGACCATTTCCTCGTCCGGGGAAATGGTGAAGGAAGTGTCGAGAGGCAGGTATATCTGTTCAACACGGACACGGTTAATTTCGTCACGATGAACATTCTTGAGAGAGTGAACAGTGAGAAGTCCCAAGATTTCACCCTTGTCTATGACGGGGAAGCAGGGGTGCTTGTAGTTGTAGAAAAAACCTCGGATGACCTGGTCTACGGTCATTCCCGGTGATACCGAAATTATGTCTGTAGTCATTAGGTTTCGTACGGTCATGCCGTGAAAAAGCTTCTCCAATTTGATGTTCTGGGCCTGGAAGCGGGAGGACTGCCCAAGAAAGAGGCCTATCATGCAAAGCCATACACCGTTTAGCATATTTCCCTGGACTATGAAGATAATACCGAAAAATATCAGCAGATTCGAAAAGACTCCGCCTGCTATGCTGGCAATTTTTGTCCCCCTGTTCCTGCTTCCCGAGTATTTCCAAATAAGGGCCCTGAGAATTCTGCCTCCGTCGAGAGGCATGGCAGGCACAGAGTTGAAAGCGGCGATTACAAGGTTCAAATTCGACACGAAAAGACCTATGGCGGCTACTGGCTCAATCGGAATGATCCCTGAAAAGACAACATAGACCGCACGGAAGCCTATGAAAAGCCCCAGGCTTGCAAGAGGTCCGGCGGCCGAAATCCTAAGCTCGTGATCGGGAGTTTTTGCGTCTCTTGACAAATGGGCGAGGCCCCCGAAAATGAACAGGGTTATCTTGTCTACGTTTATTCCGTATTTTTGCGCAACCAAAGAATGGCTGAGCTCGTGAAGCAGTATCGAAGCATAAAGCAAAAGAGCTATGCAAACTCCAACGGACCAGTATTCCGCCGAAGACCATTCCGGATAGAAAAACGGAAGATAAAAATTTGAGAACACAAAGCTTACGAGTATTACAACCACAAACCAGCTTGAGTTGAGTTCTATGGTTATGCCTTTTATTTTTCCGACATAAAGATTTTTTGTCATGAGGGTTTCCCCCTTTTGTTTTATAAGGTATATATACCCCCGGGAGGAATAAAAAAACCGGATCGTTTGATCCGGTTTAATACAATTCGTGTTTTCGGCTTTTCCATTTTTAAGCGTTTTTCTAGAAGCTGTAGGGTTCCTTCTTGAAATAAACCCTTTCCGAGGAATTCTTGGCCTCATGGATTTTTTCAAGCACTTCCTCGGTCTTGCTGCGGATTTCGTCCAAGTCTTTTTTTGATACGTTGTAATAAAGGAAGAGGTCCTCAAAGGTTCTTACAAGCTTGGTTATGCTTGTGTCTATTTCTATGAATTCTTCGAAATTGCTGCTGTGCATTGCCATTTTGAACTGTTCAAAATCTATTTTTATTATTTCGAGTATGTCCTCTTCTGTTTCAAAATCGCCCATAGGGATTACATAGGGCTTAGTACGTTCAAGGAAAAAAGTGTTGTCCGGGTTTATGTGGTAGATGTAGTTGATCTTTATGTCCTTAATCAGAAACTTGACCATGTACATCGTGCCGTGGACATCTATTACCTTGGCGCCCATTCTTTCCAATTCTTCTCTTACATATTCGTGGCTCAAGAGCCTGGAAGACAAGCTTATCATTTGCAGCACCCTCTCATGTATTTATGCCTAAATTATACCACAAGAATTTTGCATTGAATCAAAATATGGCGGAAATGGCTGGAAACAGGAAGTATGGACATGTATCCAGGCATACAGGGACAAATCCGCAGATTTCCTTGAAAAACAATTCCATAAGAGTATACTTGTAACAAGAATATTTTAAAAAGAAGGTAATGTAATGGAAAACGGATACGATTTCCTGATTCAGCTTGCGCTTGTTCTCCTGGCGGGCAACATAGGCGGGCTGATAAGCAAGAAATTCAAGCAGCCTATTGTTTTGGGACAAATAATTGCAGGAGTTCTGCTTGGTACATATTTCCTTGAAAAAACGGAAGTGATTTATTATTTCTCCCAAATAGGAGTAATAATCCTCATGTTCATAGCGGGGCTCGAGACCGATGTCACGGACCTCAACAGGTCTAAGGGCTCATCGTCGTTGATTGCGCTGGGCGGGGTTGTGGTGCCGTTTGCAATGGTTTGCGGAGCCTTCTATTTCTTCAGCGGCAATCTCACACTTTCGATTTTCATGGGTGTCGTGTCTATGGCTACAAGCGTAAGCATTTCGGTGCAGACGCTAAGGGAGCTTAAAAAGCTTAAAAGCCGTCAGGGGATGGGCATACTCGGAGCCGCAATAATAGACGACATTGTCGGAATAATACTCTTGTCAGTCGCCATAAGCGTTCTTGTTCCAGAAAGCGCAACAGGGATTGCTTCCGTAATAGTGAAACTTGCTATATTCTTCGCCATAGTATTTGTTGTAGGAATTGCAGTGAGGGACTATTCCAAGGGTGAAATTTCAATAGCCAGGGTAATGGGGATTTTCAACATCGACCGAATGCTAATATCCTATGCGCTCATATTTGTTCTTGCAATGGCATTCTTTTCGGAAAAGATGGGCGTGGCGGCAGTCACGGGCGCATACTTTGCCGGAATCATACTCAGCATGGTCAAGGGAAGGCATACCATAACCCATAATATAAACAAGATTGGAACGGTTGTATTCACACCCATATTCTTCGTTTCAATAGGTATGGGAATAAATTTGACAAAAATATCCTTCGGAGGGCTTCCGGAAGTATCATTCATATTTTTTGCCGTCATAGGCAAGATAATAGGGTGCGGCCTCGGGGCAAAAATCGCCGGTTTCACATGGAAGCAATCTCTCCAGGTTGGGGTTGGCATGATACCGAGGGCGGAAGTGGCTATCATAGTGGCAAGCCTCGGGGTGGGGCTTGGAGTGATTGGGAACGAGCAGCTTACAGCGGTGGTTCTCATGGTGCTTGTTACAACGATAATAACACCGTCCCTGCTAAAGGCGGCATTCAGGGAAAAGCCTGAATATGTGGAATACGACAAGCTGTCATGAAAAGCGGAATACTTGAGCGAAACCGCTTTCTGTTTCGCAAAGTCTTGAAATGGATATAAAGAAAACATATTGACTAAAGGGAGCTGAATTTATGATGCAGTACTTCTTGAATCTTGATCCAATTTGGCAGGCTCTTGCCGCGACAATGTTCACATGGTTTATGACGGCAGCCGGGTCGGCGATGGTTTTTTTCTTCAAGAAAATAAATCGCGTAGTGCTTAACGGAATGCTTGGCTTTGCCGCAGGAGTCATGATAGCCGCAAGCTATTGGTCCCTTCTCGCCCCTGCAATAGAAATGGTCGAGGCGGACGGGGAAATTGCCGCATGGATACCCGCCGCTGTCGGTTTTCTCGCGGGAGGGGCTTTCCTTCTGCTGATCGACAACATCCTTCCCCACCTGCACATAGGGCTTCCAATGGAAGAGGCCGAAGGAGTCAAGACAAGCTGGCACAGAAGCGTTCTTCTTGTTCTTGCCATAACGCTGCACAACTTTCCCGAAGGTTTGGCGGTGGGAGTGGCATTCGGGGCGGTTGCGGCAGGTCTTCCCTCGGCGACGCTCGCAGGAGCGCTTGCACTTGGAATAGGGATAGGCATACAGAACTTCCCCGAGGGCGCAGCTGTTTCGGTCCCGCTGAGGAGGGAGGGCCTTTCGAGAAGCAAGGCCTTCATGTACGGACAGGCGTCCGGCGTTGTGGAGCCGATTGCCGGGGTTCTGGGAGCGGTTGCGGTAATAGCC
This sequence comes from uncultured Peptostreptococcaceae bacterium, assembly GCA_964512505.1. Taxonomy (GTDB): domain Bacteria; phylum Bacillota; class Clostridia; order Peptostreptococcales; family BM714; genus BM714. The sequence continues at coordinate 8,393 of CAZEHH010000017.1, forward strand.
ATGAGGCCGATTCTTCCCTATGCGCTTTCATTCGCCGCGGGGGCCATGATTTACGTGGTGGTGGAGGAACTCATCCCCGAGGCCCAGATGGAGCGGAGCACCGACATAGCCAGCATAGGAGTCATGCTGGGTTTCGCAGTCATGATGATACTCGATGTTGCCCTCGGATAAACATGGAAAAGGGGACAGTCCCCTTTTCCATGTTGTTTTGGCGGCTGCCGATTCCGCAGCAAACGGCCGGATCGGCCACTACGCTTGATGATGCCGCAAACAATAAAACTGCAGTGAAAGAGCAGGACCGCTTTTGCGGTCCTGCTCTTTATTAAGAACAATTTGTATTGAGCTATTTCGAAAGAAGCTTGTAAAGAACCTGAGCCATTTCCGCCCTGCTGCTTCCATCGAGCGGCATTATTTCATTTCCGCTGCCGTTAATAACCTTAGCCTTGGAAAGAGCGTCCAGGGCCTGAGCTGCCCAATCTGCCGACAGTTCCGCGTCCGTGTAGGAATCGAGAGCGAGTCCTCCGTCCGCTTCAGGGAGCTCGCCGATTTCAGAAAGTGCGTTGTAGAGCATTACGCACATCTCCTGGCGGCTTATAGCCCTCTCAGGGGCGAACATGTTATCTCCAATGCCGTTCACTATGCCGAGTTCCTTTGCGGCAAGCAGATAAGGCGTATAGTAAGTGTCGCCGGCATCGTCAAAGTTGACCGCCTCATCGGATGCATCGGTTGCAATTTCGTATGCGTTCATGAGAAGAACAATGAATTGCCCTCTTGTAAGCTCGCTCTCCGGACTGAATAATCCTTCTGCGGTTCCGGATGTGATTTCCCTTGCGGCAATGAATTCTACCGCTTCCTTGTACCAGGCATCCTGGGCAACATCGTCAAATGCCACTTTATTGTGCACGATTGCGAATTTTGAAAAATGCGGGGTTCTGAAAATCACCCTGCCGGATTCCGCATCGTACATTCCCATCATAGCCTTAAGGCTTCCATCGTCTGAAACAAAGAATACAACTATCGAATTCGGATCTTCACCCTCTTTTAGTTCGTATGGGATGCTGACTGTTGCGTGTCCCTCTCCGAAATCTGATACCGTGGTGCCTCCGTTAGTGACGGTCAAGTCGAAGACCGGTCTTCCATCAAGCCTTGCATTGTCCTCTTCGCTAAGAATTGACGGGTCGACCCTGCTTGCGAAAATTGAAACTTCGCCGTCGCTTCCTGCAGAGGTGATGGTGTCCATCGCCTTTTCGTCAAATTCAACAGTTATGAATTCAGATGAGATTCTCAAGGATGCGTTAGTTTGGCCGGCCATGTCGCTGAAATCATCACTGTCAATTGAAACCTCCAAAGATTCAATGTCTCCATCAGCCTCGATGTCGATATTCAGTATGTCACCGGGTTCGGTTCCGCCTGTTCTCTCTGCCTTGCTTATGAGAGCGCTTACAAGGCGGGACGATACATCCGCAGTCGCATCACTCGAGGCTTCCCGGGCATCAATTTCTGTGGAGACTACCGTAGAGGTATCGGTTTCCTCGGCAGTGACTACAATTCTTGTTGAACTGCTTCCGCCAGAGCTTGCGGCCGCCCTTGTTGCTGTGACAGTGTACTCCTCCTCGGTGACTCCGTTTTCGGCTGTGACTTCAATCGTAATTACATTGCTTCCTACAGAGAGGTCCACTTCTCTAATCGTACCGCTTTCTCCGTTTATAGTGACATAAGCGTCTTCGCACCGGGGCGTTGCAGAAACCGTCAATGTGCTTGTTCCATTTGAAACGCTTGCTGTGTAGGAATTGGTGTCCCTGTCGAATTCGGGGGAAAGTGTTCCATAGCTGATTGAAATGCTATCAAGCTCGGCATTGTTTTCCATTGGGACTCCTTCAAGGAAGGGGTATCCGCCGTTTACAGAAGAATCCATGTCCCATCTGGCAAAGTCCACTTCAAGGGCAGCTTGCCCGGGTTCGTCTATCCAGCCATTCAGCGCAGAGACAATGGCACCCTCCCCGCTGGCGCTTAGTCCATTGGCATATACGATGGTCTGAGATGGAGCGCCGCCTTTCATTTCATCTGTTGTAAGGCTGTAAAGATAGAGACTGTTTTCATTTGTTGAATATACCGGGGGAATTGCCGGATTTACCGTTCTATCGGTATAAAGGTTTGCAGCTGTGGTATAGGAATTGCTGCCTGAAACCAAAGCTCCTGCAGCGGATCCGTTTGAATTTGCAATCGTGCCTGCGTTATAGCAGTTTTTAACATAACCGCTATCTATGAAAGCGACTATCCCGCCGACCTTGTCGGATGAATTTCCACTATTGCTTACACTACCGATATTGTAGCAGTTTGCAACCTTGTTATGGATTTGTCCTGCTATTCCGCCCACATTTCCGTTTGCTGCCGAAACCGAGCCTTCGTTTATAGAATTTGTGATGTAGGCGTTGCCGTAGCTTCTACCGGCTATTCCCCCGGTATGAAGTGCGTTTCCGCCATCGACTCTTCCTGTGAAAATAGAGTTGGAAAGATTTCTGAGCCTGTCGTAGGAATGTGCACCGTGGTAGCCCACAAGTCCGCCAATCTCGCGGCCCGATTCTGCAGTGATTGTAGCATCAGAGGAGCAGTCCGTTATGGTTGTTCCTGAAACATATCCTATGAGACCGCCAACTTGACTCGTTCCGCTGCCGGTGGCGGAAAGGCTTCCGCTAACCGAACAGTTTGTTATAGTTATGCCGGATTCGCTGTATCCAAGAAGTCCTCCCACGCATGTCACATCGTTTGTGTGGATATCTACAATGACATTTATGTTCTTTAGCTCTGCGGCGTATTTTGTTGCTCCGAAAAGCCCCGCCTGGGTCTGCTCGCCGCCTTCCATGGGGATGGCTTGAGTTCCAATCAGGATGTTTGAAACGGTTTTACCGTTTCCGTCGAAGGTGCCGTTGAAACCGTTCTCAAATCCCGGATAGAATCTGTGTCCGATGGGTGTCCACTGCCTTCCGTCCAAGTCAATGTTGTTTGCCAGCTTAAAGTATTTTCCGCTGTAGTCGTTTCCGTTGTTGACATTGTAGGCTAGCTGGGCCAGTTGGTTGGCTGTGGATATTTCGTAAGCCGTTTCTTCCGACGATCCGTCTCCTCCTCCGAATTCATAAAGCGAAGCTGAATTTATTTCGGAGCCCCAAGATGGCACCGCCACCCATGCGCTTCCCGAGGTGTTCGAATAGGTCAGATAGCCTTCTTTCGTGGTTGGCGTTGTAATATCTGAAGCTGTAAAGTTTTCTCCGTTGATTCTTATATAAACTGAACCGCTGTTTATTTTTCCATCGATTGTTGCTTCAGCCAAGGAGTAGAGATCAAGTCCCATTCCCCTTGCGTTCACATCGCCGTATACTCTTGCGCCGCCTCCGTTGGAAGCGAAAATTCCTGTTTCGGGGCTTCCGGCTACGTCTCCCATAACTATTGCAGAAGCAGAGTATTCCGCCCATATGCCCTGAATGTTTCCTAAAACATCTCCGTCAACCTGAATGCTTGTTCCTTCGCCTGTAGCATGCATTCCGTAGTAGGAGTTTGCGCCGGAAGCGTCCAAATTGCCCTTTATCCATATGCTTCCGCCGCTTGCCGCATAGGCCCCAACGGTTCCGGATGCCTTGGCTGTCAAATCGCCGTCGATTGTGATGTGGCCTCCAGTTTGCGCATAGACACCGTTTGCATTTGAACCCAGGGCGTATGCGTCTCCATTAATCAGGATGCTTCCTTCGTCGTCCGCCCTTGCGGCCGGACTGTCTGAACCTTCAGAAGTTGCATCACCAAGCACTGTGACCGAGCTTCCCTCGCCTGAGGTCCATACAGCCGGATTCAAGTTTGCGGTTGAAGTTGCGTTTGTCACCACTGTCGAACCGTTGCTTGATGTATAGACTGCCCATGAAGGACTTTCTATGTTGAATTCGCCCTCGCCGTCAAGACTCAAGCTTCCGTTTGTAACCATAAGGTGTCCGCCTGACAGGGAAAGATTGTGGCCGTTAAGGTCCAGGGTAAGATCCAAGCCGTCGAGTTCTATGCTGCTTGTGTGGGTGAGCGAGTCAAGCAGAGTTATAGTGTCGCCGGTGACAGATGCTGTCAGGGCGTCGGAAAGAGCTGTATAGCTGGTTGCATCTATTCTGCAAACATGGTATGCGGGTATGTCTGTTTTTATTGCGTTGCTTACGTTGCCCGCAGCGTCTTTTACCTTGATGTATATGTCCTTGGCACCTGCTGAAAGGCTGTCAAGATTTATTGTAGTCTCCGTGGTTCCGCATGGAGAGCCTTCTCCGCTCGTGTCGACTGTCGGTGCGTCCGCGCCGTCATCTACGACGCCGTAATAGTATGCCCCAGATTCGTTTGAAGTGAATGCCACCGTGGATTCGGCCACCGACTGGCGGACTGCTCTTCCTGCAGTCAGGCTTGGTGCTGTGGAGTCGAAATCCGGGTCAATCACATCTCCTATTCCGTCTCCGTCCGCATCCGCCTGATCGGGATTATAGTTGACTGGTGCATTGTCTACTACATCGCCAACACCGTCATTGTCCGCATCCGCCTGATCGGGATTGGCAACAGTGGGCGCGTTGTCGGCGACATCGCCTATTCCGTCTCCGTCCGCATCTTCCTGCCCTGGATTGGCGACATATGGAGCGTTGTCACTGACATCTGGAATTCCGTCTAAGTCCGTGTCAATCAGAGTGTCGCCTGTAATGGCATTCGCTGTCATCGGCATTGGAACCGCAAGGCAAAGAATAAGTGCAAAGACAAGAATACGCGGTAAAAATGCATTTTTCAATTTTCATTCCTCCTTGTAGGTAGTGGTAGTTTTGATGTTGTCGATAAAAAGGTCGAACAGCTCTTTCGGATCGTAGCTTGCATTGAATGTTCCGGAAAACACTTTTTCCTTTGTCGAAAGCTCCATTTCCATCCTGTGTTTCTTTCTTATGACAATGCCGGATATTGACTCCTCCGGTATGCGGATGCAGTCCTCGGGGGATGAGTCGGGGAATAGAGCCACAAGGCCCTTCGACACCGTCATGCTGTAAGGCTTGCTCGTAAAGAATCCTGTTTTCATGTTTAAAGAGTATTTCATTCGCATCACCTCATTCCCATTTTATATCCTTAAAAGAGAGATTTTGCATGATAATGGAAAATGTCATTGACAAAACAAGTCACAAACCGTGACAAAAAAGTTGCCTGTGACAAGGAAGGAATATATAATGGTGTCGAGGTGAAAAAGATGGAATTCAGCGAAAAAATCGATTTTCTCATGAAGATGACCGGAACGACAAACAGCTCTCTTGCAAGGCAGCTTTCCTTGGATCCATCCTATATAAGCAGGCTCCGCCGAGGAAAACGGAAACCTTCCGGAAAGACCGGATACAAGGCAAGCATGGCATCCTACTTCGCCAGGCGATGCAACGAACCGCGGAGCATAATGCTTCTATCCGATTTGACGGGCATATCCCGCGAGTCGCTGGCAGAGACCCAAGCCAGGACGGAGGCAATCGCCGTATGGCTTTTAGAGGATACCGAATCCAATGCTTCCAGTGTGGGAGGATTCCTGAATGCCATTTCAAGCATTGACGGCAAAAGAGGAAGGTCCGGCGGCCTATACAGCCAGCCTGAGGTTCCACGGGAAGACCCAACCTGTGTTCTTGCAGGTGCCGAGGGAATGAGGAAAGCCGTAATAGCTTTTCTTGAAGAGGTTGCAAGTCACGGAAAACCATGCACGGCCCTTCTTTTCAGCGATGAGCCAATGGACTGGCTCACCGGGGACAGGGAGTTTGCCGCGAGGTGGAGCAGCTTGATGATGGAGCTTGCAATGAGGGGAAACAGAATAAAGATAGTCCACAGCCTGGGCAGAAATCTTGACGAGATGCTTACAGGAATATCTTCATGGATGCCTCTTTACATGACGGGTGCGATCGAGCCTTACTATTATCCCAGAAAGAAAGACGGAATTTACAGGCACACTCTTTTCGTGGCGCCCGGAATTTCAGCGGTAGTATCCCGTTCGGTTGCAGGAATGACCAGGGAAAAATCGGTTTTCCATATAAAGAATCCCGAATGCGTCAAGGCGTCCGAAAGTGAATTCAATGCATATCTCAAGCTGTGCAGACCGCTGATGAAAATATTCACAGCTTCGGAGGGGACATCTTATTTGAAACTTATGAGCGAACTGGAGGCAGAGCCTTCGGGGGCCATATTTAAAAGCAATTGCCTTTCAATATCAACAATGCCTGAAAGCGTTATTGATGCAATGGCCGAGAAGGCCGGCGTAGCGGATGTCGGAGGACTTGTTCGACATTTTAAGGGAAGAAAAGACGATTTCCTGAAGAACATTGAAAAGCATCGCTTTGTTGAAATAATAAAAATGCCCGACATGGAAAAAATACTTGCGGGAGAAGTCAGGGCCGAGCTGTCGGAATTTTTCGGACTGGATGGAATGCGATACAGCAGGGATGAATATGCGGCCCATCTGAGCAATATTGTTGCGCTCCTAAAAAAACACAGCAACTACGAGGTGCTATTTGCAGAAAATGAAGAAAGTGAAACAATAGTCTATGCAAAGGATGGAGTTGGGGTTGTGGTTGCAAAATTGAGCGGTCCTTTCATAATGTTTGCAATAAACGAAAGCAACATGACCGCCGCCTTCTGGGACTACATGGAAAACGAAAAGAAGAAGTACAGGATGAAGAAGAAAGAGTCGATAGCAAAGATCAGAGCATTGGCCGAAAAGCTCGAGAGCCTTGGTTATTGAAGACAAAGCGGAAGGGACTTGTTTCGGAATTTACTTGAATCTCTGAGTCAATATTTCAAAAGAACATCAAATGGAATCATTTCATATGTAGACGGCATTATATTGATAGCCGAACTTTAAATTATATCAACAAACAGTAAAGGTTTTGCGGAATTTCTGCAAAACCTTTTTATGATTAAACTGCAAACAATCCATTTACAATATCAAAACCTTTACGCTAAAGAAACACCGAGCGGCAAGGCTTTTACTGATAGAGACGAATTTGGCGAATAGAATTTCACTTTTGCCATTTTTGCTTTTTCAAGAGTTGTCCATGGAGGCAAGTTTTCTGTACAGTGTGGACAGGCCTATTCCCAATTCGCCGGCTATCCTTTTCTTGGCAATTGTCGAATCTCCGTATTTCTCAAGCAACATCTTAATTGACTGCATCTCGTACTGCTTCTTTGGAATTGCAACCTGGACCGGATCTGCCGGGATTCTGGCGCAATCCTTGCCCTTCATCAGCATGTCCAGCACATGGCCGGGTATCCATTCTGTCCTTATGCATTTTTCGGCCTTGGGGGCAAGGTTTATTATATATTCGATCATGTTCTCAAGCTCGCGGACGTTTCCGGGCCATTCATAATTCTCAAGCAGGCTTCTGAACCTGTCGTCTATGAAGCTTATCTTCTTGTTGAGTAGCTTGTCGTATTTGCTGATGAAGAAATAGGTCAGGCTTATTATGTCCTCGCGCCTCTTCCTGAGAGGCGGAATGTCGAGGGGAATGACATTAAGCCGGTAATACAGGTCGCTCCTGAAAAGGCCCTTGCCAATAAGGCTTTTCAGATTTTCATTGGTTGCCGCGATCACCCTTACATCGATTGGCTTGGGGCCTGTCCCCCCTATCTTGAATATCTTGCGTTCCTGAAGGACCCTCAGCAGCTTGGACTGAAGATACAGGGGCATTGTCGCTATCTCGTCAAGGAAAATGGTTCCCTTGTCGGCAATCTCGAATTTGCCCATTTTCCCTCCCGCTTTCGCCCCCGTGAACGAACCGCTTTCGTAGCCGAAAAGCTCGCTTTCTATAAGTGTTTCCGGTAGCGCTCCGCAGTTGATCGGAATGAAGGCGTTGTCTCTGCGGCTGCTGCTGGAGTGTATGGCCCTTGCATACATTTCCTTGCCGGTTCCGCTTTACCCGTAAATCAATACAGTGGAGGAGCTTTCCGAGATGTTTTTGCAGGTCTCGACAAGCCTGCCCATGGATTCGCTCTGGTAGATTATGTCCTCGAAGGTTATGGGCCTGTCCGAATTGGTTATCTCGTATGCGGACCTTGCGATTTCGTTGTAGTAGCCAATGCATATGACTATGCCCGCGACGCCGCCGTCGATTTCGACAGGCTTTATGCTGCTTGCCATGAAGCGGACTCCACCGGACTCCAGCTCTATTCCGAAAAGGCTGCTGCCGGCGATCACTGGCTCAAGGGGTATGTCCTCGAAAAGCTGCTGTATGGTCAGTTGGTCCAAAGGCTCGTCCGTAAAAGAATTGATTATCTTTTTCGCCATAAGGTTTGCGTGCTCGATAAAACCGTTGTTGTTTATGAAAATTATTCCTTCGGCAACGCTGTTCATAATGAGCTGCAGCTTCTTTGACAGCTTCTTTTCCTTTTTTATGGTCTGCTCCTTGAGGAGCTTTCCTACGAGCAGGGAGCTCATTTTTTCCAGAAAATTTATAAGTTCGTCCTTCCTTTCGGTCATCTGGTCTATTTGATTCTTGTTGTAGGCGCTTAGCATTATAGTGCCTATGACCTCGCTTTCATTGATTATGGGAGCGACTATGCCGCCCTGGTAGAGGCATTTGTCCCTTCCCTTGCATTTGAGGCAGTCGGAGTCGTTCTTGTCCACGCTTACGAACCTGGGCATTGCGGTGCTCATAGTTATCCTGCAGCTTGTGCCGAACTTCATCCTTTGCCCCACCTTCATCTTGGCCGGTCCGGTCGCTGCAATTCTGAAGAGCTTTGCGTCAACCACTTCTACGTCGTAATTGAAAGCCGAGTTTATTGCTTCGGCTATGTTTTGGCATATGTTGGATATGTTTGTCAGCTTCACAGCGGATTTTTGCATGGCCGGCTCCTTTAAAAAGTTTTAATTATATATTAACATATTAGTGCGATATTTGTCGAAACATTCAAAACAATTCTCAAAACGGGAAAAATTCTCAAAATGGGAATCCAGCAATTCCCGTTTTGAGAAAAGACTCGGCAGGCCTTGCTTCGAATTCACCGGCAAGCCTTGCAAAGAGAGGAAGCCGATTTGGAAAATTTGGATCCCTGTTAGAATCGACTTGGCACATATTTTGCGTTAACTGTGTTCGGGCAGAGTAAGACGGGAATTATACCATTGCATAAAACTAAAGGAGGAATCATCATGGAATTCACTGCTTGGACTTTGTTTGTTGATGTTGGTTTGATGTCGCTTTTGCTTTTGTTTGGATTTTTGATAAGATCGAAAGTCAGGTTTGTACAGAACTTGTTCTTGCCTGCCAGCCTGCTGGCGGGATTCATGGGACTAATACTGGGACCCAACGGTTTCAACCTTCTGCCTTTCTCGGCGTCGATAGGGAAATATTCGGGGATACTCATAGCTTTGGTATTCGCGGCGCTTCCCCTGGCCTCGCAAAAGGTGCCTTTCAAGACCATATCAAAGAGAGTCGGAAACATGTGGGCCTACTCCCAGTCTGTAATGATTCTGCAGTGGGGCCTGGGAGCCCTTTTCGGACTCGTGGTGATTAAAGCGATCTGGGGAGACGTCAATCCCGGCTTCGGCCTCATGCTGGCAAGCGGATTCTCAGGCGGGCACGGAACCGCTGCCGCAATAGGGGATGCATTTGCAGGGCACGGATGGGACGACGCCGCGACCCTTGCAATGACATCGGCAACAGTCGGTGTCGTAAGCGCGATAGTCGGAGGCCTCATAATAATCAAGATGGGGTCCAGGAAGGGCTTTACAAAATTCATAACCGATTTTGAAGATCTGCCTACCGAACTCAAGACAGGACTCATCCAGGAGGAAAACAGGGAGAGCGCAGGAAACAACACAGTTTCTCCCATATCCGTGGATCCGCTCCTTTTCCATCTTGCGCTTATTTCGGGAATTTCAGTGCTGGGTTACTATATTGCAAAATTTGGGGCAAAGCTCATGCCGCAAATAAGGATACCGACCTTCTGCGTGGCGTTCATAGTAGGTGTAATACTTATGAAAGTTTTTGAAAATACCGGAGCGGACAAGTACATTGATAAGAGAATAGTAACAAGAATAAGCGGAAGCGCAACAGATATGCTGGTGGCATTCGGCATAGCGTCTATAAAACTTCCTGTCGTAGTCGCATATGCTGGCCCATTGGCCCTTCTTTTCCTGTTCGGACTTGCCTACTGCTGGTTCATGTTCAGAGTGCTCGGACCGAGAATGTTCACTACCTACTGGTTTGAGAAATCCATATTCACATGGGGCTGGGCAACAGGAACAATGGCTATGGGAATAGCCCTTCTCAAAATTATAGACCCGGACCTGAAGAGCAAGACGCTGGACGATTTCGCATTGGCATACATACCCATGTCGCCTGTTGAAATCGCGGTTGTAAGCTTCGCGCCTCTCCTCTTCGTAAACGGCCAGGGCTGGGCATTTACTGCTGTAACCGTAGGCTTCGGAATTGCGGTCCTGCTATTTGCCTACATGAAGGGATGGCTCAAGCAAAATCAATATGATGTTCAAGACAAGAAAGCTGTCTGATAAATAAATATACTTAAGGAGGGGAAGTAATATGAAAGGGAAAAAAGTGGAAATGCTGTTTTTGTCCGAGCCGGACATGATCGAGGCGGGTGTGCTCGACATCAAGAAATGCGTGCATGTCATTGACGACATGTTCAAGCTCATAGGCAAGGGCGACTATCTCATGGGAGGGCCAAACAAGAACGATCACGGGCTCATGCTCTGGTTCCCCAAGGAAACTGAGTTTGATAACATGCCTGTTGCGGGACCCGACAGAAGGTTCATGGCCATGCCGGCCTATCTTGGCGGAGACGTCAACATCTGCGGCCAGAAATGGTACGGCTCGAACATAGTCAATCCAAAGAGAGGACTTCCGAGATCCATACTCACTGTACAGCTTAATGACACCGATACAGGAGAGCCCAGGGCCATAATGTCCGCCAATCTTCTGAGCGCAATGAGAACAGGTTCGGTCCCGGGTGTTGCGGCAAAATATCTCGAAAGGGACGGAGCTGAAACTATAGGGATAGTGGGATGCGGAGTCATAAGCAGGGCATGCCTGATGGCGATTGCCGAGGGAATGAAGGCGCCCAAGAAAGTCTACCTCTACGACCTTTTCCGCGAGAAGGCTGAAGCCTTCGCAAAAGAGATGGGAGAGAAGACAGGCCTTGAAATGGTAATAACAGATTCGCTCAAAGACTGCATAGTGGACTCTGATGTCATAAGCGTGGCGGCTGCAGGAGCTGTCAAAGTGGAAATAGACAAGGACTGGCTCAAGCCGGGAAGCCTTCTTACCCTTACAGGAGCCTGCGAGCTTTCGAGGGAGTGCTACATCGAAAACAAGCTTGTCGCCGACAACTGGACAATGCACAAGGCCTGGTACGCCGAGGCCATGGCCCACCCGGACGGCTTCGACAGCATTGTCGACTGGGCACCTTCGGCATCCATACTTATGCTTTACCATGAGGGCGTCTACAAGGACGGAGACATTCCAAGCCTTGGAGACATAGCCAACGGAAACATATCTCCCAGAAAAGACAACGATGAGAGGATAATCTTCTTCACGGGCGGAATGCCCATCGAGGATGTCGCATGGGGATATGCCTGCTACAAGGAAGCCCTTAGCAAGGGGATAGGAACAAAGCTCAAGCTTTGGGACGAACCCCATTGGTTCTAAAGGCAGGTAGCCTTCGATATCTTGAAAGAGAAGCAATACATTCATTGCATGTCCGGGCGGCATGAACTTGACATCCCCGCCCTGCCATGCTGCAGCCAACACAAGAGGCTTTGCGGAACTTCCGCGAAGCCTTTTCTTGTGGAGAAAGCCCGGATGTCTAAATAAATGATTAAATTAATTAACA
>CAZEHH010000018.1:0-10508 GCA_964512505.1 uncultured Peptostreptococcaceae bacterium
ACGGAACTGTCAGCCGCCATGCTAAGGGAAGTCCTGGACGTTTTGAACGGGACACTTGATTTAAGCGGATTGAAGGAATTTACAGTAGAAGCCGGAAGGCCTGACACGATAGATGAAAAGAAACTGTCTGTCTTGAAAAATTCAGGGGTAGACAGAATAAGCATAAATCCGCAAACATTCAACAACAAGACTTTGGAAACGGTAAGGAGGGGCCATACATCAGATGATGTGCACAAAGCATGGGAAATGGTCAAGCCATTCGGATTCAATTCAGTCAATATGGACTTGATAGTCGGGCTTCCGGGAGAAGATATCCCTGAAATGGAATCCACAATGAAAAACGTATCAATAATAAGGCCGGACAATTTGACGGTACACACTCTGGCTTTGAAGAAGAATGCCGAAATGAGAAAGAGCTCGGTTGTAAAAATGCTGCCTGGAGAGGATGCTGTTGCACAAATGATTGACATTGCTGAAAACGGAGCGGTTTCAATGGGTATGGAGCCGTACTATATGTACAGGCAAAAGTACATGCTGGGAAACATGGAGAACATAGGATATGCAAAACCGGGAAAGGCATGCCTCTACAACATGCAGATGATGAACGACCTTCAAACGGTGATCGCTTTCGGAGCTGGAGTGATGACAAAATTCGTATCGCTTGAAGAAAACAGAATATTAAGGACGGCAAACTACAAGCAGGTAAGGGACTATATTGAATCACCGGTTGAAATGGCGGAAAGAAAGATAAAAACTAAAAAAATCCTGGACAATGCAAACATATAAATATGATATAATATTAACGAAGCGGGGATGATATTATGGCTCAAAGATATAAAAGCAAAAAAAGCAAAAGAACCAGAAAAAACAGAGCGGGAAGAATGATTCTATCAATATTGTTTTTATGCGTAATTTCGGCGCTGGTCGGTTTTTATGGAGTGAAATTCATGCTTTCCGGAAACGAAAAACCCATATCGGCTGAAGCTTCGGGATCCGATGAAGAGCAAAGTACGGAAATATCGGATATGTTGGAAATAAAGCCTGACGAAATTCAAGAAGATGAAACCAGGGAAGAAAAAATTGAAAATCAGGTGGAAACCGGCATTGAAAATGAAAATATAAAGCCCGGCATGAAGACCGGACAAATCAATTTAAATCTTTATGCCTATCAAATTGGCGGATTTTCAACGAGGGAAAATGCAGAAAAGTTTTTGGTTGAATTGAACGAAAAGGATGAGGCAGGAATAATTGTAGAGGAGAACAATTTCAAGGTTTTGAATGCCGTTTACATCGACGGCGACCTTGGCGGGTATTTCAAGAATGCCGCAATGAATATTGCAGACGATGCTTTTTTATACAGGATTGAAAAAACAATAGAATTTCAATATGAAGCCGAAAAAGAGAAAGAAGCCCTTTCGTGCGTGAAGGATTATGAGAATGCGATTTCGTTGATTGGAGATTTCCAATCGGATTATGTCGGATATTTGAATTCCGACTTGACGAGGGACGATTTTATAGAAACTGCATCCCTCAATCTGGATGCATTGGAAAACATGAAGCCAAGGCTTGATCAACTGGATTCAGACGGCGTTTTCTTTGAGGGTCTTGGGGTGTGGTATGAATCGGTGGAGGAAGTTTTGCGGAAAGTTGCCGAAAGTAAAAATGAAGAATTCATGGACGATTTATCGAAACTTTATCTTGATGGAATTGAAAGAGCCGAAGGGGGATTGTAATGTTACTTAAGGAAGCAAAAGAAATACTTAACGCTGAAATATTGGCAGGAGAGGAATACATGGACAGGGAAGTCAAGGCGGCTTTTTCATGTGATTTGATGAGCGATGTATTGGCTTTTGTCGATGACAAGGTGCTCCTTTTGACTGGCCTCACAAATTTGCAGGTCATCAGAACCGCTGAAATGCTCGATTTGTCGAATATTGTATTTGTCAGGGGTAAAAGACCAAATGAAGAGGTATGCAGATTGGCGAAAGAAAAGAAAATGGTTTTGATGGGAGTCAGGCATACTTTGTTCGAAGCAAGCGGTTTGCTTTACAAGAGTGGACTTGGCGCAATCGAAATAGAAGGGGAATAAACATATGGCTGAATCGGAAAAAACAATAAAGCTTGAATATGAGGTCGGAAAGGAAGAGTTTTCAAAGGCGGGGCTTGCATCAAGCAACATCAAGAAGGTTTTGAATCAAATAGGCATCGATGCAAAGGTTGTAAGAAGGGTTGCGATTGCAGCCTACGAGTCGGAAATAAACATAGTGATTCATTCCGAAGGAGGCAAAATAACCACAGAAATATCGCACGATAAAATTACTGTGATAGCCCACGACAAGGGAAAGGGAATCGAAAATCTTGAAAAAGCCATGACAAAAGGATTTTCCACAGCCTCGAACGAAGCGCGTGAAATGGGCTTTGGAGCAGGAATGGGATTGCCGAATATGAAAAGAACAAGTGACCAATTCAGTATTGAATCTTCCAAGGGAGCGGAAACAAGAGTGGAAATGATTTTTAATATTTGATGGAGGGAATTTGATGGAAAATTATTGGCATTCAGTCAATTTGGATATAACAAAGTGCAACGGATGCACTAATTGCTTGAAAAGATGTCCGACCGAGGCTATACGTCTTCGCAACGGGAAAGCTGAAATAATCAATGAACGCTGCATTGACTGTGGAGAGTGCATAAGGGTATGCCCATACCATGCGAAAAGGGCATTGACGGATGAATTGTCCGACATGGAAAAATACAAATACAATATAGCGCTGGTGTCCATTCCGATTTATGGGCAATTTCATTTGAGCAAGAAAATAAACAAGATATTCAACTCTTTTTACGATCTTGGGTTCGATGAAGTGTATGATGTCGCAAAGGCCGCTGACTATCTTTCGATAGCCTTGAAGGACAGATTGGAAAACAAGGAGAAAGAAGGACCCCTTATTTCGACACTTTGTCCTGCCATAATAAGACTTATTCAAATAAGGTTCCCGTCTCTGATAGACAGGATAATCAAACTCGAGACGCCGATGGAAATCGCGGCAAGATTCGCAAAAAAAGAAGCAATGGAAAAAACCGGCATCCCGATGGATGAAATAGGGACATTTTACATAACGGAATGTCCTGCCAAGATAACAAGCATCAAGAATCCGGTTGGAATAAAGAAGTCATATGTCGACAGAGCCATTTCCATAGAATCGGTTTATTCCAAGATTTTGAAGATTTATCCCGATGTCGAGATAAGAAAACAGGTGCAGAATTCGTCAAGTGTCGGAATAGGGTGGGCAAAAGCAAACGGGCAGAGTTTCAGCATAAAAGCCAAAAATTATCTTGCTGTGGACGGCATAGAAAACGTAATTGAAGTTTTGGAAGGAATGGAACTTGGAAAGCTCAACGATGTGGATTTTTTCGAGGGATATGCATGCGTGAACGGATGCATTGGAGGTCCTCTCACAATGGAGAATTCATTTATCGCAAAAGCGAGAATAAGACGCATTTCCGAAGAGATAGGAGAGAAACAGTTCGAGGCGATTGACAGGGAAAAAGCCATAGATAAAATCAATGCAGAAATGGAAGATTGGGTTGATGAAATAAAGCCGAAAAATGTGATGAAATTGGATTCCGACATTCGTGTGGCAATAAACAAGATGGATATGATTGAACAGATATACAAGCAGTTGCCGGGAATAGACTGCGGTACATGCGGAGCTCCAAGCTGCAGAGCTTTGGCGGAAGATATTGTACGCGGAGAGGCCTCAATAGACGATTGCATAATAAGAAAAGGACAGGAGGGCAAAAAATGATCATCAATGAGATTATCGAGGAATTGAAATTGAACCAGCTAAGTGGTGAAAAGAATTCAATGAAAACCGTGGACGGGGTCTATATTTGCGATCTTTTGAGCTGGGTCATGGCAAACGGAAGCAAAGGGGATATTTGGATTACAGTTCAGACACACCTTAACATAATAGCAGTTGCTTCGCTTTTGGAGATGCCCATGATAATAGTTCCCGAATCCATTGAAGTGGAGGAAGAGACTCTGGCCAAAGCGGATGAAGAGAACATAATTGTATGCACTTCTGAACTTGACAGTTTTACATTGGCATGCAAATTGAACGAGATGGGAATGTAATGAAGCTCTATTACGATTTTCATATCCATTCGGCGCTTTCACCGTGCGGCGACGATGATATGACTCCAAACAACATAGTAAACATGTCTGTATTAAAAGGGCTTGACGCGATAGCGGTAACAGACCACAACAATGCGGCAAACTGTGAGGCCTGCATGGAATTGGGACGAAGGAATGGAATAATAGTCGTTCCTGGAATGGAAGTGCAGACAAAAGAGGAAGTGCATGTTCTTTGCCTGTTTAAAACAATCGAAAAGGTTAAATCGTTCGAGGCTGAACTCTATAAGCACTTCGAATGGATTCCAAATTCCGAGGAATTGTTGGGCAGGCAATTGATATTCGACGAAAATGACGAATTGAAAGGCGAGGAAAAACGCCTCCTGATACACTCGGTGGATTTAAGCATCTATGCATTGGTTGAATTGGCGCATTCGCATGAAGGTCTTGCCATACCTGCGCACATAGACAGAAAGGCATTCAGCCTTATTGCAAATCTGGGTTTCTTGCCGCCAGACTTGAAGGTGGATGCCTTGGAGCTTTCAAAAATGACAGCGCATGAAAAATTCACAGCAAAGAACCCTATGTACAGGAAATATCGATTCATTTCAAATTCGGATGCCCATTATCTTCACGACATTTCAGAGCGTGACAATTATCTGGAAGTCGATGAGAAAAATATCGATAGCATATTCATGACATTGGCAAGAAGCAGCAAGGGGGAATTAAAATGAAGGAATTGTCGATGCACATATTGGACATTGCTCAAAATTCGGTCCATGCCGATTCAAAGCTAGTTGAAATCGAGATTTGCGAAAACACAAAAAAGAACATATTTGAAATACGCATCAAGGACGATGGAAAGGGAATGGATGAGGAAACGCTTAAAAAAGTGACAGATCCGTTCTACACAAGCAGGACAACAAGAAAAGTTGGATTGGGCATCCCAATGTTAAAATCCGCCGCAGAAAATTGCGATGGGTATTTCAGCATGAAATCGGAAGTGGGAAAGGGAACCGAGCTGACAGCTTCATTCAGGCATGACCACATTGACCGTGCCCCTCTGGGCAATATTGTCGATACCGTGGTTACGGTTGTGATATCGGACATAAATATAGATTTCATATACAGGCACAATGTGGATGACAGATGCTTTGAATTGGACACAAGGGAAATAAAGGAAGTTTTAGGCGACGTGCCGCTGAACAATATAGATGTAATTTGCTGGATAAAGGACCATGTAAAAGAAGGGCTTGAAAAAATAAAACAATGATATGGCAAAGCTCTACAAATATTCGTTATGCAATTAACAATGATTGACTTTAAAAACCTTTAAAGATACTATGTTAATGGACTATATGTTTTTTTTTTGTGTTTTTTTGTTCGCATGATATTAGTTATATTGTAATACTTTTGGCAATATGATGAATATAAATGTGACGACTATTTATAAAGGGGTGAGTATCAATGAATCTTTTATCATTCAGGGGAGGCATTCATCCTCCACACAGTAAAGAAATGACAGAGCATTTACCGGTGGAGAAAGCCTTGGAACCTGAAATTGTAGTAATTCCCCTTCAGCAACACATCGGCGCACCTTGCAAGGCAATCGTGGAAGTTGGCGAAAAAGTCAAGGTTGGGCAGAAAATTGGTGAAGCGGGCGGATTTGTATCTGCGCCAGTTCATAGCAGCATTTCCGGTACGGTGAAGAAAATTGAAAAAAGGATGATTATCAACGGGACGGGAACTTGCATCGTCATCGAGTCAGATGGCTTGAATGAAGTTCATGAGAGCGTTGTTCCCAAGGGAGACGTGGAAACGCTTGAGCCGAAAGAAATACTCGATATAATCAACGAAGCCGGAATAGTAGGAATGGGCGGGGCGGGCTTCCCGACAAGAGTAAAATTGTCGCCTCCACCGGACAAGAAGATTGATGTACTTATACTGAACGGAGCGGAATGCGAGCCGTATCTGACATCGGACCACCGTCTCATGCTTGAAACTCCGGAAGACGTTGTTTATGGATTGAGGGCTGTAATGAAGGTCTTGGGACTTGAGAAAGCCTATATAGCCATAGAGAACAACAAGATGGATGCCGTCCTTTCGATGAAAGAGGCTGCTAAGGAGTTCCCGGGTATTCAAATCGTAGTTGTAAAGACCAAGTATCCGCAAGGCTCTGAAAAACAATTGATTTACGCATGTTCACAAAGAGAGGTGCCGTCAGGTGCTCTTCCCATGGATGCCGGAGCCGTTGTGAGCAATGTTGCGACAATGTCGGCAATATCCAAGGCGATCAGAATGGGAATGCCGTTAATCGAAAGGATTTGCACTGTAACCGGTGACGGAATTGCCGAGCCTAAAAACATTATGATAAAAAATGGAACCAGAATCAGTGAAATCATTGCACAAGCCGGAGGATACAAAGGCGAGCCCGGGAAACTCATTCTTGGAGGCCCGATGATGGGTTTTGCTCAATTCACTGACGACCTGCCCTCAACCAAGACAACATCGGGTGTATTGGTGTTCACGGAAGAACAGGCAAGATTGCCCGAACCGAATCCTTGCATAAGATGCGGCAAGTGCGTAGACATATGCCCTTCATTCATTCAGCCGTTTGCAATCAGCGCCTATTCATTGAACGGAATGTTCGATATGGCGGAAAAGAATAATGCCATGGATTGCATCGAATGCGGTTCGTGTTCTTTCATTTGTCCTTCGAAGAGGCCGTTGCTCCATTCAATCAGGATGGCCAAAAGGGAAATACTTTCGAAACGAAGGAAAACAAAATAACAGGAGGGTAAAGATGGAAAGAAAATTGATAGTCACTTCATCGCCTCACATAAGGTCGAAAGAAGCGACTGATAAAACAATGAGAGATGTTGTAATAGCTCTTGTTCCTGCAACGCTTGCAGGAATGTATTACTTCGGATTTCAGACTTTGATTGTCGTATTGCTGTCGGTTGCGGCAGCCATGGCGACTGAAGCAATCATACAAAACATAAGGAAACAACCGATTACCGTAATGGATTACAGTGCGGCAGTCACAGGACTCTTGCTGGCGCTTAACCTTCCTCCGGAAGTTCCGTTCTGGATGCCGGTTGTCGGTTCGATTTTTGCAATCGCAATTGCGAAACAGGCATTCGGAGGCTTGGGACACAACTTCATCAACCCGGCTTTGGCGGCAAGGGTATTCCTGATAGCTTCATGGCCGGTTGAGATGACCACATGGAAGTTTCCTGTCGACGCAGTAACCGAGGCGACTCCTCTTGCACTCATAAAGGGAAGCAGGATTGTGCCTGAAAGCGTTTCGATTTTCAACCTTTTCATAGGGAAAATTGGAGGCTGCATAGGTGAAGTTTCGGCGTTGGCACTTCTGATAGGCGGAATTTATCTTGTGTATCGCGGAGTCATAAGCCCTAGGATTCCTGTCGCATACATGGGTACCGTAGCTGTTTTGACATTGCTTTACGGTGGGTTCAATTTCAATTACATGATGTTCCACCTGCTTGCCGGAGGACTTGTTTTGGGAGCCATATTCATGGCTACGGACTATGTTTCATCTCCTATGACGGCAAAGGGGCAAATCATCTATGCTGTTGGATGCGGTTTGATTACAGTTGTAATCAGATTGTTTGGAGGATATCCCGGAGGCGTGTCTTTCTCCATTCTCTTCATGAATGTTGTAACGCCTTTGATTGACAAGTATGTCAAATCCAACGTGTTCGGAGGTGTGAAAAAATAATGAAAGAAATCAGCAAATTAGGATTGATTCTACTATTGATATGCGCCGTTGCGGCAGGATTGCTTTCTCTTGTTTATGATTTCACCATCGACAAGATTGTGGAGCAAAGGGAAATGACAAGCCAATTGTCCAGGCAGGAAGTTTTGCCTGAAGCGGACTCTTTTGAAATAATGGAAGCCGGCATGCTCGACAAGGTAAAGACTGAAAATGAGCTGGTTGTGGAGATTTACGAAGGACTTTCAGGAGGCACATTGGTTGGTTATACCGTCAAGTCGCTGCCGGGTGGATTCGGCGGAAGCGTTGAGGTCATTACAGGAATTTCAGTGGACGGAACCGTTACAGGAATGAGAGTGGGCAACCATCAGGAAACACCTGGTTTGGGAGCAAATGCAACATTGCCTGATTTTTACGGCCAATATGCGGGAAAAGGCACTGAATCTGAATTGACGGTTGTCAAAGCGGGAGCCGCCGGAAATGAAATACAGGCAATTTCCGGAGCTACCATAACGTCCAAAGCGGTCACGGAAGGCGTCAACATGGCTGTTGAAGCTTATAAGATCGTTTCGGGCCTGTAACTATCCGGAGGTGAATTATATTGAATCTAATGAAAATTTTCAAGAATGGACTCTTGGATGAAAATCCTATATTCGTGCAATTGTTAGGCATGTGTCCGACTCTGGCGGTTACTACATCGGCAATAAACGGAGTTGGAATGGGTTTGGCGGCCACTGCAGTACTGGTTGCGTCAAATGCGGCTATTTCAATGATGAGGAAAATAATACCAAGCAAAATCAGAATACCTGCATTCATAGTTGTAATTGCCAGTTTCGTTACGATTGTCGGAATGTTGATGGAGGGTTATATGCCATCGCTGTTCAAGGCTCTGGGCCTTTTCATACCTCTCATTGTAGTCAACTGCATAATACTTGCAAGAGCCGAGGCTTTTGCATCAAAAAATACAGTAATCGATTCCATTTTCGACGGTTTGGGAATGGGACTTGGTTTTACATTGGCATTGACGGTATTGGGATCGGTCAGAGAATTGCTTGGAGCTGGAAGTTTGTTCGGATGGCAGCTTCCCTTTGCATACAAACCGGCTCTGATGATGATACTTCCTCCGGGAGCCTTCATCGCACTGGGTATACTGTTGGCTCTTTATAATGTCGTCAAATCCAAAAAAAGTTTGTCATAAGGGGGGATTGAAATGGAAAACGCTAGTATCTTCGTTATCCTGGTCAGTTCGATTCTCGTAAACAACTTCGTTATGTCGAAATTTTTGGGAATCTGTCCTTTTCTCGGAGTTTCAAAACAAGTTGAAACTGCGACTGGAATGGGCATGGCCGTTACATTTGTTATAACATTGGCAGGTATGATTACATACCTCGTACAAAAATATATATTAGTTTTTTTTCATATCGAATATTTGCAGACTGTCGCATTCATTCTTGTAATTGCGGCGCTTGTGCAATTTGTTGAAATAGTGCTTCAAAAGCTGAGTCCGGTTTTGTATCAGGCATTGGGAGTATACCTTCCGCTGATAACCACAAACTGTGCCGTTCTTGGTTTGGCGCTGCTCAACATACAATACAAACTGAATTTCGTCCAGACGATTTTCCATTCCTTTGGCGCGGCGGTTGGTTTTTCACTGGCAATCATTCTATTTGCCGGAATCCGGGAAAGACTTGCAATCTCGGATGTACCCGCACCGTTTAAAGGTTTCCCGATCGCTCTGATCACAGCAGGCCTTATGTCCATGGCATTCCTGGGCTTTGCAGGACTAGTCTAAAAGGAAAGGGTGATGAATATGAATATTAACGGCTTGATTTATTCTACCTTGAGCCTTGGTGGAATGGGATTGATTTTTGGGGCCGGCTTGGCTTATGCTTCACAGAAGTTTGCAGTTGAAATAGATCCGAAGGCAGTTGCTGTAAGGGAAGTTCTTCCGGGCGCCAATTGCGGCGGATGCGGATATCCGGGATGCGACGGATTTGCCAATGCTGTTGCAAAGGGCGAAGCCAAAGTCAACGGATGCCCTGTAGGGGGATCGGAGACAGCTGAAAAAGTCGCTGAAATCATGGGACTGGTTGTTGAAGACAGCACAAAGATGATTGCTCATGTCATTTGCAACGGAACATGCGACAATGCGAGAGAAAAATATGAATATATAGGAATACAGGATTGCAAAGCGGCCAACATAGTGAATGGCGGGAGCAAGAGCTGCTCTTTCGGATGTCTTGGATTGGGCACTTGCGTTGATGTGTGTCCATTCGACGCTATTTTCATAAACGACCAAGGAATCGCCGAAGTCATTGACGACAAATGCACAGCTTGTGGAAATTGCATTGAGGCATGCCCTAAAAATGTAATAACTCTTGTCCCTTACGGGCAGGAAGTCATAGTCGACTGCAACAGCAAGGACAAAGGCAAGGCTGTGAAGGCATCCTGCGATGTGGGTTGCATAGCTTGCAAGATTTGCGAAAAGAATTGCCCGTTCGACGCCATACATGTAGTCGACAATTTGGCGGTTATTGATTATGAGAAATGCACGGAGTGCATGATTTGCGTTGAAAAGTGTCCGACTGGAGCCATCGCGGGGAACTTGGAGAACAGAAAAAAGGCCGAGATTGACGAGGAAG
>CAZEHH010000018.1:10608-19292 GCA_964512505.1 uncultured Peptostreptococcaceae bacterium
GGAGCCATCGCGGGGAACTTGGAGAACAGAAAAAAGGCCGAGATTGACGAGGAAGCTTGCATTGGATGTACGCTTTGCACAAAAGTCTGTCCGGTTGATGCCATCGAGGGAGAAGTCAAGAAACCTCACAAGGTGGATGTCGAAAAATGCATCGGATGCGGAGCATGCGTTGAAAAATGCCCCAAGGATGCCATAAAACTCAAGTAAAATCAAAAAGCGGAAAGCGCCTTTAAAAGAGCTTCCGCTTTTTTTGTTGCCTAAAAACCGCTTGATATGGCAAATGTGAAATGTTACACTTATTGTAGTTTGAAATATTGAAATTTCAACATTTATCAGGGATTGGGAGTGAGTGGATTGAAAAGAGGAAGCAGGTCGGCTTTAGTAATTTCGGTTGCTATTGTCATAGGGATGATTCTCGGTAACTTGGCGGGTAACGCGCTATCAGGCATTGTTCCCTTATTTTCCAAAGTCATCCCTTTGGGAGTGGACAACTTTTCTTTGAAATTGTATGTTCTGGATTTTCATATTGGATTGCTTTTCAATGTAAATGTAATGGGCCTCATTGGAGGGCTGGCGGGGCTTTTGGCGGCTGCCCGGCATTAGGGGTGATGTGATGAAAAAGAAGCAAATAGTTTTGGCGTCTGCGTCGGAAAGAAGAATCGATATTTTGAAATCTTTGGGAATCGAATTTGTTTCCATGCCGAGTGACGTATCTGAAAAAATCATAGAAGACGATCCGGCAACGACCGTAATGGCTTTGGCTTTTGAAAAAGCATGGGATGTATTTGTCAAAAACCCCGAAAGCCTTGTTATAGGAGCCGACACAGTCGTTTTTTTTGAAAAGGTTCTTGGAAAACCTTCAAACGAATCGGATGCAATGGAAATGCTTGAAAGAATAAGTGGAAAGACTCACAGGGTATATACCGGCGTGGCAATCATAAGCGAAGACACGAAAGAGGTTTACTTCGAGTATTCTTCCGTAAAAATAAGACAATTAAGCAGGATTGATATAGACCGTTATATAAGTACGGGCGAGCCGATGGGTAAGGCGGGCGGATACGCAATTCAAGGTTTTGGAGCTTCATTGGTCGAATCCGTAAATGGAGACTATTTCAATGTGGTCGGGCTTCCGGTGGGGAGGCTGGCCTGGAAGCTTGAAAAAATAGGGGGATGACATGAAAAGTTCATATGCAATGAAGGAATTGCCTGAGGATGAAAGGCCCAGGGAAAAGCTCGTGTCAAATGGGGCTGGAAGCCTTTCCAACCCGGAACTATTGGCCATTTTGCTCAGAACCGGAAAGAAGGGATTGTCTGCAATCGAACTTTCAAGAAGGATTTTATGCGAAGACCGCAACGGATTGGCTTATCTTGGAAGATGCAGGGTAGACGAGCTGGTTAAAATTGACGGGATAGGTAAAGCCAAGGCATGCCAGCTTCTGGCGGCTCTTGAACTTGGCAAAAGAATGGACAAGCTCACAGGAACAAAAAAAGTGGATGTGCATTCTCCCAAAGATGTGGCAAACCGCTATATGAGCGAGCTCAGATTCCTGGACAGGGAGGTTTTCAAGGTGCTGTACCTCAACACAAAAAACGAGATACTGCGTGATGAAAATATTTCCGTAGGAAGCCTCAACTCTTCCATAGTCCATCCAAGGGAAGTGTTCAAGCCGGCAATAGTTTACAGCAGCAACGCCGTAATTCTGATGCACAATCATCCGAGCGGCAATCCATCGCCAAGCCAGGAGGATATACAGATAACAAAAAGACTCTCCGAGGCCGGAGACCTTATTGGCATAAAGGTTCTCGACCATATAGTGATAGGGGACGGCGATTATTACAGCCTTAAGGAAAATGGCTTATTTTAGGTATTGGAAGGGGATAAAAAAATGTGTTTCAAAAATTTGTTTGCCAAGGATATGGGAATAGACCTTGGAACTGCTAACACCCTTGTCTATGTAAAAGGCTCGGGAATAGTGATAAGAGAACCTTCGGTTGTCGCAATCGATACTGTTACAAATGAAATACTTGCGGTGGGAAGCGAAGCAAAACTGATGATAGGCAGAACGCCTGGAAACATAAAAGCAATAAGACCGCTTAGGGATGGTGTTATTGCCGATTTCGACACTACAGAAATAATGCTCAGATATTTCATAAAAAAAGCATTCTCGACAAATGCATTCATATTTGCACCAAGGATATTGCTCGGTGTTCCATGCGGCGTGACCGAAGTGGAAAAAAGAGCTGTAATCGATGCGGCTATTTCGGCGGGCGCGAAAAAAGCATTGCTTATTGAAGAACCGATGGCTGCTGCGATGGGTTCGGGACTTCCAGTGGGTGAACCGGTGGGAAGCATGGTAGTCGACATAGGCGGCGGAACGACTGAAATGGCAATAATATCCATGGGAGGCATTGTAAGCAACAGGTCGGTGAGAGTCGGCGGAGATGAGATGGATGCCGCAATAATCAGTTTTATGAAAAAGAAATACAGTTTGATGATAGGCGATAGAACAGCGGAAAAAATAAAAATTACAGTCGGTTCCGCATATGTAGGAAAAGAGATAAAGGAAATGGAAATAAGCGGAAGGGATCTTGTTACAGGATTGCCTAAAACAATTTGCATAAACGAATTGGAAATCAAAGACGCGCTTGGAGAACCTGTCAAAGTAATAGTAGAAAACATAAAAAACACATTGGAGAAGACTCCGCCTGAACTGGCTTCAGACATAATGGAGACAGGAATAATGCTGACCGGTGGCGGGGCCCTTTTGTCAGGTTTGGACGAGCTTATAAGAAGGGAAACTGATATGCCTGTAAAAATTGCGGAAAATCCCTTGGATTGCGTCGCAATGGGTACAGGAAAAGCAATAGAGACTTTGGATGAATACAAACGTGTTTTTGTTTCAACAAGGCGGAATTATTGACATGAGTGGTGATAAAAAGTGAACGAATTCAAAAAAAAGAAAATAATGGCTGCATTTGCGGTTCTTTTGCTTTTGTTTCTTATAATAGCCACTTTTGGCGGTGGAGGGGAAATAAGTCCGATTGAAAATTTCGCAGGCAAAAATATTGCCATCATACAAAGAGGGTTTACGGTGGGTGCCGATTTTTTTGGCAACATATTTAATCCGGTGGCAAACATTTGGCGTCTGGACAAGATCAACAAGGAACTTGAACTTGAAAATCAGGAGCTCAGGCGAAAATTGATTGCGGCGACGCTTTCACAAAAGGAAATGGAAGATCTTTCTGAAATGAAAAAAGCATTGAATTATGCGCAAGTGAATGGATACGATTTTTTGACATGCGATGTCGTGTCGAAAGATCCCGGAACATGGTTCAACATGTTCATGATCAACAAAGGGACAAATGACGGTGTTTATAAGGAGCAGGCGGTAATAAACGGAGACGGCTTGATAGGCATAGTCTATGAGGCGGGAAAGGATTGGGCAAAGGTAGTTTCCATAATCGACAATAGAAGTTCGGTCAGTTTCAAGCTTTTGGACGAAAAGGATTTCTCAATTGGAATAGTGGAAGGCGGAACCGAAAGAGGCTTGTCCGGATATCTTTTCGATCCTAAAGCGGAAGTATACGCAGGACAGGAAATCATAACTTCCGGTCTTGGGATTTATCCGGAAGGATTGCTTATAGGCACAGTAAGCGATGTGATAATTGAAAAAAACGAGTTGCTCAAGAAAATAAAAGTTGAACAGGTGGTCGACTTCAAAACGATAAACCGTGTAATGGTTCTTTTGCCGACAGAAGAGGTGGAAGCGCAATGAGATATGGAATTACTGCGTTGACAATGTTTGCGGGATTCATACTTCAAACAACTCTCTTGCAGCATATAAGAATTTTCGGAGTTCTCCCCAACCTCGCAATCGCATTGGTCGTGGTATTTTCAGTCAGGCTTAAAATGCCAATGGGAATTTGCGCAGCGGTGGCAGGAGGAATCCTGCAGGATCTTTTCTTCAGTCCGGCTTTTGGAATGTACACACTCATTTATTTGACAGTGGCTTTTTCTGTTTCAGCAATAAGTGGCAATTTTTTCGAGGATAGTTCCGCAACGCCAATAATTATGATTGCTTTTGCAACAATCTGCCAATATTTCATGATGATTGTCATATATTATTTTGCAGGAATGCAATTTAATCTATCGGCAATATTTTTGCGCATGTTATTGCCCGAATTGCTGATGAATGCAGTCTTTTGTTGGGCTTTGTACAAAATTTTCGGAAGAATTCTTGGCAGGATTGGATTTGAAAGCGCTGGCAGGTGGTCAAATGAATGAATTCATCAAGAACAGGAACAATCAACTTTTTGTCATTACAGCGGCGATTTTTATTTTTTTGCTGTTCAGATTGGCAAGCCTCACAATTGTCGAAGGGGCCGAATATGCGGAAATTTCGGAGAATGTAAGAATAAAGGAGTTGCCTGTAACAGCATGGCGTGGAGAAATAACTGACAGAAACGGTGTTTTGCTGGCAGGAAACATGCCTTCATTTACCGTAAAGCTTATAATAAGTGAAATGCCGAAAGAAAATCTTGAAAACACAGCAGTCGACCTCATGGCCATACTCGACCAAAAGGGAGAGGAGCATATTGTATTTCCAATCGGATTGGGCGAAAACGGGGAGTTTGAATTTTCATACGATCTGGAAGTTGCAGAGTGGCTTGACAGCAACCGATTGTATGACGCCAAAGACGCACAAACAGCTTTTGACATGCTCAGGATGCGCGAGGAGATCGACGAAGCGCTAAGCGTTTACGAGGCTCAGAACCTGCTTGCCTATAAAGGGATAACGCCTCCTATTTCAGTCAAGAGCATGAAGTTTCTTGCACAGATGAAAAAAGAGGAGTTTTTGAAGTCATACGGCTTGGATAATGACTCCAGCGCAGAAAACGCATATGATGCAATAAGGGAATATTATGAAATAGGAAATGAGTACAGCATATCCGAATCGCTCGATATTCTTGCTGTCAGAAATGCAATTAAGAACCAGGGATACAGGAAATACCAGCCAATTACTTTGGCTGACAACATTTCTGAAGAAACCGCAATATTGATTGAGGAAAAAGGAATGCATCTTCCGGGCATAGATGTTCAAATTGAACCGATAAGATACTATCCCGAAGGGAAACTGGCGGCTCATGTGCTTGGATATCTCGGGAAAATAAGCACAACATCAGAAATTGAGAGATATATAGGCGGAATGGGATATTCGCCAAATGCATTCATAGGGAAAACAGGAATAGAAAAAAGCTATGAAACCGAATTGAAAGGCGAAGACGGTTTAAAAAAGGTTGAAGTTGACGTATACGGACAATTGATATCGGAAATAAGTGAAGAAAAACCGGTTCCAGGCGAAAATATTGTTCTTACCATTGATTCCGGATTGCAAAAGACGGCGGAAGATGCGCTCGAAAAAGTGTTGAAGAGAATACAGGTCAAAGGCGTATATGAAAGTCCTTGGGGGGATTATGCATTTGGCGAACAGTCGCCAAACGCCGATTCGGGGGCTGCCGTTGCGGTAGATGTAAACACAGGTGAAATACTGGCTATGGCCAATTTCCCTTCATACGATCCCAACCTGTTTACAACTGGAATCAATCAAAATGACTGGAACAGACTGCAACCTGAAAATGCAAGAAACCCTTTGGCGGCGAGGCCGATGTACAACATAGCGGCATTGACAGCTGTGCAACCCGGATCGACATTCAAGATGATAACAGGCCTTGCGGCTCTTGAGCAGGGGCTGGATCCGTACAAGTCGATATATTCGAACGGGAGGATAGAACTTTCCGACCGTGATTTCGGATGCTGGATATGGAACGATTACCGTGCCAAGCATGGGCTCACGAACCTTATAAAAGCGATTGAGGTGTCTTGCAATTATTATTTCTACAGCATTTCAGCAGGATATGACTATTACAGGGACAAACCCATGGATTTCGAAATGGATGTCGAGACTATGCTGGATTATGCAAAGAAGTTCGGTCTTGGAGAAAACACCGGAATTGAAATTGAAGAGGCGGCTTACGGCATTCCTGATCCTGAAAAAGAAGTTGCAAACAAAAAGTATTACTTGAAGCTGAAACTAAAAAGCGTTGCAGAGGATTACTTCATACAATCCATTTATGAAGATGAAGACAAATTAAATGAAATCGTTGATAAAATTGCCGAATGGGCCGATGAAAACCCGTCAAGGGGCGAAATCATAAGAAGACTTTCTCAAATCGGCGTGAGAGACGAGAAGGTCGAAAATTCAAGAATTTCAAAAGTCGAGGCCCTTGCCGATCTTGTAAAATACAGTTACTTCAACCAGATAGCATGGGACGTCGGGGATACTTTCAACCTTGCTATAGGTCAAGGAGGCCATACCTACACGGCAATTCAAATGGCAAGATACATCTCAGCCATCGCAAACGGAGGAACTCTTTATGACTTGGCGCTTGACAAGGAAAACAGCGGAAATGGAAAAGCTATAGATTTAAAGGATTCGAACAACCTTTCATATATAAGAGAAGGTATGCTTGAAGTGACGCAGGGCGATGAAGGGACAGCAAGAACCCTTTTTGCCGATTTCCCCGTAAAGGTGGGAGCGAAGACCGGAACTGCGCAAAAGCAGGGCAAAATTCCTCCGGTTGATGAAGTCGTATATCTGAAGGACCATTTGAAAGATTACAATTCATACCTTCAAAGACTTTCGGCTTCAGGCAAATATGAAGGAGGCCAAATTGAATTGTCCGCAATGGAATCTCTTGTGAATGATATAACCATAGAACGCAACGAGGATATAACGGCTTTTGAAAAAGCGGGACAAACGGATAAAATTGCAGAAAGAGTTCGAGATGGCTACTTGGATGAAGGAGCCATATGGAGATATGCTCTTGACGAGTACACAAAGGGAGCCCTCGACAATGAAGAGATAGACAGATACAAAGACGATTACAAGAGTTTTGCATGGTTTGTGGCCTTTGCACCTTATGATGACCCGCAAATTGCAGTGACTGTATTGCTTTTCCAAGGGGCCCACGGAGGATACGCGGCGCCGGTGGCAAGGGATATAATAGCGGAATACCTTGATCTTGATTTGCCGGTTTCGGAAAATCCTGACGCTTTGGACAATGTAACAGGGACGGAGTGATTTCATGTTGGAAAGAAAAATGCTCAAGCATTTCGATTGGACGCTTTTTGTCACAATGGTGTTAATAGTTGCCTTGGGAATAATAATGATTGCAAGCGCGACCCATTATGCTGAAAACGGGCTTACCAGGCAAATAAAGATTCAGGCAGTGGCATTTTTCCTGGGTCTTGCAATAATGGTGTTGATGCTTGTAATCGATTACAATTATTTAGGGGATTTATACAAGTTTGTATATGCATTGTCGATATTCATGCTGCTTCTGGTCTATGTCCCGGGGCTTGGAGCTGTAAGAGGCGGGGCGAGAAGCTGGATAGACATAGGGCCAATAGACATACAGACATCCGAGCTTGCAAAGATAGGCTTCATATTGTCTTATGGGAAGTTCCTTGAAAGCCGTTACGGTAAAATTGACAATATAGTGGAGATTGCAGTTTCGCTTCTTTTCCCGCTTCCCTTCATATTTCTTGTATTGCTGCAGCCGGATTTGGGAACGGCATTGGTTTTTGTGGTTATAACACTCGGTATGCTTTTTATTGCCGGAATGCCTTGGAAATATTTCATTGGAGGCGGGGCATTGGGAATTGCCATGATTCCTGTTGCCTACAGATTCATGGGCGACCACCAAAAGAGAAGGATAGACGCTTTTCTGAATCCGTCAAATACGGACTTGCCGGGCAATTACCATGTAAGGCAATCCAAAATAACAATAGGATCGGGCCAGTTTTCAGGGAAAGGCCTTTTCATGGGAACACAGACAAGGTATGATTTCCTGCCTGTTCAGGAAACGGATTTCATTTTCGCGGTTTTGGTCGAGGAGCTGGGTTTTGTTGGAGGAGCTTGCCTGATACTTCTTTATTTTCTATTGCTTCACAGAATGTTCAGCGTAGGCAAGAATTCAAAAGACATATACGGCACATTGGTTGTGTCGGGCATAATATCGATGTTCCTTTACCAAATAATTCAAAACATAGGAATGACAATGGGAGTTATGCCGGTAACCGGTGTTACGCTTCCCTTCATGAGCTACGGAGGAAGCTCTCTCATAATAAGCATGGTCGCAATCGGCCTTGTGTTGGGTATTTCAGTCAGAAGGCAGAAAATCAAATTTTAGAAAGAGTTATGGAGGATTGCAATGCAAAT
Organism: uncultured Peptostreptococcaceae bacterium; assembly: GCA_964512505.1. Classification (GTDB taxonomy): domain Bacteria; phylum Bacillota; class Clostridia; order Peptostreptococcales; family BM714; genus BM714. The sequence continues at coordinate 18,891 of CAZEHH010000018.1, forward strand.
AGATTATTTATTGAAACAGGTAGAAAAGCCGAGCAGATACATCGGCGGAGAAGTCAATTCGGTAAACAAGGAAATAAGGGAAGGACAAGTTCGTTTCGGTTTTGCATTCCCTGACGTTTATGAAGTGGGGATGTCCTTCATGGGGCTGCAGATACTGTATTTTTTGCTCAATGACATGGAGGATGTATATTGCGAACGGCTTTTTGCTCCATGGACAGACATGGAAAAAGTGATGAGAGAAAGCGAAACGCCATTGTTTACAATGGAATCGAGAACTCCTGCCGGAGAATTGGACATTATCGGGTTCACTTTGCAATATGAAATGAGCTATTCAAACATACTGAACATGATGGATTTGGCGGGATTGCCTGTTTTTGCAAAAGAAAGGGACGATTCCCACCC
>CAZEHH010000019.1:0-14269 GCA_964512505.1 uncultured Peptostreptococcaceae bacterium
AAAACCGGATTGAAGGTATCTGTCGACCAAATGGGAAACATCAGAGCAAGACTCGACGGCAAAGACGATTCATTGCCGATTGTAATGACGGGGTCCCATATTGACACTGTGACAAACGGAGGCAATTTCGACGGCGTAGCCGGAGTATCGGCCGGACTGGAAGCTTTAAGGACATTGGTTGAAAACAACTGCAAGCCTGAATGCTCAATAGAGCTTATTGTATTCGTTGAGGAGGAGGGTCCGAATTTCAAGTTTCCTTTGGCAGGAAGCCGCATACTTACAGGTGAATTTCCTGTTTCATCGTTGAAGAAGCATTTTAATTCGAAAGGTGTTTCAATGCATGATGCAGCTGTTGCAAGGGGCTTTGATCCAAGTGACATGCGCAGGCACCTTTTTAAGGAAGACGAAATAAAGGCAATGATTGAGCTGCACATTGAACAAAGTGTCGTGCTTGACGAATTGTCTGTCCCTGTAGGGGTGGTGGGTGCTGTTGCCGGAAGAAAGTGGATTGAGATAGAAATTGCAGGAAAAAGCAACCATGCAGGAGCCACACCCATGAATTTCAGGAACGACCCAATGGATGGAGCCGCAAAGGTAATAGCAAGTCTAAGGGATATTGTAACTGAATCCGCAAATCCTACAACTGTGGGAACTGTCGGAAAGATTGACTGTTTTCCAAACGAGCCCAACGTCATACCTGAAAAAGTTTGTTTTACTGTTGATGTGAGGGATATCGACAAGGACGGAATAGAAATTGTAGAGCGCGAATTGATTAAATTGACTGAAGACACATGCGAAAAATACGGTTTGGAGTTTTCTTCAAGCGTCTTGTCTGAAACAGAACCCATTATTTTCTCTAAAAAGGTTATAGAAAGCATAATTGAATCAGCTAAAGACAAATGCATTGAATATATAGAGATGAACAGCGGGGCCCTTCACGATTCCTGCCTTATGGCGGGGATAACGGATGTGGGAATGATATTTGTCCCGAGCGTAGGCGGAAGAAGCCATTGCGCTGAGGAAACGACAGATTATGAAGACATAAAAAAAGGCGCGGATGTTTTGCTCGGAGCGCTTATAAAGATTTCAGAAGCTTGATTTTAGACCCGTTATGCGGAATGCGGAATCGCAAATCGGCTTTGAAATATATAAAATTTTAAAAGGAGGATTATTGATGGCAAACGAAAAATCAATTACAAAAGCACTGATCAACGCATTTATCACTGTACTTTTTATCGTTGTTATTTCTGAATTTATCGGCATCAAAAAATTTGCAGTTGGCCCTGGAACAGTTACTCTGCTTCCAATGCTCTATGCCGTGATTTTTGGGATGTTGGTGACCCCGGGAATCTTGGGGAAGGTTGTTGCGCCTCTCAAAAAGATTGTTGACAACGACGTAATCGAATTTGCGGGTTCAATGGTAATGATTGCTTTGCTTCCGCTTGGAGTCAAGTATGGAACGCTTGTGGGACCGAACATAATGAAGATAATTCAGGCAGGACCCGCGCTTCTTCTGCAGGAGCTTGGAAACGTAGCTACAATTTTCGTGGCGCTTCCGGTGGCTCTCTTGCTTGGAATGAAGAGGGAGGCAATAGGAGCGACGGTAAGCATTTGCCGCGAGCCGACACTTGGTGTAATAGGAGAAAAGTATGGAATCAATTCACCTGAAGGCACCGGTGTTCTTGGAACGTATATGATGGGCACAGTGTTTGGGACTATTTTCTTCGGACTTTTGGGATCCTTGTCTTTGGGAACTGGACTTCATCCCTACGCATTGGCAATGGCATCTGGAATGGGAAGCGGAAGCATGATGACGGCCGCGTCTTCATCTCTTGCGGCAGCTGTTCCATCAGGAATGTCCGAAACGGTTTTGGCCTATGCCGCAACGAGCAACATGCTTACAGGAGTAACAGGTCTTTATGTAGTTATATTCATTTCAATTCCGCTGGTAAACAAACTCTACAATGTATTGGAGCCAAAAATCGGTAAAAAAGGAGGGAACAGTTGATGACGAAAACACTGGAGCAGTTTAAACTTCTGACATTGGTAGGAATTTTAATTCTGATAGGACAACAAATCGGATTCGGACTCAATGCGGTTCAATCCATTCCGGGTATGATTGTTGTTTTGCTTGTAGCGCAGCTTTCGTTGATAATCAAAGGCGCTTTGCCGAATGTAAAGTTTCCGGCTTTTGCTTGGGCGACGATGATCTCACTGTTGCTAAGTATGCCCTTCATGCCCACTGCGGAGTGGTTTTTGAGCACTACGGGGCAAGTCAACTTTCTTGGAACAACAACACCCATTTTGGCTTTCGCAGGGATTTCAGTAGGAAATAAATTGGGAGCGCTCAAGAAAATGAGCTGGAAGATTGTTATAATTGCAGTATGCGTATTCATAGGAACATTCTTCGGTTCCGCAATAATCGCACAAATCGTTCTCAAGCTGCAAGGCATTATTTAAATAGACTTAAATGGGTAATCTATTAATATCGATAGATTGCCCATTTTTTTTGAAAAGGGAGATGCAAAAATGGATATAAAAGAATTAAAACAAAAGGTGTGCGAGGTCATAGATGAAAACAGGGACAGGATCATTGGAATAGGAGAGGAAATATTCTCGAATCCGGAGCTTGGCTACAAGGAATACAAAGCGACTGAATTCATTGCGCGCGAATTTAAAAAGCTTGGGCTTGAACCTGAAATAAACATCGCGGTGACGGGAGTTAGAGCAAGGGCCAATGAAACAAAAAATGGCCCGACTATCGCCGTTTTGGGAGAACTGGATTCTGTAATATGCGTCGAGCACGAGGCGGCAGATTCCGAAACAGGGGCTGTCCACGCTTGCGGACACCATATTCAAGCCGCTTCCTTGATGGGAGCCGCAATAGGATTGGTGGCTTCTAACGCAATCTATGAGCTCGACGGGGGGCTGGACTTCATGGCCGTTCCCGCGGAAGAATTTGTTGAGCTCGAATTCAGGGGAAAGCTTAGGGACGAAGGCAAAATATCATATTTCGGAGGCAAGCAGGAATTGATAAAGCGGGGATATTTCGACGATGTCGACATGTCCATTATGATGCACGCTTTGAATATGCCGAAAGAAAAAAAGGTGATTGTAGGGGCGGTTGGAAACGGATTCATAGGCAAGAATGTTAACTTCATAGGCAAGGAAGCCCATGCGGGAAGCGCGCCGGAGCAAGGCGTGAATGCCCTAAATGCGGCCATGATAGCAATAAACAACATACATGTACAGCGTGAGACTTTTCCGGATGGAGACAGGGTCAGGGTGCACCCGATAATCACAAAGGGAGGAGACATAGTAAATGTTGTCCCTGCCGATGTTCGAATGGAAACTTATGTCAGGGCAAGAACCATAAAGGGGATAGATCAAGCTAACGAAAAAGTCAACAGGGCGATTATTGCCGGAGCTTATGCGGTTGGGGCGAATGTAAAAATAATCGAGACTCCCGGTTATCTGCCCTTGCTCAGAACGCCGGATATGGACGAGCTTTTCAAGGCTAATGCCGCGGAAATAGTTTCGCCTGAACAAATTGTGGACGGCGCGGACTTTACCGGCTCATTTGATTTTGGCGACGTATCCCATTTGATGCCGGCCTTGCATCCATTTATAGGAGGCGTTGAGGGAAATCTCCATACAAGGGAATTCAAAGTGGTTGATCCCGAAACTGCATATATTCTTTCTTCAAAAACATTGGCCATGACAATAATCGACTTGCTTTACGATGGCGCCAAGGCGGCAAATGCGATTATCGAAAAATTCGAAGCCCAAATGACAAAAGAGGAGTATCTGGCCTTCCTCGAAAAAAATTCGAGAAACATCGAAAAATGAGCATGCAATTTTTATGGGACAAGTGATAGAATCGAATTGCGGGCGGTATTGAGTGCCGCCCCTCTTGACAATGGTTCAATGAAGAATAAAATGCTTTTCAAAAGAGGGATATTATGAAAAATGACCGTTTGCAGAAATTCGAGTGGGGTACAATCGAGTGGATATACGAGTCGGGGAAAAATCCGTATACAGCAATGGACATCGGTAAAATAAGCATTAACCCGGGTGAAAGACAGAACAAGCATGTACATTACAGCGACGAACAGCTAATATATGTCATTTCGGGTTCGGGCAGGCAAATAATAAACAACGAGGTTTCAGACTTGAAACAGGGAATGGTTTTTCATATGAATCCCGGGGATATGCATGAAACAATCAACACCGGAAGCGACAAGCTCGTCGAACTCCTGATATCAATCCCTGTAAATTTTGACGACAAACAAATAATTAATCGAAAGAAGCCTGTGAGATTGAAATTTAAACTGCCTGAAGATTTCAATCTCATGATGATAAAAGATGTGATATCTGACTTTTACGATACGCTGCTGAAGCCGTTCAGTCTTCCTATTACAGTTTTTGACATTGATGGAGACATTGTTGTCAAAAGCGAATTTATTCCGGAATTCTGCCGAAAAGCGTGCAAAATGGATGAGAACATTTTCAATTGCGAATTATATAGCATAGAAGACGAATACAAGCCTCCTCATTTTTTTGAACACACATCCTTCGTATGCCGCTATGGAATAACAGTGTTCTATCTTCCAATAGCATACGGAGACAATATTGTAGGTTTTATACGCGGGGGGCATGTGAGAGAAGCCAATAGAATAATTGAAGAGACAACTTTGTTTAAGCTTCCCTACGAGCGGTCCGTAAGCAGCATGAATTCGCTTTTGCGATTAATGTTGAAATTTCAGAGAAGCATACAGGATTATCTTTCCTTGATTGAAACCGACCGTCAATTCATTGTCAAAGACGCTTTAATAAAAGAACAGGTCGAAAAGAAAATGATACTTGAGCATACTCTGAAAAAAACGGAAAGCAAGATCCTCAATATACAAATAAACAACCATTTCCTGTTCAACACATTGAGCGCTATTGCCGGAATTGCAATAGAGGACGGATCAGAAAAGACATATGAAGCCATAACAAGCTTGTCCAAGATGTTCAGATATTCAATGAACGACGGTCAGAAGGGAGTAGTTCTTTACGAGGAAATCAAGCATGTAGAAGATTACCTGAACCTGCAGAAGATAAGATTCGACAACAGGTTTGATTTTACAATACCGGAAAAATGCGAAAAGCTCATGTTTGAGGTTCCATTCAATTTTCTGCAGCCTATTGTCGAGAATTCTTTCAAGCACGGTTTTAAAAACAAAACAGAAAAAATGAGAGTCGACATATCATGCGAGTACAGGGACGGATTTCTTGTTTTGAATATAGAGGACAACGGATGCGGAATGTCCCAAGAAAGAAAAGAAGAAATCATGGAAAATCTGATAAAAGGGCAGGGCCGCTTCAGCGGGCTGGATATGATTATGACTAAGATGGAAAGAATTTATGGCGAAAATGTGAAATTCGAGATAGAAAGTGAAGAGGGAGTCGGAACAAAAATAAAGATTTCGATTCCGGAAGTGTAGGTGGCGGGATGATAAAGGCAATAGTAATTGACGATGAAAGGGCTTCATTTTCAGTTATCGAATATTTGCTGAATTCACTGTGCCTGCCGATAAAACTTGCGGGCTTTTTCAACAGCGGAGAAAATGGGTGGAACGCCATAGAGACAATGAATCCGGATATCGTGTTTTTGGATATCCAAATGCCGGGAATTAACGGAATAGACATCATGAACAGAATTAAAGACAAGTACAAGGGTGAAATAAAAGTGATCATTGTGACGGCGTACGACTATTTTGAATATGCGCAGGCTGCAATACGCTTGGGGGCGAAAGACATCCTGCTCAAGCCAATCGATCAAAAACAATTTGCTGATGCGATAGAGAATGCTTTAGGCTATCATTTTACAGACAACGAGCTTTTAACAGTATAGTGGAATATGTAAATTCGAATTACAGCGGAGAGATAATTCTCAAAGAATGCGCCAGGGATTTCCATACAAGCCCTCAGCAGATATCGAGGCTGTTCAAGAAATATTTAAACAAAAGCTTTATAAGCTATGTAAATGAGATTCGGATAAATGCGGCGAAAAATCTGCTGAGAAGCTCAAAATTCTCAATCAAGGAAGTCGCGTTCAAAACAGGATACAACAACTTGAATCATTTCTACAAGAATTTTAATAAACAGGTGGGAATGACGCCTAAGGAATACATGATGGAAAAAGGCAAATTATAGAAAAAATATCTCATAATCTGCCATTAGTTTAAAAGAATGTGAATATAGATAATAGCACTGTTTGCGCATTGAGGTAAAATGGAGTAAATAGAATTTGGGGAGGGGTAGCATGCTTGATAATTTAAAGAATTCTGATGCTGTTTTGCATAAATACATCGAAGAGGAAATGGAAAGGCAGAAATCCGGTATCGAGATGATAGCTTCGGAAAGCTTCGTGCCCATGGAAATAATGGAGATACAGGGAAGCATATTGACAAACAAGACAATGGAAGGGTTTCCGGGAAGACGCTACCATGCAGGACATGAGGCAATAGATAAAATCGAGACACTGGGAATCGAAAGGGCAAAAGAACTCTATGGAGCGGACCATGCAAACATACAGCCGCATTCCGGATCGCAGGCAAACCAGAGTGTGTACGCGGCGCTTATAAAGCCGGGAGACACCATATTGGGAATGAAGCTTGACCATGGGGGACACCTTACACATGGCAGCAGCGTCAACTTTTCCGGAAAAATATACAATTCAGCATCTTATGGCCTCAATTCCGAAACAGAGACAATCGACTATGATGAAATAGAAAGAATGGCCAAGATGCACAGTCCGAAAATCATAATTGCGGGAGCAAGCTCTTATCCAAGATTCATTGACTATGAGCGAATATCAAAAATCGCCCACGAAGCAGGAGCCTACTTCCTAGTCGACATGGCTCATGTAGCCGGGCTTGTAGCGGCTGGAGTGCATCCGTCTCCGGTTCCATTTGCCGATGTTGTTACTGGCACAACCACAAAAACACTCGCGGGGGCAAGAGGCGGATTCATACTTTGCAAAAAATCGCTGGCAAGGAAGATTGATTCAGCTGTTTTTCCCGGAGTTCAGGGGTCCATGCACATGCATATAATGGGAGCCAAGGCATTCACCTTCAAGAGGGCCGGAACGAAAGGGTACAAGGAGACCATGGAGCAAGTGGTCAAGAATTCAAAAGCGCTTGCAAAGCATCTTCAAGGCTTCGGCTTCAGGATGGTGACCGGGGGCACGGACAACCATCTGCTGCTTGTAGACCTCAGGCCAAAAGGACTGACTGGAAAGCAATTCGACCTTGCCCTTGAATCGGCAGGAATAACAGTCAACAAAAACATGATTCCAAACGATCCCGAAAAGCCTATGGTTACAAGCGGAGTCAGGATTGGGGTTACAGCCATGACCATAAAGGGCGCCAAGGAAGAGGACATGGCAGAAATTGCCGGACTCATGAACAGGGTGGCCGAAAACATAGACAATGAAGAAGCAATAAAGGATGTAAAAGAAGAAGCTGTTAAAATCAGCTCGAGATTTCCATTGTACAAAGGCATGCTTTAGAAAGCATTCTTTTATTGTCAAAAGAGGCTTGGCCGCTTGACTGAATGGTCTTTTATAGCTTATAATGTAAAAAATCAATAACTGCCCGAGAAGAAGAGGAGTAGGTCTATAATCATCAAGAGAGGGAGATTCACCGGCTGCGAGATTTCCCATGACAATGCAGGCTGAAGGTCGCTTCTGAGGCGTTTCCGTGAAAACATTAGCGGAAACCGGATAATCCCGTTAAAGATTTTGAGTGCCGGTCTAAAACGACCGGAATTAAGGTGGTACCGCGAACCCTTCGTCCTTATAAGGACGAGGGGTTTTTATATTTTTGACTACCAAGGTGGTGATTTGATGAACATTATTATAAGGCCTCCATGTGAAAATGATGCGGAAGCAATCAATGAAATCAGGCGGCAGAAGGGCGTTATGGAGAACATACTCAGTCTCGGCAGTGAAAGGATAGCCCAAACAAATTCCTTTTTAAGCGGCGCTGGTCCAGAAACCCACTTGTATGTAGCCGAAGTTGAAAGCAAGGCGGTTGCGATTGCGGGACTTTCTGTGGACACCCGCCCACGCAAGAGACATGTCGGGACGATTGGAATAATGGTTTCGAATAAATTCCAGGGCATCGGAATTGGGAACATGCTAATGAAAGAAATACTGGACCTGGCCGACAAGTGGCTTATGCTTCCGCGTTTGGAACTTCAGGTGTACGCGGACAACGAAAGGGCCATATGCATGTACGAGTCGTTGGGATTTGTCAGGGAAGGAGTCAAGAAATACGCTTCCATAAAGGAAGGAAGATATGAAGATGAAGTTATAATGGCCAGATACGGACCAATAATAAAGAAAGGGAGTATGGGAAATGAGCGATAAAAATTTGGAAAAAAAGTATGATCCGAAACTGTTTGAGGACAGGCTTTACCGCCAGTGGGAAAAAGACGGAAATTTTGGAGCCCAGCCAAATCCGGACAAGGAGCCTTTTACAATCGTTTTGCCGCCGCCTAATATTACGGGGCAGTTGCACATGGGGCATGCCTTGGACCAGACTATACAGGACATCCTGATTCGTTTCAAGCGCATGCAGGGTTTCGAAGCCCTATGGCTTCCCGGGACAGACCATGCAAGCATAGCTACCGAGGTCAAGGTAGTCGAGAAAATAATGAAGGATGAAGGGAAAAGCAAGGACGAGATAGGCCGGGAGGAATTCCTGGAGAGGGCTTGGGAATGGAAAGCTGAGTACGGAGACCGCATTGTGGAGCAAATGAAAAAATTGGGCTCGTCGTGCGATTGGACGAGAGAACGATTCACCATGGATGAGGGCTGCAACAAGGCTGTAACCGAGGTTTTTGTCAAGCTGTACGAAGAAGGTCATATATACAGGGGCAACAGGCTGATAAACTGGTGCCCGGACTGCAAGACGTCTCTTTCAGACGCTGAAGTCGAGCATGAGGAGCACAATGGCAACTTTTGGCATGTAAGATATCCTATGAAGGATGACGTCGGATTCATCGAGATAGCTACCACCAGACCGGAAACAATACTTGGAGACACCGCGATAGCTGTGAATCCGAAAGATGAAAAATACAGTGCATTAGTCGGAAAGACTGTAATAGTCCCGCTTATAGACAGGGAAATACCGGTAATTGCCGATTCGTATGTAGACATGGATTTTGGGACCGGAGCCGTGAAAATAACTCCTGCACACGACCCCAATGACTTCGAGGTGGGTCAGAGGCATGATCTTGAGCAGATCAATGTAATGAACGAAGACGCGACAATGAATGAAAATGCAGGAAAATACGAGGGCATGGACCGATACGAGTGCCGCAAAGCTCTCGTTGCCGATTTGGATGAGGCCGGTTTCCTTGTAAAGACGGTTGAACACCAACACAATGTAGGAACATGTTACAGATGCCACACTGTGGTGGAGCCTCTTGTGTCGGAGCAGTGGTTTGTCCACATGGACGAGCTGGTCAAGCCGGTCATTGAATCGGCAAATGAAAATGATATTGAAATAGTACCTGAGAAATTCAAAAAAGTTTACATGCACTGGCTTGAAAACATAAGGGACTGGTGCATTTCAAGACAGCTTTGGTGGGGGCACAGAATACCTGCCTATTATTGTCAGGACTGCGGAGAGACAATTGTTGCATCAAGTGCGCCGGACAGATGTACAAAGTGCGGAAGCTCAAATCTGGTTCAGGACGAGGATGTCCTCGACACATGGTTTTCATCGGCTCTTTGGCCGTTCTCGACACTGGGCTGGCCCGACAAGACGGCTGATCTGGAGTATTTTTATCCCACAGATGTATTGGTCACTGGATATGACATAATTTTCTTTTGGGTAATAAGAATGGCTTTTTCAGGCTACGAGCAGATGAATGAACGCCCGTTCAAATATGTTCTTGTGCACGGGCTTGTAAGAGACGACCAGGGAAGGAAAATGAGCAAATCCCTGGGCAACGGGATAGATCCTTTGGAAGTAATCGACCTTTATGGCGCAGATGCCCTAAGATTCATGCTTGCATCGGGCAATTCGCCAGGAAATGACCTTCGTTTCTATATGGAAAGGGTCGAGGCAAGCAGGAACTTTGCCAACAAGCTTTGGAACGCTTCAAGATTCGTGTTGATGAATCTTGAAGACGAATTTGAAATAGACAGAAGCAATTTGTCCATGCCGGATGCATGGATACTATCAAGGACCGAAAAAGTTGGAGACGAAATAACGAGCAATCTTGAGCAGTTTGAGCTTGGATTGGCGGCACAGAAGCTTTACGACTTCATATGGAACGAGTTCTGCGACTGGTACATCGAACTCGCCAAATCAAGATTCTACGGAGATGATGAAAAAGCCAAGAGGCAGGCTCAGGCAGTCATACTGAAAGTGCTTAAAGACCTGTTGAAGCTCCTGCATCCATTCATGCCGTTCATCACAGAGGAAATCTGGCAGCATCTGCCCGGCATAGACGGGAGCATAATGCTTCAGAATTGGCCCGGGAAAGAATCGGGATTTGCCAATGAGGCGGCTGAAAAAGGAATGGGCCTTGTAATGGGTGTAATAAAGAGCGTAAGGAACATAAGGGCGGAGATGAATGTCGCCCCTTCAAAAAAAGTTCGCATAGTTCTTATTGCGGGGGATTATGAAAAGGCGACGATAAATGAGAACATGGAAACCGTACTTTCTCTGGCAAATGTTACGGAGGTTGATTTCAAAGAATCGAAAGAAGAAATAGAATCGGATTCGGCAACCTCAATATTCGAAGGCGTTGAAATATTCATTCCGATGGACGATTTGGTGGATTATGAAAAGGAAATGGAAAGGCTTTCAAAAGAAAAGGCAAAAGTAGAGAAAGAGCTTGAAAGGGTATCCAAAAAGCTTGTGAATGAAGGATTCATAAAGAAAGCCCCGGAAGCTTTGGTGGAACAGGAAAGGGAGAAAAAAAGGAAATTCAAGGATATGTATGATAAAATAGAAGAAAGGATTGAGATGGTAAAGGATAAGCTTTAAGCCTTGAAGCAATCAAACGGCGACATAAGATTGCAAATCATCCAGCCATATTGATAAGCCGGATTCCATCCGGCTTATTAACGCTTTTCCGGGTTTGATTTCCTGTTCCATAATCGAAAGAATATTTGAGGTGGTGTTGGTTTGGATTACAAAGAAGCTATTGAATATATTCACGGCACTTATAGATTTGGAAGCAAGTTGGGATTGGAAAACATAAGAAAGCTCCTTTTTAAGTTGGACAATCCCCAGGTAGGTCTTAAAGTGATCCATGTTGCCGGCACTAATGGAAAGGGGTCGACATGCGCATTTTTGAATTCGGTTCTTTATGAAGCGGGCTACAGGGTAGGGCTTTACACATCTCCTTATCTTGAGGTGTTCAACGAACGCATTCAGATAAACGGAAATCCGATAGAAAATGAAAGGCTTGCCGAATTGACCCAGCGGGTCAAGGAGAAAGTAGACGAGTTGATTTCAGAAGGGAATGCACATCCCACTGAATTTGAAATAGTTACCGCTGTGGCGTTTTGCTATTTCAAGGAGGAAAATGTTGATTTGTTGATTTTGGAAGTTGGAATGGGAGGACGTCTCGACGCCACTAACGCAATAGATGAGTCGCTTGTGTCGGTGATTGTTCCCCTTGCCCTCGACCACACACAGTATCTGGGTGATACAATTGGCGAAATAGCAACCGAAAAATGTGGAATCATAAAGGAAAACGGATTCGTCGTATCGGCTACCCAATCCAATGAAGCCGAGAATGTGATTAAGGATATTTGCAGGGAAAAAAATGCAAAGCTCGAAATAGTCAAGTCATACAATTATCAAATAGTGAAGCGTAATCTTAAGGCTTATGAATTCAAGTCCACGGGCCTGAATGGTTTCGGCAGGATTAAAATAGGGCTATTGGGCGAACACCAGATACGCAATTGCATTTTGGCAGTTCGTGTATTGGGCATTCTTGTATCTGAATACGGCATTGCCATCGATTCTGAAGCCATAAGGCGCGGGTTGGAAAACGCAAGATGGCCTGGCCGTCTGGAATTGCTTTCAGAAAATCCTTGTGTGATCATCGACGGTGCGCACAACAGGCACGGAGCGGTTGTGCTGGACAATTTTTTGAAATATCATTTTAAATCCAAAAGGAAAAGATCAGGCAAAATGATAGGTGTGATAGGCGTTCTTGGGGACAAGGACACAAATGGGATAGTTGACGAGACGGTTTCTTATTTTGATAAGGTTATCGTCACAGAACCCGAAAACAAAAGAGCCATGCAAATAGACGACCTCAAGGCTCTTGTTGAAAAGAAAAACGATTTGGTTGAAGGAATAAAGAATGCGGAAGAAGCCGTTGAAAGGGCTTTGGAATGCGCGGGGCCCGATGACTGCGTCGTAATATACGGATCGCTGTATCTGATCGGGCATGCAAGGACTCTTATTGCTCGCCGGTAAGCATCTTTATTATTGCGCTGTAAACTTCTGTGGATGAATTTTTCCAGCGTGAGCATATTTCTTTTGCCTGTTTGTTTGATACTACATTAAGCTCAAGATTCATAAGCATAAGTTCATTTTCCATTATTTTCAATTCCACAATATACTCGGAATCGCTTAATTTTGAATGGCTGCAGCTGATTTTTGAATTGACGGAACGGCGCTTTCGGCAAACCGAAACGTTTTCGTCTATGAGTGAAACCAATCCTTCCGGCAGGCGGTTCTTGAAATACTCAAGAGAGTCTTTTCCTTTTGCGGTTATAAGATAGAAAAAATCGGATTCGCTTTTGCTGTATTCGAGCATCCCTCCATCGACCAGTTCTGAAAGATATTGCTGAAGCGTGAAATAATCCATCAGATCGAGTGAAACCACGAAATCCGTTATTTCGGCGTTAGTCAATGGATAGTCTATCTGCACGAAAAAATGCAATAGTACAAGTTTCTTTTCGGCTTTGTCTTTTGAGTCTTTTTTGAACATGTCAATCTCCTTTCCGATGGTGCCATTGACAGTATATCACAATTAAAAAAAACACGCGATTTTGGATGGATTGATTTTTGAAAAGGGTGAAAACATATGGAGAATGCAAAGGCATTGATTGAAATAGCAAAAGGTGAAGGGGCTTCGCTTGTTTCTTTCGGATATGTTGGCGACCTTGTTCCGCCGGGGTATGGCGACTTGACGCATGCCGTATCATTTGCGGTGCACCTTTCGGACAGGATAATAGAAGACATAGGCAGTGGACCGACCCACATGTATTTTCAGCATTACAGGACGGTAAACAGGCTGATTGACGAAATTGAACTGAAGATAGGAAAAGAAATTGAAAGTATGGGCTATCGCTACTTTCCGGTTGCATCGTCGCAGTCGATAAATGCAAACGGCGCATATTACGAAGGTTTCTTCCCGCACAAGACCGCTGCAACAAGGTCTGGATTGGGTTGGGTCGGTAAAAACGGATTGCTGGTAACACCTGAATTCGGACCCAGGGTTCGTCTTGGGACAGTATTGACTGATTGGGTATTGCCGGTTGACAAACCAGTTACAAAGTCTGCTTGCCTTTCATGCGACTTGTGCGTAAAAGCTTGTCCGGCGGTGGCATTGACAGGTGAAAATTGGGAAGCCGGAATGGCAAGGTGCCAAATAGTTGATGCAAAGGCTTGCTCCGACCACATGTCCAAACATTACAAACACATAGGAAGAGGATCCGTGTGCGGCATATGCATTGCCGCATGTCCCAAGGGAAGGATATATAAAAAATGAAAATAGGAAATTTTAAAATGAGATCGGTTGTTATCATGGGATTGATTTTGTCGATGGCGCTTTCGGGCTGTGCAAATAAGGAAAGCGCTGCGAAGGAAATCGAGGCGGAAGCCGAAAAACCGGTTGAAACCGGATTCGAGGAATTGATTGAACCAGAAGAAGAGGAAGCGGCGGGCGAAATTCTGAGCGATGCGGATTTAAAGTCGATGGGCGTAAATGAAATGGGAAAGATAATGATAGTGATGTACCACAGCATTTCCGATGAAGAAAAAAACTATGTAAGGTCAAGGGAAAACTTCAGGGAAGACCTCGAGATGCTGTATGAAAAGGGCTACCGCCTTATAAGCGTATCGGACTATATTGACGGGAACATCGATGTCGGGGCGGGGATGACTCCCGTGGTATTTACATTCGACGACGGAACGCTTTCGAATTTCAACATAATCGAGGAGAATGGAGAACTTGT
>CAZEHH010000019.1:14369-18785 GCA_964512505.1 uncultured Peptostreptococcaceae bacterium
CGCCGATAGACATAAGGACAGATTTTCAATATCTAAACAGGGTTCACGCAAGCAACGAAAAGTTCGGGATCCGATATTGGCTGGAGGATTTTGACAACAATCCGAAAAAAAGATTTGTGTCTGACGGAGATTCTGAAACGTTCACGGTGCATGAAAAGGATTTGGAGTCCTTGTCATATGAAAAAGTGGGAGACAGGTCAATCAGGGTAATCAAATGACAGAAAACAGCGAGCTCGATTGAAGCGAGACATTTGACAATTATTTAACCAAGCTATAAAATATTGTTGTGCGACAAATAAATCAAGCGTGTCGGAAGGTTGTCGGATTGGATGGAATCCGATGCCTGAATGAACCGATTAAACGGGATAATATGGAAATATATATGGAGGTGCAGGGTGAACAAAGCGATTGGAATAATCGGATGCGGGAATATGGGCCGCGGAATATTGGAAGGTGTTTTGAAGAACGGTTTATTGGAATCGGGCAAGGTGTTTATTTATGACAAAGATTCCAGCAAGACCGCCGAAATGAAGGAAAGACTTGGCGTAAACGTATCCGAAGACAGTTGCAAATTAATGAAAGATGCGGATGTGGTAGTTCTGGCAGTCAAGCCGAACATTTACAAGCCGGTTCTCGAGCAAATAAAGGGATCCGTTCGGAAAGACCAGATAATAGTCACAATAGCCGCAGGAATAAACTTGGCTTTCGTAGAAGAAATTTTGGGCCAGGACAAGCGCATTGTCAGAACAATGCCAAATACTCCGGCGCTTGTAGGAGAGGGAATGACCGCTGTCGTTCCGGGCAAGGGCTCGGGGGAAGACGATTTGCAAACCGTAGTGGAAATTTTTAAAGGAATAGGAAAAGTCGAGGTTGTTCCTGAATATTTGATCGATGCGGTCATAGGAATAAGCGGATCGGCTCCGGCATATGTTTACATGTTCATTGAAGCTATGGCCGATGGAGCGGTCCGTGGAGGAATGCCGAGAGACAAGGCCTATAGGTTTGCATCCCAGGCGGTGCTTGGTTCCGCCAAAATGGTTTTGGAAAGCGGAATGCATCCAGGAGAATTGAAAGACATGGTTTGTTCGCCGGGAGGCACGACAATCGAGGCTGTGGCAAGCCTCGAGAAAAACGGATTCAGAGGCGTCGTAATGGATGCCGTGGAAGCCTGTATGGAGAAATCAATCAAAATGTCCAAACGAATGGACGCAAATACTTAGGGGGAATTATATGAGTACCAACAAGGAACAGTGGGGAAGTAGATGGGGTTTCATCGCCGCAAGCATAGGAATGGCAATCGGAACAGGAAACATATGGCGTTTTCCGAGAGTTGCGGCATCTAACGGCGGTGGCCCCTTTTTGATTGCGTGGACAGTGGCTTTGCTTGTATGGTCAATACCGCTTTTGATAGGTGAAATGGTTATCGGAAGAAAAACAAGACTTGGAGCGATAGGAGCATTCAGAGACTTTCTCGGGAAAAAATACACTTGGATGGGAACATGGATTGTAATGGTTTGTCTTCTTATCATGTTCTACTATTCGGTGGTCATGGGATGGTGTTTCAAATATTTCACAATGTCCGTAGCCGGAGTCTTTAAGCCCGGAATGGACACGTTGGCTACGGAAGCCATTTGGAATACGTTTACAACAACACCTTCACAGACGATTTTGTTCCACTTTCTGTCTATGGCTATAGGCGGATTCATAGTATATAAAGGCGTTACCGGTGGAATAGAAAAAGCCAGCAAGATAATGATTCCCACATTATTCGGACTGATGCTGGTGGCGCTTTTCAGGGTCATGACACTGCCGGGCGCACTCAAGGGACTTGAATATCTCTTCAATCCCAGAATTGAAATGCTCGCAAATCCAAAAATCTGGCTGGAGGCATTCACACAATCGGCTTGGTCGACAGGAGCGGGATGGGGTTTCATAATTACGTATGCGGTTTACACCAAAAAGAAGGAAGATGTTGCCGGTAACTGCATGATTATGGGGATTGGAAACAATGTGGGCGCTTTGGTTGCCGGAATGACTGTTTTGCCGGCCATATTCGCATTGTCGCCGAGCCTTGAGTTTGCAAACGATGCTTTGGCATCCGGAAACACGGGCATCACTTTCATATATTTGGCGCAGCTTTTTACGCGCATGCCTGCGGGAAGATGGATCTCAGCAGTTTTCTTCCTTGCAATGGGTGTTGCGGCGCTATCTTCACTCTTGCCCATGATAGAAGTTGGGGTAAGGAGCTTCATGGATGCGGGATTCTCTCGCAAGAAAGCCACAAAAGTGGTTGCCACAATGGGATTTTTACTCGGAGTTCCTTCAGCATACAGCCTGAACTTTTTGAACAATCAGGATTGGGTTTTAGGTGTGGCTCTTCTGGTGAGCGGACTTTTCGTATCATTCGCAATAACGAAATACGGAGCCGAAAAATTGCGCAAAGAGGAAATAAACACTCCTTGGGCGGATTTCAAAATCGGCAAATGGTGGAGCATCTGCATTTCCATATTCCCGCTTCTCTTTGCAGCGATATGCGGCTGGTGGGTATGGCAGTCAGTCACATGGTATCCTGATTCATGGTGGAATCCCTTGGAACTATACAGTACGGGTACAATCATTGCTCAATTCATAGTATATATTGCGTTTGGCCTTTTAACCAACAATTGGTTGGCTGACAAGACGGAAAAGGGCGAATTCACAAAGGAAGCTGTATAAGGGAGGAAGGATAATGTCTGCAACGGCAATAATAATGATGATTTTGGTTTTGGGATTTTACGGAGGATCGTTTTTCATCCTTATAAACAAGGCTTTTAATGCAAAGTCATAAAAAGAAGCGCTTTCGCCAATATTTTGGCGAAGGCGTTTTTCTTTTTTACTTCTAAGGATTTTCAATATGGGTTATAATGAAAAAAAGTGGAATTTATGAAAGGGGATGTCGAAATGAATGTTGACTGGCAGGAAATTTTGATAGTAATATTTTTCATTATCATTGTTACGATACAGTTTTCATTGAACAAGATAATCCTGATTCTTAAGGAAATCGACAAGAGCCTCAAGAAATTGACAAATGGCGACCGAATTCACAGGGAAGGATAGACATGAGATTATCCCATATTTCTGATAATGTCCAAAAAATTTCGGAAGCAATATCAAGTGTTCTGGATGTCGATGTCACGATTTCAGACGAGAAACTCACAAGAATTGCCGCAACTGGACTTTATGTTGGACAGCTTGGCGACAAGATAAGCAAAAATTCGATTTTCGGTTATGCGCTTAAAAAAGGCAAGGATTACATTATTGATGATCCGAGAATAAATCCCGTATGTAAATTTTGCGACAAAAGGGATGAATGCAAGGAAGTTGCCGAGGTATGCTCGCCTATAAGGCATGAGGGTCGTATAATCGGTGTTATAGGACTGATAGCTTTCGAGGAAAGCCAAAAGGAGAGACTTCTCAGGAATAAAAAGAATCTGCTTGTCTTTCTTGAAAGAATGGGAGACTTGATATCGGCAAAGCTTTCAGATGTGGAGAAAAACGAAAAAATTGAAATTTTGGCGAAAGAGCTCCAGGTGATAATAGATTCCTTTGACAAGGGTGTTGTTTTTGTCAATCGGTATGGAGTAATCATGCATTCGAATGAAAAAGCTGAAGAAATATTGGGAAAAAGCGGTTCCCGAGAATATTGGGGCAGCTTGGAGGATTTCGTGGACTATGTGGTGGAATTGGACGGTAATAAAAATGAAAAACACCCACTGAGAAATCGCGAATACGTATTCGAGAAAGACAATGAAAGGACCCGTCTCATTTTTGATGTAAATATAATGAAGACTGACAGTGAAGTTGTCGGTTTGCTTATAAGCTTCAACAGCAAGGACGATGTGCTGAGCGTATTGAATGATGTTACAGGAGCTGGTCCAGACATAACCTTTGACGATATTCTAGGGCACAGCGCCGTCTTGAACATGACAAAGGAGTATGCGGAAAGAGCTTCAAAAAGCACTTCCACGATATTGATACAGGGAGAGAGCGGAACGGGAAAGGAACTCTTTGCCCGGTCCATACACTATAAGAGCGACAGGAGATTCATGCCTTTTGTGACGGTGAATTGCGCTGCAATCCCTGAAAATCTTTTGGAGAGCGAGCTTTTCGGTTATGAGGAAGGTTCTTTCACGGGAGCCCTCCGGGGCGGCAAAACCGGTAAATTCGAATTGGCCGACAAGGGAACAATATTTCTTGATGAAATTGGCGACATGCCATTGCATCTGCAAAAAAAACTTTTGAGGGTTTTGCAGAACAGCATGATCGAGAAAGTCGGGGGCAAGCATTATTACAAGGTGGACATACGCGTGATTGCAGCAACCAACAAAAATATCGAGAAGCTTGTAGATGAAGGCGCTTTCAGGGAAGACCTGTTTT
>CAZEHH010000020.1:0-12887 GCA_964512505.1 uncultured Peptostreptococcaceae bacterium
TCTGCAGGACAAAGCGCCGCGCCGACAAGCTTGAGGAAGAGATGGGGCTTCGCGGTTACGACTGCAGAAAGCTGCATGGAGGCATTGCTCAAAATGCAAGAGCCAGGGTGATGAAGGAATTCAGGGATTTGAAATTCCAGTACCTCATAGCTACGGATGTTGCAGCCAGAGGACTCGACATAAGAGGAATAACCCATATATACAATTTCGATATCCCGGAGAGTCCCGAAACCTACATCCATAGGATTGGACGAACAGGCCGCATGGGCCAAGACGGAGAAGCTGTGACTTTTGCAAGTCCCAGGGACGAGCAGAGGCTGCTGGATATTGAAAAGATGATAAAGATGAAGATTCCAAGGGAAGAGCATGTCCACGGCCCTAATGAGAGAGGTTCGGGAAGAGGAATGGAAAAGGAAACAAAAGTATCCGGAAAGAGCATTGAAAGAAGCAGGATACAGGACAGGCAAAATAAAGCCGGCAGAGAAAAGGGCAGGGGCGGCAGAAAAAAGAGATAGGGCTTTAAGACACATTCAAAGGGAACGGATTCGAATGCCGGATCGGGTGGGGAAGAAATGAAAAAAAACAAAACAGTAAATACGGTTTTGATGGTTGTTTATTTGACGGTTTTTTCAAAATTGTTCGGGCTTGCAAGAGACATTCTTATAGGATACCGCTACGGAACTTCCGTTGAAAGCGATGCATATTTTGCCGCATACAGAATGACAATAACCATCTTCCTTTCGATTGGAAGCGCAATAACCGCTACGGCAATACCCTTCGTTGTAAAGTACATAAAGGAAGGTAACAAGGAAAGGCTTTTCGGCTTTACAGGAAATCTCATGACGGTTCTGCTTGCGGCAGGGACTCTGATTTCAGCGGCAGGCATGTTTTTCGCCCCGTGGTACACGAAAATGATTGCGATAGGCTTCGAAGGGGACAAGCTGGCGCTGACCGTTTCAACAGTAAGGATATTTTTTCCTGTAATGGTGCTTGTTCCTCTGGTTTATTCTCTGATTTCATTTCTGCAGTCAAAGGGAAAATTCGCTATAACTTCCATAGTCAGCATTCCCTACAATCTGGTGCTTGTTTCCTATCTGATATTTTTCAATTCATATTTTGGCGTTTCGGGTCTTGCCTATGCAACGCTCCTGGGATGGGCGGGACAACTTTTGATCCTGTATGTGTTTTCAAAAAAAGAGTCGTTCAGCTACAAGCCCGCATTTAGCTTTGGAAGCGAGATGAGGTCTGTTTTCGCATTGATGGTCCCAATACTCTTTTCATCGGCAGTCTACAACATCAACGTTCTGGTCGATTCGAGCATAGCGTCTACACTTGCCGACGGCCAGCTGGCTTCGCTTAATTTTGCAAACATAGCATACACTGCGGTTTCCACAACGATGATTTTCGCGATAAGCACGGTTCTGTTTCCCCAATTTTCGACACTTGCCGCCGAAAACAACATTCCCGAATTGAAAAAAAGAATATCAAAGGCCGTGCAGGTCATGATATTCATATTCATGCCCATAATATTTGGAATACTCGCAATCAACAAGGAACTCGTGCAGGTTCTCTATCAGAGGGGCACCTTCGATATGGCCAGCGTAAACTTCACTTCGGGCGCCTTGTGCTTTTACGCCGCCGGAATGGTGGGCTTCTCGATTCAGGAATTGGCCAACAAGGTATTCTATGCGCTCAAGGACACCAAGACGCCTTTTTACACCAGCCTGGCCAGCGTTGCCTTAAACATAATCCTCGACTTGGCTCTTGTAGGGATAATGGGCATAAAAGGGCTTGCGCTTGCAACTTCCATAGCGGTGACGCTCAATGGGCTGCTGATGCTGCATCTGATACAAAAGCGCATAGGGAAGCTTGAAAAGAAGGAGATTCTTATGCAGCTTTTCAAGGTGCTTATCGTCGGTGCGGTCATGATGGCGGGCGTAATGGTCTTCAACCAGGCTCCAATAACACTGTATTTGAGACTTATCATGAGCATATTATTGGGAATTGTATTATACTATATAATGAGTGAGCGGATGGGTTTGCCGGAAACAGGATATATAAAGTCGGAAATAAAATCCTTGAGAGAAAAGAGGAAGGGGAATTCATAATATGAAAAGACTATACCTTGGACTCTATTATTCAATAGCATTCAATATGCCGCGTTCCGAGAGACCTTTTAGTTTTGGGGCTAAAAAACTGAGGGGCATTTTGGCGTCGAAACTGTTTGTGAAGGCAGGAAAGGACATAAACATTGAGAAGGGCGCGTATTTTGGCAGCGGGAAGGGAATATCAATCGGAGACTTTTCCGGCATTGGAGTGGATGCAAAACTTTCAGGCAAAGTCACTATCGGAAGCCATGTGATGATGGGTCCTGAAGTCATGATATATACGTCAAACCACAACTACGGAAGGGACGACATTCCCATGATCGAGCAGGGTGATTCGGAAATGGACCCGGTCGTTGTTGGAGACGATGTCTGGATTGGCGCAAGAGCCATAATTCTGCCGGGGGTGGAGCTGGGAAAAGGATGCATAATAGCGGCCGGCAGCGTGGTGACAAAGGATGTCCCCCCCTATTCAATAGCGGGAGGCAATCCGGCCAGAGTCATAAAGAAGAGGTTTGAAGATGAATGACATTTTTGTTTTTTCAATGCTTCCGTGGGCTTCGAAGCTTTTGCATCGAAGCCATATGCTGTCCAAATATTTTGCAAAAAACGGCATGAGTGTGTACCATGTCGAAAAGGTCAATTGCTTTAATCCCTTAAAACTTGGCAGGTATGAATTGGACAGGGGTCAAGTGTCCGTTCTGAAAATATACGGACTCCCGTATTTCAAGGGAGTGTCGAAATGGGTTTTCAGAGCCAACGACCGTTTCATAAAAAGTGCCATCAAGGCTTTTCTTGAAAACGAGAACATTTCAAAAGCCTCGGCTGTCCTGTCCACTCCGCACTGGTCTTTTTCCGCGGGGAGAGTGGAAAATTTCAAAAACGGCATTTTCTATGACATAAGCGATGATTATATCGCTTTTGCCGGGAACGCCAAATGGAAGAGGCTGCTTTCGGAATATGAAAAGCATGCGGTGGAAATTTCGGTCAAGGTTTTCGCTACGGCTGAAACGCTGTTGGAAAAAACCGGAGGCAAAGGAATTTTGATTGAAAACGGGGTCGATCTGGACAGTTTTGAAACTGCTGAAAAAATCGAATTCGAGACAGAAGGAAAGGTAATAGGCTTCATAGGAGGGCTGTATTCATGGATCGACTATGAACTCGTCCTAAAGGTTGCAAAGGCCAACAAAGGCGACTTGATCGTGCTTGTCGGGCCGACCGATTCCAAAGATGAAATGGACAGGCTTTCAAGCCTTGAAAACGTTTTGTATCTCGGGCCGGTCGACAAGAATGAAATACAGGACTATTACGCATCCTTCGACATTGGGATAATCCCGTTTCTGCCTGAAAGCGAGTATCCAAGGCTTAAAACGGTAAATTCGAACAAGGTTTACCAATATCTTTATTTTGGATACCCTGTCGTGTCAAGTAGGTTCAAGCAGGTGGAAAAGCTGCGCGACACGATTCTTGTCTCAGACAGCCATGAGCAGTTTTTGGCCAACATAGAAGTTGCAAAGGAAGAAGCCGGAGAATGCGGAGTGGACCTGGAATCGATTTCATGGGAAAACAAGGCGATCGAAATGATGAAGTTTTTTTAAGGGGAGATATTCTGTGAGTGAAATTCGCGTATTGCATTTAATAAGCGGCGGAGACACAGGCGGTGCGAGAACCCATGTGATGAATTTAATAAACGGACTTTCCGGCAAGGTTTTTGTTCTTCTTGTAACACTTATGGAATCGGATTTTACGGAAGACGCAAAAAAACTGAAACTGCCCCTCACGGTCCTCAACCAGAAGTCGAGATTCGACTTCAGCGTGACAGGGAGCATAGGGAATCTTATTGTGGAAAACAAAATCAACCTGATCCATGTCCATGGAGCCAGGGCGAATTTCATCTCCACATTCGTAAAAAGGAAATTTCCGGATATTCCTATTGTCACGACCGTACACAGCGATTATTTGCTCGACGACTACAGAGGCGGAAAGGCCGCGTCCTATGTTTTCAGAAAAATAAATGCCAACTCATTGAAGAAGATGGATTACTATATAGGCGTTTCAAAGAGCTTCAAGGAAATGCTTTTAAGAAGGAACATCGGTAGCGACAAAAACGTTTTTTCTGTATACAACGGATTGGATTTCGAGGAGAAAGCGGATATGGCAAGGGACAAGGAAGAATTCCTTGACGATTACGGAATCGAAAAAGGGGAAGAACTCATATATGCCGGAATAATGGGCAGGCTCGACACAGTCAAGAACCACAAGCTGTTTGTCGAAGTTGCCGGTGAGGTCCTGAAAACACACAAGAACTACAGATTTCTTCTTGCAGGAGACGGAGTGCTGAAAGGTCAACTGCAAAAGCTTGCCGAGGCATGCGGCATATCGGACAAGGTTCATTTTTTGGGGTTTGTGGAAAAGCCATACGAGTTCTACAATGCCATAGACATAAACCTGCTCACATCGCTCAGCGAATCCTTCCCCTACGCTATGCTTGAAGGCGCGAGAATGAAAAAACCGATAGTGACAAGCAATGTCGGTGGAGTCGAGCTTGTGGTGGAAAACGGAAGGACCGGATACATAGTCGAAAGCTTTGAAGCCGGTGAATTCGCCCAAAGAGTCATAAGGCTCGGGGACGAGACCTTGAGGGAAAAAATGGGCAAGGCTATTTTCGAGACGGTCAAAGAGAATTTTTCGATGAAGCAATTCGTAGACAACCACATAGAGATATACCATAAAATTTTGGAGGAAAGGTAAATGAGGGTTATTGACGAAAAGGGAAGGCTTTTTGGAACCATAAACATAATTGATCTGTTGGTTCTTGCCATGATTGTGCTTGCGGTGATTTTTTTTGCAGGAAGAATGTTTCCGGGGAAAGAGGCCGGGGACGGCGGGATTCAAAGGTCAATGGAATATACGGTCAAGGTCGAAGAGGTGTCGAAGTACACCGTTGACGAGGCCAACGTGGGCGATGCTGTATTCGACTATGAAACGGGTTCGAATATAGGCGTCATATCCGGCGTAAGCCACCATCCCCACACGGAGTATGTTGTGGACAAAAACAACGAGGCTGTCGCCATTGATTCTTTGGACAAGTACGACCTTTTCATTACAATAAAGGCGGATTTCATTGAAACCGACAAAAGCTTGATGGTCGGCGACATGATTGCGGCTGTAGGAAGAAAGGTGCTTGTCTACAACAAGTATCTGTTCGTGGAAGGGAAAATCTATTCAAGGGACAGTGATTTGGATGAATGAGCCAAGCGAGTCGAGCGTCTTCTGCCGTAAAATGAAAAAAATTGCAGAGTTTTTCAGGCAAAGCGCTTCGGGAAGGCTTTTGAGCTGGAAATTTTACGAATTGGATTTTTTCTCAAAACCGATTGTGCAGGTTCAAAATTTTACCGAAACAAGCTTGGCTGTGAAATATTTGAGTGAAAGTTTTTTTTACAGGCAAATGCAACTTATTTTCGAAGAGGAGAAAAGCCGGAATGATAAAAAATAAGATGGGAATAATTCTCTTGCTGATTGTTGTTGTTTTCGGTTCTGCCGTTCTTTACAATATTTACGAGGGAAGGGATTTGGATTTAAGCGGCAATGCGGAAACGGTTTCTGTGTCGGTCGTATATGAAGGGCCGGTTGAAATTGAGAAAGCGGCCATTGAGGGGCAGCCTGTTTTCAAAAGCGGCATAGAAAGCGAAGGAAGGATTGTTTCGGTAGAAAAAGCGGGAGATTCCTACAGGATCATTGCCAGCATCCCCGTCACAAAAAGCGGCCCCTATATGAAATTCGGATCGCAAAGCGTAAAAATGGGAAACGCCTTCGTGCTTGAGGGTCAAGAGTTTTACTTCGAAGGATATATCGCATTGATTGAGGCGGGTGTTGAAAATGAAGGGTAAATGGGCTTTGATTGACATTGTCACGCTGGTCCTGCTTCTGATCATGGCAGGAGCTGTGGTTAAAGAGGTTGTCGAGGTGTCAAAGATAAACCTTTCGCCAAAGGAGACGGTCGAGGTCAGCTTCGTAGGCTTCTATGGCGGAAAGGAAATAGATATGGACGAATCCTTCGAGGGAAGCCGCTTGTCCCATGACAAGGATTGGCTTTCCGCTTCGATTGTTTCCGTTGAAAATGCCGACGGCGGCACAACCTTCGCAATTTCGGGAAGCGGCACTAGAAAATCCGGAGAAACATTCATGGGAAATCAGGTTCTTAAAGTCGGAAAAGAGTTTATGCTTGAAACCGAAAGGCTGAAAATACCAATCACCATTTTGGAGATTGAAAAGACAGGTGAGTAGACATTGCCGGATTCATTCGAAAGCAAGACCGGAAAAATCATTTATAAAATGGAATGCAATGGGGCAAAAATGATTTCCAAGGCATTTGCAAGGTCGCCTTTTGGCGGAATAAAGCAAATGCCATATTACGACAGCATAACGCTTTTGCCTCTATTCTATATATTTTTCGACTACCTGTTCAGGTTTTCGGGAGAAAATGCTTTGCTTGTGCAGCTATGGGACGAGCTGGCCCTGATATTCTTTATTTCTTTGATTGCATTTGACTTTGATTCCCGCCATCTTCCAAAATGGTGGAAGGTTCCGACGGCATTGTTTTTTCTATCGGGAATTGCAGGCATTGCAGCTTCCGGATATTTTGGAAGAAGCACGCTGGACGGATACAGGCTGATTTATCAGCCGATCCTGTGGGGGATTTATTTTATTCGCATATTCAGCAAAGAAGACTCGAGAAAAAAGGCGATTGACATATTGATCATTACAGGAACATTCATATCGCTGCACGCGATAGCGCAGATTGTTTTCAAGGTTCCCATGCAGGGCAACTGGGTTGACACAACCGATGTCATTTCGCTCAGGGCATTTTCCGTATTGGGAAGCCCAAACAGCCTGGGCTCGATCCTCATAATGCATATAGGTTTTTTGACCGGTCTGATTTGGGCCGAAAAGGACAAGTGGAAAAAGGCGGTTTATGTTTTCTGCGAGCTTACCGCACTTGCCGCACTATACTTCACATACTCCCGGGGAGCGATGCTGGCGCTCGCAGGAGCCGCAGTGATTATTCTTCTTGTGAAAAACAGGAGGCTGCTTTTGTATCTGTCCTTTGCGGGGACGGGTCTATTGCTCCTGGTCGACAAGGGGGCATACAGATTCTACAATCTGGTAAGCCCGGACACCATAAGCAACATGCTTAAAGACGGGCGCTTGTCCAAGTGGGCCTATGCCTTGGGCGAATTCATCAAGAATCCGGCTTTCGGCAAGGGCTACGGACAATTCGGCGGATCGATTGCCATCAAGTATGGAATAACTGATTTTTACACCGACAACTTTTATCTGAAGACACTGGTTGAAAATGGTTTGTTCGGATTAGTGGCATTTCTGCTGTTTGCCGGTTATTTCATATATAAATTTGCGGGCGAAAGCGACAACAGGATCCAAATGGGAATATCGATAGCCTTGATCGCATTTTTGCTTCACAATTTTGTCGACAATCTTTACGGAATTCCGGTTCTGACATTTTATTACTATATATATTTCGCCATGGGAATCAGCTTGATAAAACATGCGCCAAAGGAAGTGGTTTAGATGAAAAATTGGAAAAAAGCAATTATTGCAATCCTTGTGCTGGGCCTTTTATACTCGTCTTTCGTATACATTCAGAAGTCCAAAAGCGACGAAGCGGGCAAGGAGATAGCCTTCGTGGATCTGGAAATCACTTTTTTGGTTGGAGAAGTTGAAAACAATGTTTCGGACTACATAGTTCCGGGAGAAATTGTCGTGGACCACGAAAACGGATTGGAATTCGGCAAAATCAAGGACCATGTCCTTTCGTGCCATCGCGAAACCATAATGGACAGCGATGAGCCTGCCATAGTGTCTTTCCCGGCAAAGAGCGATTTGTATTTGACCGTAGAAGCGAGAGCGACCGAATTGAACGACTCATACGTAGTGGCTGCCAAGAAATTGGCCATCGGAAAGAAGATTGCGCTCTACAGCAAGGACTATGCCTGCTACGGCACTATTATAGGAATAGAGGAAACATACAATGATTGAGAAAATCAAAATGGAAAAGGCGTTTGTTTATGCCGGCGCGCTAATTTTCCCGATTGCAAACGCCAAGGTCTCAAGCCTTGTGTTTTTGCTTGCTTTCCTGACATGGGCAGGCAAAAAAATATTTGGAGGAAAGCCCGTTTCAATTTCAACACTCGACATTGCCGCAATAGCCTTCTTTTTTGTAAACGTTGTAGGCAGCCTCTTCTCCTATGACCCGGTTTCCTGCTTCAAGCAGCTTGTCATGCTGTCTTCATTGATAGGGGCGTACTTTGTTATTTCAAACGAATTCGACAAGGGCGAAATACGGGTTTTGCTCATGTTCATATTTTTTTCATCCGCAATCCCGGTTCTGTACGGATATTACCAGTCGGGGGCTTCTGTCGGCAACCAGGACCTGTGGATCGACAGGTCGATAAATCCCGATCTGGAGACGAGAATATATTCGTTTTTTACAAATCCAAACATATACGGGGAATACCTTGTAAACACATTTTTCATAGGACTTGCGCTCATCGCAAGCAATAAGAGCAAAAGGGGCAAATTTCTGCTCGCCCTGCTGTGCATAGCCATAACGCATCAGATTGTTCTCACATATTCGAGAGGGGCATGGATAACATACGCCGCAGGGCTGGGTATATTCCTTTTCGCATACAATTGGAAATTCATAGCGGCATTCGTCCCTCTGGGGATTGCCGGAGCGGCATTTTCACCTCCGGTGGTAAGACAAAGGCTTGCAAGCATATTGAGCGGGTTTCAGGATTCATCCTTCTACTACAGGGTTGAAATATGGAAAAACGCTTTTGAAATGGTCAAGGACTATGGACTGACCGGCTTGGGATACGGATACCAGTCTTTTCACCAATACTATGCTCACTACAAGATGCCGGGGTACAATGCCACCCACTCCCACAATCTGTATTTGCAGGTGTGGCTCGAGTCGGGAATCATGGGATTTGTGCTGTTCATGTATATCGCGGCAAGTTCGGTTTTTTATAACGTGAGAGCAATAACGAAGACAGGCATCAGGGGAAGCTTCAAGGAACTGATTTCCCTGACAATCATATTTGCAATACTTTTGCACGGACTCATAGACTATACGCTGTTCGACTACAGGATTTGCTTCCAATTTTGGCTTGCGCTTTCTTTGACGGCCTTCGCCTCCAAAGAAAAGAGGCTTGGCAGGTAGGATTTTAAAGAACGAATACAAGGTGGGAATTTTATGAAGGCACTGATAATTGGATACTACGGCTCGGACAACATAGGCGACGAGGTTCTCCTGAGCCAGACAATAAGAATCATGCGTGAAATAAGGCCGGACATGGAGATAAGGTCTCTGTCCTATTGCGCCCTTAAAACACAGGAGACCCACGGAATAGGAACCGTTGGAAGAAACAAGTACTCTTCCATAGTAAAGGCTGTTTTCGATTCCGACATAGTTGTCGGAGGAGGGGGATCAATAATCCAAAACGTCACAAGCAACAGATCCCTCGTGTATTATTTGGCGCTGATAAGGATTTCCACATTGCTGAAAAAGAAAGTAGTCCTGTTGGGCAACGGCTTCGGGCCGGTCAAGGGTGGATTGTACAGGCATATGACAAGAAAGGTTCTGAGCGGCATAGACGCATTTGTGGCCAGGGACGGGGAAACGGTGGAAAACCTGAAAAATCTCGGAGTGGGTGCCAAAGTCGAATTGGCTTCGGACCTCTCATATTACGGATATGAATCTTCGGGCGGCGGCAGAAGCAGAAGAGTTGCGATAAATGTGAGGCCGTGGAAAAACAACAGCCGCATAATCGGTGAAATGTCCAAATTCACAAAAAGACTCGTCGAAAACGGGTACGAAGTAGAATTCCTGTCGATGCAAAAGGGAAAGGATGAAAAGCTTAAAGAGAAGATTGAAGAGTGCTCCGGAATTGAAATTCCCCTGATACCCAACACGGTAGAAGGATTCCTGAGCGGTTCCGCAGATTATTGCGCAATGGTGGGAATGCGGCTTCACGCCTTGATATGGGCAGGGCTGAAGGACATACCTTTCGTGGGCATCGAGTATGACCCCAAAATTGAATCATACGTCAATTCGGCAAACCAATTGGGCATTGGAGGAGTTGACGGCATCGACTCCGAAAGGCTTTGGGAAGCTTTCAGCGAGCTGATGGACAATTACGGAGAAATGAAAGCTGCGCTCGTCGAGAACAATTCGAAGATGAAAGAAAAAGCGGATGTCAATCATGCCTTACTGAAAGAGGTTTTGGGGATGGCGGAAAGTCAAACGGAATAGACTTTGCTGTAGAGCTCTGACTTTATCTTTTCAAAACCGTCCGGGTCGAGCCCTGAAGGATGAGACATCAACAATAAAGGGACCGGATTTTTGCCGTTAGAAAAAGGCGGCTGCAAGTAATCGTATTCATTGAGGTGGAAACCCAGCCTCTCGTAGAATGCGATTCTTTTTTTTGCCTCTGGCGAAGATGGCTTTTCGACTTCAAGCACTGCATGGGTGCCTTTTTCCGACAGAAAATCCCTGAGGAATTTTCCTCCGAGCCCCTTCCCTCTTTGATTCCCGTCTATGGCAAAATGGTCTATGAATACAAATCCGCTCAGCTCCCACCAAGCTATAAAACCCGCCAATTCGCCTTCGCCATGAATGCAAATGAAATTGTAAAGTGGGTTCTCAAGCAAGTCCATTTGCTGGGAGAGGCTCCTGCGCTCGTCCTCCGGGAAGGCTTCCTCGTAGATTTTCCATGCTTCTTCAAAATTTTTCAATTTGTGTAGTCCTCCGTTTGGGGTTTGAGTTTTGGAAACCGGGTCCTTAAACCATTTTATCACAAACCGGGGCGCTGTTGACACCTGGAGCTTCTGTGAGCATAATGGAAGCATAGGAAAGCCATACGGAAAAGGGAGAGATTCAAGTGAAAAATGCTATTTTGAGATGCACCAGGTGCGACAAGGCGTTCGATGCAAACCAAGCGCACTACAGGTGCGATGAATGCAACGAGCCGCTCGAGCTTGAGCGCATAGCAAGCGGAAAGATAAATGAAGGAAACGCAATGAAGCAAAACCTGCTTCGGAGATATTCCGATTTTTTTCCTTTCGTGGAAGTTGATGAAGACCTTTCGCTGGGGGAAGGATTCACGGCCCTTGTGGAATCAAAGAGCCTTGCGGCTCAAGCTGGAATAGGCAAATTGCATTTCAAGAACGAAAGCCAAAATCCGACATGGTCATTCAAGGACAGGGGCACATATGCAGGGGTGCAGCATGCCGTCAAGCTTGGATACGAAAAAATTGGGACAGTCTCAACAGGCAACATGGCCCCTTCGGTAGCGGCATACGGAGTCGCAGCTGGACTCGAGACATTCGTGCTGGTAAACAAGGACATACCCGGCGAAAAAATGAAGCCTATAAGCATATACGGAGCAAACCTGATCAGAGTCGATGGGGATTACGGGCAAATGTACTATGAAAGCCTCAAAATAGGCAAGGAAAACGGAATATACTTTTTGAACTCGGATTCGCCGCTGAGGGTCGAAGGATCGAAGACGATAGCTTTCGAAATTTGCGAGCAGCTGGATTTTGTCATGCCCGACTATGTAGTTGTCCCCACAAGCGCAGGAGGCAACATAAGGGGAATAGAGAAAGGTTTCGCGGAATTTTTGGCCTGCGGCCTTGTCGACAGGATTCCAAAGATGATTTGCGCCCAGGCAAGCGGATGCTCGCCCATAGCCCGTGCCTACGAAGCCGGAAGAATGGAAATTGAAAGGCTCTATGACACCGGGACAATAGCGCATGCCATAGAAAATCCCTTTCCCCCGAGCGGGAATCAAACACTGAGGATGCTCGACCACAATGGAGGGATTGCCGTTTCGGTAAATGACGGCCAAATAATCGAAGCGCAGAGGATGATGGCGGAGGCAGGGCTTTTCGGGCAGCCCGCATCGGCAGTCCCATTTGCCGCTTTAAGGAAGCTGAGAAGTGCGGGAATAATAAGCGGCGATTCAAGTGCGGTATGCATTCTTACGGGAAGCGGACTGAAATATGCCGCGGCGCTTGACAAGCATAATCTTAAAAGCGAGGAATGCCGTCTGGAAAGCCTCAGCGGCTTCATTGCCGAAAATTATTGAAGGGAGCGGGTTTGATGAGCATAGAAAAAAGACTCGATGAGCTTGGCGTAATTTTGCCTGATCCGCCTGCGCCTGCCGCGCAATATGTTCCTGCAGTCATTTGCGGACAACTTGTTTTCGTAGCGGGACAGACTCCAAAGGACGGGACCGAATTGCTTTACAAGGGGAAAGTGGGAAGGGACCTTACCCTTGAAGAAGGCAGAGAGGCGGCTGGAATCTGCGCCATGCGCTGCATAAGCGCGGTCAAGGGCGCGATCGGAGACTTGGACAGAGTTGAAAGAATTGTCCAAATAACCGGTTATGTCAATTGCGGAGAAGATTTTGAAAAGCATTCCATGGTCATAAACGGAGCTTCGGATTTCCTGGAAAAAGTTTTCGGAGAAAAGGGCAGGCACTCGAGAGTCGCGACGGGAGCCAATTCACTTCCCGGCAATGCGGCAGTCGAGATTCAGATGATAGTACAATTCAAGTGATTGAAAGGAATTGCCAAAACAAAAAAGCCTTCGCGGCAAATGCCGCGAAGGCTTTTTTGAAGCTTTAAAAACCATCTGCCAAGTTTTTATGCCGACAGATTTTCCATTGCGTCGATGAATGCATCGATTGGCTGGTC
>CAZEHH010000020.1:12987-18711 GCA_964512505.1 uncultured Peptostreptococcaceae bacterium
GTTTTTATGCCGACAGATTTTCCATTGCGTCGATGAATGCATCGATTGGCTGGTCTCCAAGAAGGTCGGGACCTTCGTTGAATACGATTTTTGGCACACCGCTGACATTGAACTTTTGGGAAAGCTCCCCGAAGGTGTTTGCCTCGATCATTTCCGCATTGACGTTCGGGTTGAGAAGGGCTATTTTATGAGCCTTTGAAACTGCGCCCGGACAATGCGGGCATCCAAGAGTGACGAAAACCTTTATGTTGACGGGTTTGTCTATATTCTTGATTCTTTGCGTCATTTCGCTCGAAAGCTCCTGCCCGGACCCCGACACTTCCAATATTCCGGATATGAATGAATTTATTTCATGGCCTGCCGGAATCCCGTTGAATTTCACTCCGTTGTCCTTGTTTTCCCCGTCGAGCAATACGATTGCCGGAGTAAGCTCCACACCCAATTCCAAAGCCTTTTCCTTGTCATCGACAAGGTCATAGACAGAAAGCGAAATCCTCTCGCTCAGATTTGCCATTTCCTCCATGTATCCGCGTGCGTCCTCGCAGGACTCGCAACCCGTTTTGTCCAAAAACAATGCGATATTGACATTTTCCTTCATAGAAGCAAAAATTCCCTTGATTTGTTTGCTGATATCTTCGTTTAAAAAAGCCATAATATTAAACCTCCATTTTCGTTTGTTTTAAAGTTTGTTTATATAATCGTTGACGCTGAGAGCGGCCTTTGCGCCTTCCGCAGCGGAAATGACAATTTGTTTGTAGTCGCCGCTTGTAACGTCACCGGCTGCGAATATGCCCTTTGAGCTTGTTTCGCCGCGAGTGTCGACAATGATTTCACCTTTTTCGTTGGTTTCCACAATGTCCCTGAAAATTTCACTTTTTGGAAGGTAGCCTATTTCGACGAAAAGACCGTCGGCTTTTATCACTATGTCCTTGCCGCTGTTTTTGTCTGCAGCTTCAACGTGTGTGAAAAATTTTTCTCCGCCGATTCTCTTAATTTGGGTTTCAAGATACACTTCCACATTGCCAAGTTCTTTCAATTTGTCAACAAGTATCTTGTCGGCCCGAAATTGGCTCCTATGAACGATTTTTACGGTATTTGCAATCTTGGAAAGGTCAATGGCCGCTTCGACCGCGGAATTGCCTCCGCCTGCAACGATGACATCCCTTCCTGCAAAAAGTGGACCGTCGCATATGGCGCAGTATGCGACCCCCTTGCCTGAATACTCCATTTCACCCGGAACATTAAGGTGCCTGGGCTTGCTTCCGGTTGAAATTATCACTGACTTTGAATTGTAGCTTTTTCCGTTGTCCGCAAAAATTCTTTTGAAGCCTTTACCGTTTTCAAGCGATTTGACTAAGGCTCCCGTGGCAGTGGGAATTTCATATCCCTTCACATGCTCTTCGAATTTATGCATCAAGTCCTGGCCTGAAAGACTTTCGAAGCCAAGATAGTTTTCGACTGAAGAAGTGTCCATGACCTGTCCGCCAATGTGTGCGGCAATCATTCCCACATTGAGGCCCTTTCGTTTCGCATACAGAGCGGCATTCAGGCCTGCCGGTCCGCCTCCGATGATTATGGAGTCATAAAGCGTATCGGAATCAAGCGCGGTGCTTTTTTCATTTGAAATTCCATTCAGATTAAAATCCAATCCCATTTTTTTCTCCCTTCCCCTTGTTTCTGCTTATTATCTTGCATACGGACGATTCGCCCAGACCGCCGAAAATTTCTCCTATTTCCCTGAGTGACAGGGCTGAAGTCTTTCTCAGTTTGAGAAGTTCCATGTTTCGGAGTCGTTTGTCGGCCAAAAGCTTTTCTACAGTAAGCCCACGGGCCTCGGCCGCTCTTTCCAGGACCATCACTCCCTGCTTTACAGAACTTATGCAATCTTCCCTGTTTTTGCAGGAGGGAAGCTCGTCAAGGCAAGGCCTGTTTGTTCTGCTGTCGAAGGTGACAAGATTCTCCCGGTTTCCATGTTCGGGCGTGAAATAAATTTCCCTGTCCAGCAGCTTTTCGGTCAAGTCCGTTTTGAAATCGCAGCAGGGCGTATCTTCGCTGATTGAATACAGTGCGGACTGAAGATTTTCAGGGGACTTCAACAATGCGCTTTTGTAACGGTCCTTGAAAATTTTGCCGCGCTCCTTCACCCGGTAGGCGTAGCTTATGTTTATTGATTTCATTATTTTTGAAATATCGCTGCCGTTGTCATAGATGACAAGCCTGTAGCTGCGTTCGTCCGAAAGGCAGTATCCATAAAGCTTGAAATGGAACTGCGCCTTTTTTTCAAAGCATATTTCAAGAAAAATGCGGCGGTCCGTATCGGATTCGAACAAAACCTTGCCTTCAATGCAGAATTGCTCAACAAGATATGTCCCGAAAGGAATCTTTTCCCTGGCCTTTCTTGCCATTTGATCACCTCTGCCAACATATTATACCCATAAGGGGTATTTGTCAAGTACCGTCCCCAAAAAATTTTTGAGAATCTTTTTTTGCATTGAAAAAATGTTTTTAAAAGTCAAAACACCTTCCGTATGGAAGGTGTTTTATCATTTGCAATTCACTTCATTCAGCCAATGGCTTGTATTGTTGCAAGGCGGAGTCCATAATCATGACATCCGTACCCGCGGTCGCTATCAGTCGGCCCTCTTTGTTGACGGCCTCGCCTCTCATGCTTATTATCGTTTTTCCGAGTGAAACCATGCGCGCGGTGACCGTCAATTCGTCTCCCTCGAATATGGGGCAGTGGTAGCGGGTGTGCAAGTCTATCGTAGCCATGAATTTTTTCCCGGCGGAATAGTATGAAAGCGCCCCGAAGGTGTTGTCGAAGGCCGCGGTTATGAAGCCTCCCTGCATTGTTCTTCTCGGGTTGAGGTATGAACCCAAAACAGGATATGAAACGGTCAGAAGCTTTTTGTGCATGTATTCTCTGAAAACAGGTTTCATATCGGTCATGCAGGGGGCAATGCCCTGCCTTGATATGCTTTTATAGTCGTCAATCAAATCTTGCAATAGAAGCTCCTTGTCCATGGGAAAGTCTCCTTTTTACTGTTTACTATATTATATGATTTAAAATGTTCAAGTACAATTGGCGATGATCTTGATGCATTCAAAAGAATCCAAATTGTTTGACAACAAGAGGCAAAAACCGTATTCTAAATGTAGGACAATTATACATAAACAAAGCGAGGGAGGAAATGCTATGGATCAACCAAAACCGAAAAAAACATGCTGGGCAGTCATTGGCGGAGGAAACGGGGGACACGCTACGGCTGGCCATCTTGGAATAATGGGTTTCCCGGTAAGGCTATACGACATAGTGGAGGAAACGGTTGACAAATTGAACGAACAAGGAGGCATAGAAGTCGAAGGTCATGTCAAAGGGTTCGGAAAGCTCGAATTTGCAACAACTGATATAAAAAAGGCTTTGGACGGGGCGGACATTGTGATGGTGGTGGCGCCGGCTCTCGCCCATAGGGCAATAGCGAGCAATATGGCTGGGCATCTTAAGGATGGGCAGATTGTATTTATCCACCCGGGCTCAACGGGAGGCGCACTGGAATTCAAAAAGGTTTTTGAAGATGAAGGATGCACTGCGGATGTTGTTGTGTGTGAAGCAATGTCTCTTATATTTGCTGCCAGGCTCGCTGAAGCGGGAAGAGTAAAGATACTCGGGAAAAAAGGTGAATTGATGGTAGCGGCTATTCCGTCAAGAAAAACGGATTACGTTCTTGAAAGGATTAAGGAAGCCTTTCCGATGATGTATGCAGGCAAGAATGTGCTGCATACGAGCCTTGAAAATTTAAATCCGGTTGTTCATCCGGGACCGAGCATACTCAATACATCAATGATCGAGTCGGGAAGGGACTGGAAGTATTATTGGGATGGAATAACGCCTACAATAGGTGATTTTGCTCTGCAAATAGATAAAGAGAGACGCGAAGTGGGCAAGGTCTTTGGACTTGAACTCAAGTCCATAATGGAGTGGTATATTTTGGAGTATTCAGCTGAAGGGAAAAATTTGACCGAGGCCGTAAGAAACACAAAAGCTTACGAAGGAATTTCTGGTCCAGACAGGGTGGATACTCGATTCTTGCTGGAGGATATTCCTATGGGGCTCCTTCCCATGGTGGAATTGGGAAGGCTCGGAAAGGTCGATACAGAACGCATGGATACAGTTATCTCAATGGGAGGCTTTCTCTTAAAGAAGAATCTCAGGGAAGATGGAAGAAACCTCAAGAGGCTTGGGCTTGATGGAATGAGCGTGGAAGAAATCAATCTCTATCTTGAAACGGGCAAGAAACAACAAGATTAATAAGTCGCGAAGGCAGAACCATTGAAAAACAAAAAGAGCGTTTGCAATGAAAAATCATGCAAACGTTTTTTTTGCGTGATTTTTCAGAATTCGTATTGACAAGTGGAGATTCATGTTATACAGTATGGTTGTCTGACAACAACACATTTAAACATTTAATACATAGCAGGAGGTAGAACATGAAAAAGGAAACTGCAAAGAAAACAGTTTGGGCGGTAATTGGAGGAGGAAATGGAGGCCATGCC
The DNA here is from genome assembly GCA_964512505.1 of uncultured Peptostreptococcaceae bacterium. Classification (GTDB taxonomy): domain Bacteria; phylum Bacillota; class Clostridia; order Peptostreptococcales; family BM714; genus BM714. The sequence continues at coordinate 17,542 of CAZEHH010000020.1, forward strand.
ACATCGGGGCATTTGGCAATCATGGGATTCCCGGTAAGGATTTACGACATAGTTCCTGAAACAATCGAGGCAATCAACAAAAAAGGCGGAATCGAAGTCGACGGAGTGGTGAATGGATTCGGAAAGATTGAATTCGCAACACTCGACATAGACAAGGCTCTTGAAGGGGCTGACATAGTAATGGTTGTAGCTCCGGCGCTTGCCCACAGGGCGATTGCCAAAAGCCTGGCTGGGAGCATGCGGGACGGGCAGATTCTCTTCATTCATCCGGGTGCGACTTGCGGAGCCCTTGAATTCAAGAAGGTTCTTGAAGAGGAAGGGTGCACTGCAGACATAATCATCAGCGAGGCCATGTCCCTCATTTATGCAGCCAGGCTCAGCGAGCCGGGAAAGGTAAGCATACTTGGAATAAAGGATCGGTTGATGGTTGCCGCTCTTCCCTCCAACAAGACAAGCGTGGTTCTCGAAAAAATCAACGAGGCTTATCCCATGATGTATGCAGGAAAGAACGTTTTGCAGACAAGCCTTGAGAACCTTAACAGCGTGGTTCATCCCGGCCCCACACTTCTAAATACATCCATGATAGAGTCCGGACGGGACTGGAAATACTATTGGGACGGAATCACTCCCACAATCGGAGACTTCGTGATAGAAATAGACAAGGAAAGAATCGCTGTAGGAGAGGCATTCGGTATAGAGCTCAAGCCCGTGATGGAATGGTATGACCTTCTATACGGTTCAAAGGGTGAAAATCTTACTGAGGCCGTAAGGAACACTGAGGCTTACGGAGGGATCCAGGGGCAGAAAAGGGTGGACACAAGATATGTTCTTGAGGACATACCCATGGGACTTCTTCCCATGATGGAGTTTGGAAAGCTCGCCGGCGTTCCAACCGAGAGGATGGAGACGGTAGCAGCGCTTGGTGGATTCCTTTTAAAACGGAATTTCAGAGAAAACGGAAGAACTTTGGAAAGACTGGGACTTGCGGGCATGAGCGTTGAAGAAATAAACAAATTCCTTGAGACAGGATTGAAGTAGGGGGAGAATAGATGAAAATAACAAAAATAGAAATAAAAAAACTGAGCATACCGCTTCCTAAACCATACAAGCTTTCAAAACTCTACGGTACGCTTTACAACACCGAACCCGTAGTGGTAAAGATACATACCG
>CAZEHH010000021.1:0-11392 GCA_964512505.1 uncultured Peptostreptococcaceae bacterium
ATTTTTGGTTTTTTTCACGCCGCCTTCAATGTCGAAATCAGGTTTTGAGTATCAGATACCCCAATATTCCAATAAGAATTATTGCGAATATGAACAAGGCATATATTATGCTGTTCATATGCAATTGCGTGCGGGAAAGAATTTGCCCTATGCTTTCTATTTCTGTTGCATAGTTCTCTTTTACATTGGAGGTTGCCGCCTTGTCTCCAATCCCGGCAACAAGATCTTTTATTTCTATCCCGCTTTTTTTCTTGAAATCATCGACCTTGCCCGAGGCCTCTTTATACCGTTCTTTTCTTTTAAACCGTCCCATGTCGATTTTCAGGTCCCCGAACTTTGCAAACAGGCCCCCTATACGGGAAAAGAAATTTACCAATCCATGGTCGACGTGTTTAAACAGGTTGTATCCGATCCAGTAAAAGCCTTCTGTCAACGGCTTGTAGAAATGCTGTTCCAAATTCAGCCAGCCAAGTGTCGGGTTTTTGTAAATAGGACCGGTTTCGGTTTGCACAAGCAACCATTTTTGAATAACCAAAAAATAAATTGCAAATCCCAAGGCAAAAACCACGCCTGTTTCCAAAAAGACTTCCGATGTGTACATATTGTGAGGAACATGCCCGTGGCCGGAAAACATTGTCTCAGCACGGCTTATTACGGAAAAGACGTAATCAGGCCTGATTCCCGTATAGACTACCACTCCTGAAAGAAGCACGAGGGGGAAAAGAGCCCTTTTTCGAATCTGTTTCTTGAACTGGCCCCAATACTTTTCACTTTCAACAACAAATACCGATACAAATATCTTGAGCAGATAAGCTACGGTGAAACTGCTGCTTATTACAAATATCCATTCCGCCGCCTTGAAACCCAATCCTCCGTATATGTGGCCGGCCTCTATAAGGGCTTCATGCAAAAGATTCTTGCTTACGAAGCCGCTGAACCCCGGCATTCCGATTATAGCCATGAATCCTATAATAAATACAGCCTTCAGAAATCTTTTGTTTTTTCCGAAGCCCATTATGTGGTTTATGGACAATTCGTGAAGGACCATATATACTATTCCAGCGCTGAAAAAAAGGAGCACCTTGAAAATGGCGTGGTTGTATATGTGAAAGAGAGTCCCGTGTATAGCGATGTTGTTATGGTCGCCAAGCAAACCGATAAGTCCCACCCCCATAAGTATATATCCTATCTGGCTCATTGAGCTGTAAGCCAGAATCCGCTTTATGTTCCTTTGGAAAATAGCCATGAATCCGCCCCAAAACATATTCAACAATCCAAAAAGAAAAATGGCGTTGCACAAAACAAGGTCTCTGTCCATCATAACAAGCACGGTAATCATTATACCGAAAACGCCTGTTTTGAGCAGTATTCCCGAAAGTATTGCGCTCGCTGGAGCAGGTGCGGCCGGATGGGCCTTCGGAAGCCATATGTGAAGAGGCATCATGCCTGCCTTCACCCCGAACCCAATTATCATAAGCCATGCGATAATGTACTTTGCAGACCCCATGCCGTCTACCCCGGCGGCAAGATCGTCAATCATCAGGGTTCCCGTATAGTCGAAAAGAAGAAAAATTCCCATAAGGAGTATCATGCCCCCGGCAATCGCCATTATAAGGTATGTTTTGCCGGCGTCCCGTGTATATTCATCCTCATCGTGAATTATCAGGAAATAAGAGGTTATAGACATTATTTCGAAAAAAGTGAATAGATTTAGTAGATTGTCCGAAATAAAAATTCCCATTGTGCTTGCATATGTGAGTATGAAGAATGCGTAGTACCTGTTTCTCTTTTTGTATTTTATTAAATATTGGGTCGAGTACATAGTTGCAAGAAACCATACAAATGCCGTTATAACGGCAAATATGTATCTGAAAGCGTCGAGCTTGAGAAATAGCCCTATCCCCATTATATCGGGTATCTCAATTTCTATTCCTTGTCCGCCAATATGCGGATACATCATTACAACGGCGAGAAAAACCAGCCCTGTCATTATGATATTGAAGGCGTCCCTTGCCTTTTCATTTTTCTTTCCTATGAAAAACCCGACTGCAGACCCGACAAACGGAATCAGCAGGGTGGAAACCAGTAGAATTTTCTCCATATTTAAATCCTCCGAATCTTTTCAAATCAAACTTTTTGCAATATCTTGAACGAAATGCAGAACCACATTCGGGAAAAGCCCCAAAACCACAGTTATGCCGGTTAAAACCACGATCGGCACCAACATCATGAGTGGCGGCTCCTTGTTGACCAGCTCCCTTTCCATTTCCCCCGGAAAAAACGCAGTAACAACTATAGGCAACAAGTATCCGGCTGTAAGAATCGCGCTAACGAGAAGTATGACAACAAAAATTGCCCTGTTTTCCTGCAGGCCTCCCATTGCCAGGTACCACTTGCTCACGAAGCCGTTAGACGGCGGCAGCCCTATAAGGGATATTGAAGCCACCGAAAAACAACCCATCGTTATGGGCATTTTCTTGCCTATGCCCCTTATTTCCCCTATTGTCTTGTATCCTGTTCTGTACATTATAACCCCTGCGCAAAAGAAGAGGGTTATCTTTATAGCTGCATGATTTATCAAGTGCAGAAGAGCTCCCGAAAGCCCGTCTTCATTTAAAAGAAGGATTCCAAGAATGATGTAGCCCAACTGACTTATTGTCGAATAAGCCAAACGCTTCTTCAAATTTTCCTGATGCAAGGCGACAAAAGAACCCATCAATATTGTCAATACAACCAAAATGCTCAAATATCCCCTTACATGCATGGCCTTTACCGCTTGAGCTCCGAAAAGATAAAAGGTTATTCGTACGAGTGCGAAAATTCCCGACTTGACAACCGCCACCGCGTGAAGCAACGCGCTTACCGGCGTAGGGGCAACCATTGCGGCGGGAAGCCAGGAATGGAAAGGCACCATTGCGGCCTTGACCGAGAAACCCAGGAAAAGTATCACATATGCCGCAGTCGCCCTGCCGCTTGCTTCAGACGCATCAATTATCCCTCCCGGAACAAACTCGAGGTTTCCCCCAACGCTAAACAAAAGAATCATTCCAAGGAGAACAAGTGTCGCTCCGCCGAATGAATAAATGAGATATTTCTTTCCGCTTGCAAGAGCTTCCTTTGTGCCTGTATGGATTACAAGCGGGAAGGTTGAAAGCGTCAGGAATTCATAAAAAATGTAGAATGTAAATATATTGCCTGCCAGAGAAATTCCCACAACAACTCCGAGTGTTACAAGGAAATATGTGAAAAATTTATTTTCCTTGCCCTCGTGGCTCATATAATCAAAGGAATAAGCGGTTGTGCAAATCCACAGAAAAGACGTCATTGAAAGAAAAAGCTTGCTCATTCCGTCAACATTAAAATATATTTCCATGAAGTCGTTTATTTTGAATATGTGCATTTCCGGCTGCGCCGTTGAAATGACAATCATTGCAAAAATAAAGTTTAGAAAAACCCCTCCAAGAAGGTATGTTCTCCTGTAAGTTTCATTTTTGAATTCTATAAAATGCATTCCCGCGGCCAGGGCCATTGGAAATGCAATCGGGACCAATGCAATAAATTTCATCGGGGTCCCTCCCTTCAGTTTCTAGTTTAATGCGGGAATGCCCGCTTCTATAAGGCTCAAAAGGCCTCCGCCAGATACTCCAAAATATATGACTCCGAGTACAAGCGCAAAAATCGGGAGCAATTCCTTAATGGGGCGCTCTGTGTTCCTGTAAACTTTCCCCTCAAGGCTTTCTTCTCCAAAATATGCGTTTATTATGACTGGGAAATAGTACAGGGCGTTCAACAGGCTGCTTATGAGCACTACTGCAAGCAATTCGACCCTGTGGGCCTCAATAACGGCAACAGCAAAATTCCATTTGCTGTTGAAACCCGACAAAAGCGGAATTCCCACCAGGGACATGCCCCCTATGGTGAATATGGCAAGCGTAAAAGGCATTTCCTTTCCTACTCCCTTCAAGTCGGAAATGTTTTTCTTTCCCGTCTTCTCCAGTATGCTTCCTGCAGACAGAAAAAGAGCCGACTTTGTGAAAGCATGGTTGAATATCTGAAATATTGCAGCAGCGAGTCCCATTGTGGTTCCAAGCCCTATTCCGAAAAAAACGTAACCCATTTGCGCAACACTTGAATATGCAACCATTCTTTTAAGGTTCTTCTGCAGTATGGCCAGCACAGATCCTGCAATCATTCCGATTGAGCCCAACAGGAGCACTATGTTAAGAACAGGCAAATCACCCACAATAGACATTCCGAAAACCCTGTGTATTATTTTAATGTAAAGTATTACATACGCCTTGAGGACCAATGCGGACAAGAGCGCGCTTGAAGGTGCTGGTGCGTATGTATGTGCGTCGGGAAGCCAAGTGTGCAATGGGAACATTGCGCTCTTAACCCCCAGCCCAACCGTGAAAAGGCCTATGGCTATAAGCATGTTTCTGCTGTGTTCGGGATAAACAGACACAAGCGCTTCGTGTATATGCGGCATGTTCAAATGGCCGGTCAGCGAATAAACCAGGGCTATTCCCATAAGAACCAGCCCCGAGCCCAGAGAGCTCAGTATGAGGTACTTGAGAGCGGCCTTTATGTTTTCCTTCTTGTCCTTTACTACCACTATTCCGCACGAGGCAATTGAGCTGATTTCAATGAATACAAAGCAATTGAAAAGGTCGTCTGAAAAGACTATTCCCAGCAGAGACCCAACAAGCAGATTGACCAGGGTATAGAAAATAGGAACTTTCTTTTTGGAAAGGTCGTGGTCTATGCTGTATACGGAAAACCACAACACCGCCAGGGATACGGTCATGAACAAGACTCCCATAAGCCCCTCGATTATTCCTATGTGGAACTCTATTCCCCAAGGTGCGTCGAAATGGCCGACCCTGAAGTAGTATGCTCCGTCCGACTTTACTCCGATGAGCGTCAGTATTGACAGCACCAGGGAAATTCCCGCTGCCGAAATGCCAATTGTCCTGGCCATTTTGATGCTCTTGAAAATAGGTATGGCAAAGGCTGAGATAAACAAGACCAAAATTATGATAAGTGGATAACTATTGTACATTGGCAATTTACTCCCCTCCCATTTTTATGATTTCATTGAGGTCGACCGTGCCGTATTTTTCATAGACACGTATTGTCAGCGCCAAAGCGAATGCGGTTATGCTTACTGCGACAACTATGCCTGTAAGCATCAAGGCCGTCGGAACCGGATTTACATATCCGGAAGCCGATTTGGCGGATCTTATTATGGGGGCTTCGTTTCCTGCAATGTATCCTTTTGCTATGAAAAACAAAAAAACAGCCGTGTCCATTATATTCATTCCAATTATTTTTTTAATCAGGTTGCCATGGGCGAGAAGCGTTACAAAACCCACCCCGAACAAAATTATGGCTCCCGTCTCATAGTAATTTGTGATCAAGTGTCCCATATCAGATGGTCCCTTCGTAAAATAGTTTAAAAAACACATAGACAGTTATGGATACGATTATTCCAACAGCTATGTTGAGGGGCAAAATGAAACCTCCGCTGAAGAGTTTCCCCGGCGTTCCAAGAGGAACGTCCCACACTTCCATGTGCATGCCTCCGGTAAGAAAGCTGTAGCCCTTCAGGGCGCCGTAGATCAAAAGCGAGGCGCACATCCACTTCATGACCCTGTCGTAGGTGAGCCTCGAAATGAGATTGTCCCACCCGAAAATAAGCCGGTGCAGAATCATGCTCGCTCCGAGGATAGTTCCTCCGGCGAAGCCTCCTCCCGGAGACAGGTGGCCGTTAAGTATCACGTATATGGCGAAAACTTGAATGAAGGGTATTATAAGTTTTCCAACTTCTGTAAGAATGTCGCTTCTTTCGGCTTCTTTATGGGTTTTATTCATCTTCATCCCTCCTGAGAACCGCAATTACAGTTATCAGCGCGGTAAAGAGCACTGTGGCCTCCCCGAACGTGTCGAAAGCGCGATAATCGAGAATTATTCCGGCCACCACATTGACAGCTCCTGTCTCCTCGACGCCTTTTTCCAGGTATCTGTATGAAACTTCGTTGTTTGAAGGATTTTCCGCATTCCCGAAAGTAGGCAGATCGGCCACGCCAAACAGAAGAATGACAATAAGGGCAAGGGCAAGGGCTACAGAAAGCACTTTTCTCATTTGCCTCCACCTCCAACTCTTCTCAGCGTGAATACGAACAGCAATGTTGTTATTCCGGCGCCGACTGCGGCTTCGGTTATGGCAAGGTCGGGCGCATTGAGCTGTTGCCAGAGCACCGCCATGGTAAGGCTGTACACCATGAACACTATGATGGCCCCCAAAAGGTTTCTTATGACCGATACTGCAATTGAAGCCCCTATTAAAAATATTATGACAAGCATTGAAAAAGTGGTCATCTTCCTTCTTCCTTTCGATAGCGGTTGTAATAGGCCTTTGCAATCAAGTGCGTCGCCGTTGGGTTTGTAACCCACAAAAATATTATTATCAGCAAGAGCTTTAGGCTTGCATAGCTTTCTCCATTGAAAATTATTATTCCTATAAGAATTAGCACAGCTCCCAGCGTGTCGCACTTCGCCGCAGAGTGGGCTCTCGTGTACATGTCAGGAAGCCTTAAAATTCCCACGGTTCCGACAGTGAAGAAAAAGAGTCCCCCTATTATCAAAATAATCATTAATGCTTCTCTAATCAACCCGGCTCCCCCTTCCCTCTATGAAGTTTGCTATCGCCATGGATGCGACAAAACTTATAAGAGCATAAACAAGCGCAACATCCAAAAAATAACTTTCCTTCAAAATGCACGAGACTACAGCTATTATCACAGTGGTTTTAGTTCCTATTACGTTTATAGCAATAAGCCTGTCCTCGGGAGTAGGGCCCTTCACAGCCCTTACGGTGCAAAGCGTCACAGTCACCGTCAAATATATTATCGCCGCAATAAATATTTTAGTCATCATCAGGTTCTTCCTCCACCTTCAGTAATAATTCCTCAAACTTTGAATGCGCCACAGACTCTGTGTACTCGTCCATAAGGCAGTGCACGATAAGGCTTTTGCCTTGCATCTTTACAGTCAGCGTTCCGGGCGTGAGAGTTATGGAGTTTGCCAATATTGTTCTGCTAAGCGGTTTTTCAAGACGGGTCTCAAAACTCATAACGCTTGGGGTTATGAGCAGCTTGGGAGAAAGTACTATTTTGGCAACATGAAAATTTGCAAACACTATTTCCTTGCAAAGCAAAGCAAGATATTGAATCAAATAAAATATTTTTTTCTTGTTTTTGAAAGAATACCCAAAATTTATCTCGAGTATGTCCATATTCATCATAAATACAAGAAAACATATGGCGATTCCGGCCAAAACCATCTGCGCATCCATGCTTTCGGTTAAAATCAACCAAAAAACAACCATTAGTATCAAATAAAACGTGTTGGGTTTGTTCTTTCTCATGCCGCACCTCCAAGATATTGCACCTTATTAACATAAAGCAATTTCCATGCCAATTAGTCTCTTTTGTAAATTGTTTTATAAATCCGCCTTTTCCAACGATTAGAGCCCCTTTCCAAAAAAACAAAAGAGCAAACAGAAACCGCTTTATGGATGCGGTGTTCTAATTTGCTACAATGATTTGGTGTTTGCTGTTAATTGTTGTTCTATAATGGAACACATGTCCCTTTTTAGGTCATATCTATATTGTATTCTTTTAACTTCCTGTAAAGAGAACTTCTGCTTATTCCCAATATGCGCGCAGCTTTTGATAGATTCTTATCGGTTTCCTTGATCGTCTTCACTATTGCTATGCTTTCTATTTCGCGAAGCGTGAAAAATTTCTGGTTTTGGGCCTCCGTGCTTTCAATAAGATTAGTAGCCTTCATATATTGCGGAATGTCTTCAACCGACAAAACTTCCCCGTCTTTTGCAACACTTATTATCTGTTGCATTACATTCTGAAGCTCCCTGACATTGCCCGGCCACTGATAGCTGCTCATCCTGTCGTAAAAGGCATCCTCTATGCCTCGTATGTCCTTGCCCATTTTTATGCTGAATTTCTCCATGAAATATGATATCAGCGGCTTAAAGTCTTTTTTCCTTTCTCTGAGCGGCGGAATGTGTATGGGCATTACATTCAGCCTGTAAAACAAGTCTTCCCTGAAGTTTCCTTTTTCAACTTCCTGCTTCAAATCCTTGTGGGTTGCCGCTATTACCCTTACATCCACAGGAATGACATCATGTCCTCCGACTCTTACAACTTCCTGGGTTTCCAAAACCCTTAAAAGGTTGGCCTGGGTGTCCAAAGGCATGTCCCCTATCTCGTCAAGAAAAATTGTGCCCCCGTCCGCCAATTCAAATTTGCCGGGATGGCCGCCCCTTTTTGCTCCTGTGAAAGCCCCTTCTATATATCCGAAAAGCTCGCTGGCAACCAAATCACGCGGTATTGCTCCGCAATTGAGAAAAATAAAGGGATTCTTTCTTCTCGGGCTGGCATTGTGAATCGATTGGGCAAAAAGTTCTTTGCCCGTACCGCTTTCTCCCTGCAAAAGCACAGTCGTATTGTATTGTGTCATGCCTTCAGCCATTTTTATGGCTCTCTTTATGGCATCGCTTTCTCCCATTATGTCTGTGAAAGTAAAGCGGGCTTGCGATCCCACAATCCTGTTTACAAGATTGTGGACCGTCTTTGCTTCGTGAAAGGTCAGTATGGCTCCTTCCAGAATATTTTTGTCTATGTCCTTTATTGTCGCGATGGTTGCTATGCAGACAACCCTCTTGCCGTTTTTTTGTATGAATTCAAGTTCCTCATTGTTGTAATGGCTGTCTTTCATACTTTTAACTATGCTTTTGAAACGGTCTCCTATCTTTACTATCCCGCGGATGTCTTTGCCTATCAATTCTCTTTCCGTTCTTTTAAGTATGTGCCTTGCTATCAAATTGACATCGGTTATTATTCCCTCGTTGTCTATGCAAATCAGCCCTTCTTTTATTTGCTCGATGATTGTCGAAAAGTGGCGGTTTGCAATTCTCAACTGCCTGTTGATCGTATCGATTTTCATTTGTTTTTCTATGGCTTCGCCGGATGCGACAACCATTCCAAGTGTATGCAAATGAACCTTTTCATACGAATCCGTCATACTCAAAATTCCAAGCAATTCATCTTTGGCATTTTTGATGGGACAGGCTGAAGATGTGAACTTATGATACCTTTTTGCGTAATGCTCGGCGGCAAAAACCTGTATGGGCTTTCTTGTGACCAGCGCTATTCCGATCGCATTGGTCCCGATGGTCTCCTCCCTGACATTGTAACCCTTGTAGAGATTCATCTTTTTGTATATTTCCACCGAATCCTGGTCTCCCAGGCATTCCACCACATATCCTTCAGGATCTGTGAGCCGCACGAGCAAGCCATGGCTTCCCGCTATGTTGTAGAGGCTCTCCATGAAGGGCTTGGCAATCCGGAGCAGCGGCCTAAGCTGAATCTCCCTGTCTTTCAGCTTCTTTGACTTTGCCCCTTCTCCACCCATTGGATCGACTTGCTCTTTTTTGCTTCTGACCCACGACTCCGCAATCTCTTTCCTTATGATGTCATGGTTGATATAACCGCTTTCCATGAATTTCAGCCATGCGTCATTTATTTGATTGTTTCTGTTGTAAATTTTATTAGCCGACATGATTGCTCCCCATTTCGCGTTTTTGGATTATTTACCCTAATCCATTCGATTCCTTCCTATGTAGATGTCCAATGCCCTTATGCCTCTGTGGGCCAATTTTACAAACAAAACAAAAGAGTATATCCATGCAACAATAAAGAACAGCCACAAAAAGATATTGATCATTCCAATTCCAAAGCCGAATTTTAGCATTTTTCATTCCTTTCATGTTTCACGTGAAACAATTATTTTCTCAACAGTTTCATTATCCTCTCGAATTCATCCAGTCCATGATATGAAATCTCTATCTTTCCCCGGTTTTTTGTGCCGTTTTTGATGTGCACCTTCGTCGCGAACCTTTCTCTAAGCACTTCTTCCATGTCAAATATTTCATTGTCTTCTTCTTTTGTTGCAGAAGCGGCGCCCTTTGCTTTTTTCGACAACATTGTTTTGACTTGTTTTTCGGCTTCCCTGACGGACCATCCGTTTTTTATTATCTTTTGGGCAAGGAAGGCTCTCTTTTCTTCAGATGGCAGCCCAAGCAAAGTCCTTCCGTGTCCGCCCGTAAGCTCGCCGTTAACTATCAAATTCCGCATTTTTTCCTCAAGCCCCAATAGTCTTACCATGTTTGCCACATACGGCCTGCTCTTGCCTGCCACCTCCGCAACTTTTTCCTGCGTCATTCCATGTTCGTCCATCAATTGTTTGAACGCCATCGCTTCTTCAATCGGATTGAGGTCTTCCCTTTGAAGGTTTTCTATCAGGGCCAACTCCATGCCCTCCGAAGCTTCCACTTCCCTTATTATGCACGGAACGCTTTTCAGATTGGCTTTTCTTGCAGCCCTGTATCTTCTTTCTCCCGCCACTATTCTGTATCCGTCTCCATCAGGCATTACAATAACCGGTTGCATTATGCCGTGCCTCTTGACTGAAAGCGCCAGCTCTTCAATTTTATTCTTGTCAAAATGTTTTCTTGGCTGGTTGGGATTGGTTTTAATGAGATTTGCATCTATTTCATGTATGCTTTTCTTTGATGCCCGCGCATCTTTTTCGGTTTTCTCCATTTCCGGAATCAAAGCATTCAGCCCTCTTCCCAAGCCGCTTCTTTTCTTTGCCAATTAAGCTTCCCCCTTTTTTTCCATTGCCAAAAATTCTTCCGCCAAAAGCTGATACGCTTCGGCGCCACGCGATTTTGGGTCGTATTCTGTTATCGGCAGTCCATAGCTGGGCGCTTCCGCCAATCTTACATTCCTGGGTATTACCGTTTCATAAACCTTTTCTTTGAAAAAATCCTTTACCTCTTCCACTACCTGCACCGAAAGATTTGTTCTTTTATCGAACATGCTGAGCAGTACGCCTTCTATTGCCAAAGTCGGATTCAATTTGTTCCTTATGAGTCCAATAGTATTCATCAATTGGCTTACTCCTTCCAACGCGTAGTACTCGCACTGTATAGGAATAAGCACCCCGTCTGCCGCAGTCAAAGCGTTCAGTGTCAAAAGCCCCAAAGAAGGCGGACAATCTATAAATATGTAGTCATAGCCGTCCCTTATTTGATCTATCAGCATCTTAAGCTTGAATTCCCGAGTTCGCATACCTGTCAATTCTATTTCAGCCCCCGCAAGCTGCATGTCTGCGGGAATCAAGTCTATATTCCTGTATTTTGACTTCATTATGCATTTCTCCACATCGACATCTCCAAGCAAAGCATCATATATTGTGTTTTCAAGATATCTTGATGCCTGGCCGAAACCGCTTGTAGTATTTC
>CAZEHH010000021.1:11492-18634 GCA_964512505.1 uncultured Peptostreptococcaceae bacterium
TATATTGTGTTTTCAAGATATCTTGATGCCTGGCCGAAACCGCTTGTAGTATTTCCCTGAGGGTCGATGTCGACTACAAGTATTTTCTTTCCCATCTTGCCCAAGTTGGCGGAAAGATTTATGTTCGTGGTAGTTTTCCCTACCCCTCCCTTTTGATTGAAAATGGCAATGGCTTTTCCCATGCGTTGCACTCCCCGATCGCTGAATTATTTTTCTGTTTCTTCCACTATTTCATTATAGGTTATTTTTGCCTCGTTTTTAAGGCAAAGCAGAGATTTTCTTCATATTTTACTCGTTTTGCGTCTTGCCTTTCCCCCACTTGCCGTCCCCGCACTCTTTCGAGACGGTTTATTCTTCAAGGTCGGCTCTTTTCATCCGTCTTCACGCCTCTTGCCCCCGGCAAAACTTCCGCAAGCAAATTCTGACAAAAAAACAAACCGCACTCTATGCGGTTTTGTTTCACGTGAAACATTCAGCTGTTTCCGTTTGGTATTTTTATCCTTATTTCATAATATTTCCCTTTATCCGCCTCTTCGTATTCCGCTTTCACGCCTGTCTTTAAAATCTCCTTGAATGCATTCTTTATCGTATTTGTATAAATTCTCATATTCATGGACGCCTTGAATGTCTGTCTCTTTTCTTTCCTGCCGTCCCTGATGTTCTTTTTCTCGATTGCCTCTTCGGTCTGCCGTACATTCCATTCGTTCTTGATTATCTTCTTTATCATTCTGTCTCTGTCTGTTTCTTCATCAATCTTTAGCAAGGCCCTGCCGTGCCGCTCTGTCAAGCCATGCCTTCTTATATCAGACAACTGCCCATCGGACAGCTTGAGCAGCCTCAACTTGTTTGCAACGGTTGACTGGTTCTTTCCGACTGATTTGGCGATGTCCTGCTGCTTCATGCTGTAATCAGTCATCAGCTTTTTATATCCCCGCGCCTCTTCTATGAAATCCAAATCCTCTCTCTGCAGATTTTCTACAAGGGCAATTACAGCCGAATCCTCGTCATTGGTGTTTTTCAATACCACGGGAACATAGTCAAGCCCGGCATTTTCGGCGGCTCTTAGCCTTCTCTCTCCGGCAATAAGCTCATATTGGCCGCTTATGCTTCTTACGGTAAGGGGCTGTATGACTCCATATTTCCTTATTGAATCGGACAATTCACCCAAAGCCTTTTCTGAAAAAAGTTTTCTCGGTTGATTGGGATTCGGTTTGACATCCTTTATTTGTACATATATGATTTCATTCATTTGCTTTCTCCTTGCAAAATTGGATTTTTTGAAGGTGTCCCGGGTCTTCTTGGATATTTTTTTGGAGTTTTTCGCACCTTTTCAACAACTATTATCTCGTGTCTCGATTCAAGATAGGGATTCTTTGCCGAAACTCTTTCCCTTACCTTTCCTCCCAAAATTTCAATCGCTCTTTTCGCATTCTCAAGCTCTTCATCCGCCTTGGGACCCTTCATTGCTATGAATATTCCTCCTACAGAAACAAGCGGAAGGCAATACTCGCTAAGGACTGCAAGATTCGCCACCGCCCTTGAAACGGCAACATCGAATGTCTCCCTGAGCCTTTTGTCCCTGCCCAGGTCTTCCGCCCTTGAATGAACGGCGGTTATCCCGTCCAATCCCATAGATTCAATTGCTTCCTTTAGAAAGCCGACTCTCTTTCCAAGTGAATCCGCCAATAACCACTCGCCCTTTCCACTCAGTATCCTCATGGGTATCCCCGGAAAGCCCGCTCCCGTTCCAACATCGATCAATCTTTCGGCTTGCGAAACTCCGTCAATTGCCAAACACGTCGCCGAATCGAGAAAATGCTTTGCTATTATTTCCCTTTCATCGGTTATTGCCGTCAAATTCATTTTTTTGTTCCAAATAAGAAGCAGTTCCATGTACTTTTCGAATGAGTCTTCTATCTGTTCAGAACTTTCTATACCCATCGAAGCCAATCCCGAAGACAATAGTTTTTTATCCATTCTGTTTTGCCTTCCTTCTCTTTTGCTCAAGATAAATCATCAAGACCGATATGTCCGCTGGAGAAACTCCTGAAATTCTGGATGCCTGTCCTACCGAAACGGGTCTTATGCTGTTCAATTTCTGTTTTGCCTCAAGCCTGATCCCTGAAATTTTTGAGTAGTCCATGTCCGGATCCAGCATCTTTCTTTCCAGCTTTTTAAACCGCTCTATTTGCTGCTTTTGTTTTGCTATATATCCCTCGTACTTTACTTCCACTTCAACCTGTGAAACCACCTGGGGCATCAAGCTCGGCCTGTTTGGGTCAATTTCCTCAAGTTTTACATAGTCAAGCTCAGGCCTCTTCAAAAGGTCATACAGCGAAAGCGCGTTTTTCGCTTGCGCGCTTTCTTGTTTTTCCAAAAATTCCTTGAGTTCGCCCGGCTTTTTCCTTACGCTCTTAAGTCTTTCCATCTCGGCTTCCACCTGCGTTTTTTTGCTTAGATACCGCTCATACCGGTCTCTGGTAGCAAGCCCAAGCTCCCAACCTTTTTCCGTTAGTCTCAAATCGGCATTGTCCTGCCTCAAAACGAGACGGTATTCGGCTCTTGAAGTCATTATCCTGTACGGTTCATTCGTTCCTTTTGTAACCAGGTCGTCAATCAAAACCCCTATATAGGCTTCCGAGCGGTCAAGAATGAAAGGATCTTCCCCTTTTATCTTCAAAGCAGCGTTTATTCCGCTCATCAGTCCTTGCGCTGCGGCTTCCTCGTAGCCTGACGACCCGTTGATTTGCCCTGCGAAAAACAAACCGCCTATCTTCTTGTATTCAAGCGTCGGCTTCAATTCCGTAGGATCTATGCAGTCGTATTCTATCGCGTATGCAGGCCTCATCAGCTCAGCTTTTTCAAGGCCTCTTATTGTTCTATAGAATGCCACTTGCACCTCTTCAGGCAAACTTGTCGACATTCCCTGTATATACATCTCGTCAGTATAAAGGCCTTCCGGCTCGACAAAAAGCTGGTGCCTGTCCTTATCCGCGAATTTTACCAATTTTGTCTCTATCGAAGGGCAATACCTCGGTCCAGGGCCCTCTATCTCTCCTCCATACATTGCAGATCTGTTTATGTTCCCTAAGATGACCTCGTGCGTGTCAGTGTTCGTATAGCTCAACCAACACGGAACCTGCGGAAAATCCAGGAAATCGTTCATGAAAGAAAACGGTACAATCTCAGCATCGCCGTTCTGCTCGGCCATTTTTGAAAAATCAATCGAGGCGCTGTTTACCCTTGCAGGCGTTCCGGTTTTGAACCTTCTTAAGGCTATGCCGTTTTTTCTAAGTGATTTAGACAATTCGGTAGCAGCTCTCAAGTCGTTGGGTCCGCTTTCATAGCTTACGTCTCCGATAAATATTTTTCCAGCCAAAAATGTCCCCGTTACGAGAATCACAGCTTTGGCTCCATAAATAGCCCCTGTTCTTGTGACTATTCCCTTGATTATTCCATTTTCAACGAGTATTTCAGTGGCTTCGGCTTGTTTGAGATCCAGATTTTCCTGCTTTTCCATCACTTTCTTCATCTCGCTGTGGTACTTTTGCTTGTCCGATTGCACCCGGAGAGAATGTACAGCAGGTCCTTTGGCCGTATTGAGCATTTTGCTTTGAATGGATGATTTGTCCGCATTTATGGCCATTTCACCGCCCAAAGCGTCAATTTCCCTTACAAGATGGCCCTTTCCCGTCCCCCCGACAGAAGGATTGCAAGGCATCATGGCGACAGCATCCAACGTTATCGACACAACCAGGGTCCTCATTCCCATTCGGGCAGACGACAATGCAGCCTCACAGCCGGCGTGTCCAGCCCCAACGACAACCACATCATATTCTTCGGCAACAAAACTTTTCATAAGCTCCCCTTTCTCCGATTACTTGCCCAGGCAAAAATCCGAAAAAACCTTGTCTATTACGTCGTCTCCCACCGTTTCTCCAATGATTTCTCCAAGATAGGCGTAGGAGTTTTTTATGTCAATTTCTATAAAATCATACGGCATTTTCTTTTCCGTTGTTTCAATCGCTTCGTTTATGCTTGAAAGAGCCCTTTCAAGCGCATTCTTCTGCCTCGCGCTTGTTACGAGCGCATCGCCCCTTTGGAAAATTTCACCCGAATAAACCATTTCGACTATTTTGTCTTCAAGCTGCTCCAGCCCCGACCCCTTCAATACAGATGTCCTTATTATGGCTTTGTCTCCCATAATTTTCCTTATTTCCTTTTCGTCTATTCTTACTTCCAAATCCGTCTTGTTTATAAGAACTATTGACTTGCGGGCCTTTACATATTCCATCATTTCTCGGTCTTCTTCTCTCAGCGCATCTCCGGCATCCAAAACAAGTATGACCAAGTCCGCCTTGTTGAAAAAAGCCTTGCTTCTTTCAACTCCCATTTTCTCAATCATGTCTTCGGTTTCCCTTATTCCGGCGGTATCCACAATTTTTAACGGTATGCCCCTTATATTCAAGTGTTCCTCAATTATGTCCCTTGTCGTGCCGGGTATGTTTGTCACTATTGCCCTTGCTTCCTGAAGCAAGGCGTTCATAAGCGAGGATTTCCCTACATTGGGTTTCCCAATTATTACAGTCTGCAGTCCATCCCGCATTATTTTTCCGGTACCTGCCGTCTTCAAGAGATCAATCATTGCTTTTTTCGCCGAGAATTCATTCTCAAGAATCTTTTCATAGGTTATTTCTTCTATGTCTTCCTCCGGATAGTCGATGCTCACCTCGATTTGAGCCAAAAGTGAAAGCAATTCATTTCTGACCGCTTTGACTTTTTTGGAAAGTCCTCCCTCTAGCTGATCGAGCGCTATGTCGTAACTCTTATCGGTTTTAGCGCCTATCAGGCCCATGACCGCTTCCGCCTGCGCCAAATCAAGCCTTCCATTGAGGAAAGCCCTTTTTGTGAATTCGCCGCGCTCTGCCGCGCGGGCCCCTCTTTTTAGAGCCATTTCAAGAATTTTCCTCGACGGAACTAGTCCCCCATGGCAGTCAATTTCGGCCACATCTTCTGCGGTATATGTCCCCGGTCCCTTCATGTAAACGGCAAGAACTTCGTCTATCCTTTCCTCCCCGTCGGAAACAAACCCATAGACCATCTTGCGGGGAGCATATTCCCTTATGCTTTCCCGTCTCTTCGGCTTGAACAAGGCGTCAAGAATATCAAGGGCCTTTGGTCCGCTGATTCTGACAATTCCTATTCCGGCCTCTCCCGGTGCTGTCGAAATCGCCGCGATTGTTTCATCAAACATGTCTTCACCTCTTTATTAAGCAATAAAAACCCAGCGGCAACTGGGTTTCATCGTCATGTCGTTCTTCTTAATTGCTATGCTTCTTCTTGAGATATATTCTCACCTTTCGGTAGGGATCCTCTCCTTCGCTCCTGGTGGAAATATCTTCGTTGCCTTGAAGAGCCGAGTGAATGATTCTTCTTTCATATGGGTTCATAGGTTCAAGCACAACGTCCTTTTTATATTTCCTGGCTTTGTAGGCCAGTTTTTCTGCCAATTTGGTCAAGGTCTTTTCTCTTTTGCTTCTGTAGTTCTCGGTATCCAGTATTACCCTTATATATTCCTTCTTGCCCTTGTTCACAACAAGGCTTGTAAGGTACTGCAGAGAATCAAGCGTCGTTCCCCTTTTCCCTATCAGTATAGCCATGTTTGGACCGGATAAATCCAAATACAATGTATTGTCCTCAAGCTTGGCATCTATATCCACTTTTTCTCCCATGTATATTAGAACTTCCTGAAGAAAATTGGTGGCGGCCTCCTCGGCGTCGACCTTCTGCTTTACTCTTACGACAGCCTGTTTGGTGTTTATAAGGCCAAGTATGTTCTTTGGTTCCTCTAAAACCTCTATTTCTACTTCATCCCTGGTCAGCATCAATTCATCCAAGGCATTGTTTATAGCGGCTTCAACTGTTCTAGCGCTCTTTTCCAATGATTTCATAAAAAATTACGCCTCCTTCAAATCGCTTCTATGGTTGATGAAGTACTGTTGCACCATTTGGAAAACATTGCTTACTGCCCAGTAAAGGGTCAACCCCGCCGGAAAAGTCACTCCCCAAAAGAGTATCATCACCGGCATCATGATGGTCATCGTCTTCATCGACTGCGGCTGGGTTCCGCCCTTCTTCTTTCCTGCGGACATGGCCATTGAAAAATACGTCGTCACAGCCGCAAGTATGGGAAGAATCCACGGTATCTTGTTTCCCAACAGGGGCAGATTCATGGTCATTATAAGAACATCCGGATCAGTAAGATTGGCCATCCATAGGAAAGGCGCCGATGTGGCTATTGCCGCCGCCGCCGCGTCTCCTGCGAAGACGTATTCTACAGGGGTCCTAAGCGCCGCAAAGAGACCGAACAGTATCGGCAATTGTATCAAAAGCGGCAAACATCCCGCCATTGGATTTATGTTGTGCTCCTTGTAGAGCTCCAATGTCTTTTCGTTCAGCTTGTTCTTGTCGTTCTTGTGTTTTTCCTGCAGCTTTTTCAACTCGGGCTGTATGTCGTTCATTGCCTTTGTTGATTGCAATTGCTTGAATGTAAGTGGTAAAAGAATAACTTTTGTCACAATTGTGAAAAGAATTATGGCAACCCCGTAATTCCCGACCATATTGTATATTAAATGCAACAACGCTCCCAATGGTTTCGCTAATACGCTCAAAATTTATCCTCCTATTTGCTTTGCTCGCTATTATTTTAAAGGGTCATACCCTCCTGGATGGAAAGGATGACATCTCAATATTCTTTTTACTCCAATATATGTTCCCTTTATTGCCCCGTATTTTTCCAAAGCCTCTATTGTATACTGAGAGCATGTTGGAGTATAACGGCAACTTTTCGGCAAGAAGGGAGAAATTGCGTTCTGATAAAATTCAACTATTTTAATCAGCAGTATCTTCATTTAAAACACCTGTTTTTTTATGCCGGCTCTCTGTACGGCTTTCATAAAGGAATCTTCCACCCCTTTATAATCCGCTTCATTTACCGTTACCCTGGCTATTGCAACAATATCATAGCCATCCATGATGGACGATTCCATGTGCCTGTAAGCTTCCTTCATGAGTCTGCGTGCCCGATTTCTTTTTACGCTGTTTCCGACTTTCTTGCTTGCAGTAAAACCTATTCTTGTTTC
>CAZEHH010000022.1:0-3892 GCA_964512505.1 uncultured Peptostreptococcaceae bacterium
AAAGGGTATTGGGAATAAAAATAATATAAATTGAAGTTATCAGGGGGATAACTACGAATAAATTATAACAATATTCGACAAAATTTGCAAGCTGAATTGACAAAAAATTCATTTATTTTAATTAAAGCTGCAATGGTGTATAATTTATTAGAGCTTTAAAGGAGGAAATCATGGAAATATATCTGGATAACAGCGCTACTACAAGGCCTTCAAAGAGTGTAATCAAAGCAATGAATAATGCAATGGAGACAATATACGGCAACCCTTCGTCGCTGCATAGAAAAGGAATGGATGCGGAAAAGATAGTCAGGGATGCAAGAAGGTCCATAGCAGAATCAATAAACGCGGAACCATCTGAAATAATTTTCACTTCCGGTGGAACCGAATCAAACAATTTGGGCATAAGAGGATTCCTGGAGAGAAATACCCGTTTGGGAAGAAAAATAGTCACAACGTCTATTGAACACCCTTCGGTGCTGAATCTGTTTGACCATCTTGAAGGGGATTACGAGAAGGTTATTGTTCCGGTGGATTCGAATGGATTCTTGCAACTTGAGGATGTCAAAAAAAGCATCGACGGCAATACCTCCTTGGTGAGTGTAATGGCAGTAAACAATGAAATAGGATCAGTCCAGCCCATAATGGAGATAGGAAAGGCTGTAAAGGCATTGAACCCGAATACTGCATTCCATGTGGATTGCGTGCAGGCTTTGGGCAAAATGGAAATAGACGTAAAAAGGATGGGAATAGATTTGCTATCGGGCAGCGGGCACAAGTTCCATGGTCCCAAGGGGATAGGTTTCCTTTATATAAGGAAAGGAATCAAAATAAGTCCTTTGCTTTATGGGGGGAATCAGGAATCGGGAATAAGGAGCGGAACCGAAAACGTGCCTGCAATAGCGGGAATGGGTGCTGCCGTTTGCGACATGATGGAGTCAAAGGACGCCAACCGCCGCAAAATGGAACTTTACAAAGCCAGCCTGATTGAAGGGCTTAAAAAGAATTTGACCGGCTTCATGATTCTATCTGACGGTCCGGGGTATTCCCCCAATATAGTCAATGTATGCTTCAAGGATGTTCGCGCCGAGGTTTTGCTTCATTCATTGGAAAACGACGGAATATTTGTTTCATCCGGTTCTGCCTGTTCATCTAAAAAAAAGGGGAGCAGCCATGTGCTTGAAGCTATAGGGGTGCCGGTAGAATATATAGGCGGCGCTTTAAGAATAAGCTTTACATGGGAGAACAATCTTGGTGAAATTGCAATTCTGATAAACAGCCTTAAAAAAAATGTGGAAGTGATACGCAAAATAATAAAAGGAAAGGGCAGATGACAAAATGGAGAATATAATTGCAATAAACTACGGAGAGGTAAGCCTCAAGGGCATGAACAAATCCATCTTCATCAGCCAGCTGATAAAGAACATAAAGTTTAAAATAAGGGATTTCGACAAGGCCGTAGTTTCAAGAGACCAGGGGAGGGTTTATATTGAAGGCTACCGGCCGGAAGATGAAGAATCCTTAATTGGGCTTTTGAAAGAGGTTTTCGGCATATATTCCATAATACCGGCTTTTAAGTTCGACGGGGGAATGGAAGAAATAGAGGATGTCGTGCTTAGGGCGGCAAGGGCACACGTCCAGGAAACACCTGTAAAAAGCTTCAAGGTAGAGACTAAAAGGGTCAATAAGAAGTTTCCGATGAAATCACCAGAGGTATGCATGTCTCTTGGAGGATTGATACTCGAAAACATCGAAGGGCTTGAAGTTGATGTCCATAATCCCGACATGATGGTCTTTGTAGAAATACGTTCATACAATCTGGTCTTCACCAGAAGGATATACGCTTTGGGAGGTCTCCCATACAAAACGGGCGGGCGCGCAATGCTCCTCTTGTCCGGAGGTATTGACAGCCCTGTAGCGGGATGGATGACGGCTAAGCGAGGACTGGAAATCGAGGCTGTCCATTTTCACAGTTACCCGTTCACCAGCGAAAGGGCGGAGGAAAAAGTTATGGACCTGGCCAGGCATCTGTGCAGGTACGTAAACAGCATAGTTGTTCACAGCGTCAATCTATTGCCTATACAGAAGGCTATAAACGAAAACTGCAAGGCCGAGGAAATGACAATACTTTCAAGGCGTTTCATGATGAGAATAGCGGAAA
This sequence comes from uncultured Peptostreptococcaceae bacterium, assembly GCA_964512505.1. Classification (GTDB taxonomy): domain Bacteria; phylum Bacillota; class Clostridia; order Peptostreptococcales; family BM714; genus BM714. The sequence goes on from CAZEHH010000022.1 coordinate 2,159, forward strand.
AAATTGCGATGGAAAGAAATTGCCAGGCTTTGATTACAGGAGAAAGCCTCGGGCAGGTTGCAAGCCAAACGGTTGAAAGCATATCCGTAACCAACCAGTCTGTTCAATTGCCGGTTATCAGGCCGCTCATAGCCTCCGACAAGGTTGATATCATGGAAATCGCCCAAAAGATTGGAACGTTCGAAACATCGATACTTCCATTTGAGGATTGCTGTAGTGTTTTTCTTCCGAAAAAGCCTCTTACCAAACCTAAATTGTCCAGGATGCTCGAATCGGAAAAGCACATTGAATCGGAAGAGCTTATAGAAAAAGCAGTTTCGGAAAAAACAATCAGAGAAATAACCGTCAACTGAAAGGGGTTTTTGAATTGGCGAAATTCGTGAACAGATGGATCGTCAACTCCATTTCCATATATGTCATAGCGTGGCTGTTCGAAGGGGTTGCAGTAAAGGGCTTTGCCACTGCAATGTCCGCCGCATTGCTGCTTAGCATATTGAACATGCTGATAAGGCCTGTTTTGATTGTTTTGACGCTTCCCATCAACATAATGACACTTGGCATATTCACATTTATACTGAATGGTTTCATGCTTAAAGCTGTGGATTTTTTCGTGGTAGGATTCATTATAGACAGCTTTGCGACAGCTGTGTTGGCATCGATAATGCTTACTTTCCTTAACATGGCGATAACGGGAATGACAAAGCCCGAGCGAAGGCGCAAATAGAAAACCAAGGCTATAGACGATCAATTGAATACAAAAGGAAGATGCCGACAAATTGTCGGCATCTTTTATTTCGCTTATTCGGTTTCTTCGCTTTCATTTTCTTCGCTTTCAGCTTCTTCACTCTCGCCAATGTCTTCATCATCGATGGAAGCGTCTTCTTCTACAACAGGGACAATTTCAACCGGCGGTTGCGGAGGCATGAAGCCTTGTGGAGGAAGAAGTTCCCCAGTTGTCGGGTCGGGTGAATTTATCAAATTAGGATTGCTTTCAATGTAGTTGTTTACACTCGGCTGGGGCGGAATGATCTGACCGTTTGGCAGCATGAATGATCCGTCAAGCATAAGCAATACGTTCCCGGGTAGTTGGACTGTGCCGTCGGGCATCTGTATGGCTTCATCGGGAAGGTTGTCCATGTTGTACTGGTATAGGTATCCGTATCCATGGACATTGCAGAATTTTTGAGGTATTTCATAGATCCAGTCCCTTGGAACGAGCGCATATTCGTTCTTGTCCAAATGTTCGGATGGAATATAGGGTACAGTCCTTTTTACGAAGACCCTGTTCTCAAGCGAGGTTATGGGGCAATATCCCGTTGGAACAAGACCGCTGTCGGCGCATACGGTCATTTGCACATGAACATCGTCATATTCCACAGGCTCGGTGCCTTCAGAGAAGTATTCGTTCCTTACCGTATTTCTGGTGTCGAGGTAAGAAAGCTCGGTGGGCAGTTTGCCTGACTTTGTATCCACTGCAAGGGTTACTATTCCTTCCGGCTTTTCAAATGAGGTGTCAGGATAGTCTTCATGTATTTTGCTCATGAAGGACTGCCACAGGATTGCGCTCGAGCGGCTTCCGCTGTCAAGCTCTACCTGCAGGTCGTTCCCAATCCATACGCTTGCAGAATAATATGGAGTGTATCCTACAAACCATGCGTCGTAATTGTCTGATGTTGTCCCGGTTTTGCCTGCCACAGGCATTTTGGAGTTGCTGGATTCAAATTTCGCTCTTGC
>CAZEHH010000022.1:3992-16351 GCA_964512505.1 uncultured Peptostreptococcaceae bacterium
CGGTTTTGCCTGCCACAGGCATTTTGGAGTTGCTGGATTCAAATTTCGCTCTTGCTCCAGTTCCTGCTGTTACAGCTTCATGAAGCATGTCGGTCATGAGAAAAGCGGTTTTTTCATCCACTACAAATTCTTTCCAGGGATCATTTTCGTAAATGATATTCCCGCCGTTGTCTGTTATTTTTGTGAAAGTTCTGGGCTTTACATATATTCCGCTGTTTCCAAGCGAACCGTATGCGGCAGCCATTTCGAGAGGTGAAATACCTTCAGTCATACCGCCAAGGGCAAGGGCTGAAAGGTTGATATCATTGTAGGTTCCGGATTCCTTTACTGTTGTAATCCCCATTTTTTTAAGATAGTCTACTGAATTTGCAAGTCCCACCTGTTCCTCTGTTTTCACAGCAACAACATTCTGAGACCAGACAATTGCTTCTCGAATAGTCGAGAGTCCCCAATATTTTTCCTTGTACCAGTTCTTGGGCCAGAGGGATCCGTCCGCTCCGTAGTGGGGAATATCGTCGATTACTGTTGCAGGCGTCATTCCCATATCTATCGCAGGGGTGTAGACGGCCAAAGGCTTGATTGAAGAGCCCGGCTGCCTTGGATTTATAGCTCTGTTGAATATCTTCTGGCCGCTTATGTTGCGGCCTCCGATAAGCGCTTTTATGGATCCTGTCGAATAGTCTACTACTACAGAAGCCGACTGCGGCTGAACAACACCTTTTGAGCTGATTGAAAAGTTCTCCTCGTCTACTGTAAGGTTTTCAGATTCGTCAGTTTTGAAGAAGGTGGGATTGGAATCAAGAAAATCTTTGTTCACAACAAGGTTTCTTGATGAGTCGTAACTTTTGCTTTCAGGCGGAATTGCCACCTTTTGTCCGTTGTATATCATTATCTCGGGCATAAGGTATTCGTCAGATTGTGGAAGATATTGCTCTTTCGATGTGTCGGCCTTGTATGTGTCCTTTACCATTACCTGGATGCCGGCAACTTTTCCGTCTTCATATAAAGAAACGAAATTGAGACGTTTGTTTTTAAGCAGAACAAGATTTCCGTTGTCATCGTATTTGTAGTCTGATTTGGGGATAATGAGATCTCCGCTTTTGTCTACTATATTGTCGTAGCTGTACAAAACAATTTTGCTGCTGACCACTTTGTTTGTTTCAGGATCTCTCCTTATGACAAGTATGTTTCCGTTTCTGTCTTTTGGATATACAAGTTTCGGGAAATTGTCTGAATCAGAGTAAACATCCTCGAGGTGCTTTTGCATGTCCAAATCTAGCGTTGAATAAATCTTCAGTCCCTGGGTGTAAAGTATTTCCTGCGCTCTTTCCCTGGTCGTGTTCAAGGATTCCTCCAGTGCTGCTATGACCTCTTCCTTTAATAGGTCTGAAAAATATGATGAAATTTCGGAATTCTTGTTTTTGCTGGGATTGAGAATTGTCTTAAGGTCGGTGTTTGCAGCATCCTGGTATTCCTCTTCGGTTATATATCCTTCAAGCTTCATGAAGCTGAGGACGCTCTTGTATCTGTCAAGGCTGCTTTCATTGAATACAGTTGTGTAGAGTTCATCGTTTGAGTCTATCACGAAGTCGTTTTCGTCGACATCGGATTTCTTGATGACTTTTATGGGGGAATGTGTTGCGGGGTGCTGGGTTATTCCCGCAATAAGCGCCGCCTCGGGTATGGTGAGGTCGTCGGCATTTTTGCTGAAATAGGTTTGAGATGCAGCGTTTACTCCATATGCTCCGCTTCCCAAATAAATGGTGTTAAGATAGGCTTCGAAGATTTGTTCTTTACGCAGTTCTTTTTCAAGCTGAACTGCGTAGTATGCTTCCTTTATCTTGCGGGAGAGGGTGCGTGTGCTTTTTATCTCCTCCAGATAGAGGTTTCTTGCCAGCTGCTGGGTTATTGTGCTTGTGCCGCTTATCCGGCCTCCTTTTGAGATGCCCTGCAGTACAGCGCCCACCAATCTTTTGTAATTGAATCCGTGGTGATCGAAGAAGGTTCTGTCCTCGGTTGCTATGAAAGCGTTTTTGAGGTCCTCGTCTATGTCCTCGTAGTCGACTATGGTACGCAGTCCGTCACTTTGAATTTTCTCGATGACTAGACCGTTCTGGTCCAATATGAAAGAGTTCTCGTCAAGAATCTGGTTTATTCGTGAAGTATCTACTTTCTTGATGTTTTTAAGGCTTGCGGCCACCAGTCCGGCTGTCATGCCTGCAGCTACGAATCCTGCTAGAAGTATCACGACAAGCATTATCTTGAGAGCGCTTTTGAATCTGTTTTTCTTGGTTTTGGGTTTTGGTTTTTTATGGTCCATTTCATACCTCCGAAGGTTGTTTCTGTGATTATTATTGCATTCAAATGCTATAATATTATAACATAAGAAGAAAGGCGATTGGCAATAATGAAAGAATTGTAACAAACATAGAATATGGGAGCGACAAAGCCAATGGATAATAAAGAAAACAGAGAACAAAAGGCAATGATAGTAGGGGTCGAAGGACCGGGCTTGACGGAATTGCCCATAGAGGAGTCCCTCAATGAACTTCAGGGCCTTTGCGAAGCCGCCGGGGCAGTAGTTGTAGACAGAGTCACGCAGAAAAGGGAAAGGCCGGATCCGGCTTTTTTCATCGGAAAGGGAAAGGTTGATGAAATCCGCAATTTTGCCGAAGGTCTGCAAGTGGACATAATCATTTTCAACAGTGAACTCACCGGATCACAAATAAGGAACCTCGAGGAGGCGACGGACAAGACGGTAATAGACAGGACCATTCTGATACTGGATATTTTTGCTTTGAGGGCGACAACAAGGCAAGCCAAGCTTCAAGTGGAGCTTGCCCAGCTCAAATACCGTTTGCCAAGGCTTAGAGGAATGGGCAAGACCCTTTCGAGAACAGGTGCAGGGATAGGAACCAGGGGCCCCGGGGAGCAGAAGCTCGAAATCGACCGCCGCCATATAATGAACAGGATTGCGGAAATCAGGAGGCAACTGAGGAAAATCGATCAAGTCAGGCAGGTGCAGAAAAAGAAGCGGACGGAAAATGAGATTCCCATGGTTGCGCTTGTAGGGTACACAAATGCGGGGAAGTCTTCCCTCATGAACCATTTCATTGAAAGAAGCTTGGACGAAGAACTCTTGGGAACCAAGGTATATGAGGAAAACATGCTCTTTGCCACTCTTGACACATCGACCAGGCGCATGGAGATGGAAAAAGGAAAGGTTTTCGTATTGACCGATACGGTAGGGTTTGTGAGCGACCTTCCTCATTTGCTCGTCGAGGCATTCAAGTCGACACTGGAGGAGGTTCTTGATGCCGATTTGCTGGTGAATGTGGTAGACGCGTCAAACCCTGATTATCTCATGCAGAAGGATACGACAGACAGGGTTTTGAAGGAAATAGGAGTTTCGGAGGAAATACCTGAAATTGTAGCATACAACAAGATGGATCTTGTGGGAGAAGGGACTTTGCTTTTGGGCGATGCCAAAACAGATATTGATGTTTCGGCAAAAACGGGTTTCGGAATTGACGAGCTGATAAAAAGGATTAACGGAGTACTCTTTAAAAGCATGGTCAAGATATGGATTCTAATTCCCTACTCGGATGGGGGAGTCTATTCTGAAATAAAAGAAAGGCACAATGTGATTGAAACCGTTTACGAAGAAAACGGCATAAAGGCTTTTGTGGAGCTGAGCCGAAAGGATGCGGGAAGATACAGGGAATTTATTGCAGGGGAAGATGATGCGCAATGAAAAAAGAATACAAGACATTGCTCAAACAGGCTTCATGGGAAGAGGAAGTCAAAAAATCAAGATTCATAGCTTATGTAAAACCGGTTGAGACGGAAGAAGAAGCGAATGAATTCATAGGGACAATAAAAAAAAGAAATAAGGATGCAAGACATAATGTTCCGGTGTTCGTATTGGGGGAAGGGCAGGAGATACAGCGCTACAGCGATGACGGAGAGCCGAGCGGCACGGCCGGTGTCCCTATTCTTGAAATGATAAAGAACATGGAATTGACCAATTTGGCCGTTGTTGTAACACGCTGGTTCGGAGGAATCAAACTTGGAACGGGAGGCCTCGTGAGGGCTTACACACATGTCGCGCAAAAGGCGTTTGAAGAGGCAGGCATAGCGAGCAAGACTTTGCTTTCAATGTTTGCAGTCAAGGTTGATTATTCAATGCACGGGAAAATTCAAAATTTCCTTTATGACAGCAAATACATCCTTGAAAAAACCGAGTTTGACGAAAATGTTCACATGTTCATATACTCGCGTCCTGAAGACGCCGATGAATTTAAAAAAAACATCATGAACATCACAAACGGCAAGGCTGAAATGGAAATGTCGGACGCAGGATTCCATATTATAATTGACGGGAAAACAATTGATTGAGGAGGGGCAAAATGAAATCCCAGAATGAAATTAAGGAAACGATGATAGGGAAGAAGACTTGGGCCGTAATAGGCGCAAGCCACCACAAGAAAAATTTCGGATACAAGATATATAAGACTTTAAAGAGATTCGGATACGAGGTGTATCCGGTTAATCCGGGCTGCGAAACAATAGACGGAGACAAGGTGTATGCAAGGATAGGGGACTTGCCCCTCGTGCCTGAATGCATCGATATGGTGGTCAAACCCGAAATTGGGATAAGACTTCTGGATTCAATCAAAAAAGCCGGAATTTCATATGTTTGGTTTCAGCCCGGGACAATGGACGAGGCGACAATAAAAAAATCGCAGGACCTTGAAATTGAGGCCGTAACAGAGGGGTGTGTCATGGCTGAACTGAACAGAAGGGCAAAATAGATTCTATAGATGGCAAAGCACATTTGTGTTATAATTTTTCCATAATGAATTCCCGGAGGTAGAAATGGATAAGACGATTGAACAGAAGATTGATTTGACAGTTGACTGGTTGAGGGAAATGGTAAAGGCAAGCGGAACAAACGGGCTTTTGGTAGGACTTTCCGGAGGCATCGATTCAACGGTGGTGGCGGGGCTTATCAAGAGGGCATTTCCAAATGATTCGCTTGGGGTCATACTTCCGTGCAAAAGCAGCGGAAAGGATCGTAACGATGCCCTTTTGTGCGCCGAGGCCTGCGGGATAGAAACCGTAGAGGTCGAGCTGAGCGAGGCCCATGAGACCATACTTAAGAATGCCATGGATAAGCTTGGGGAGGTTAAAAAATTTGACGAAAACCGTATCAGGCTCACCGATGCAAATTTGAGAGCCAGGCTTAGGATGAGTACTTTGTACGCAATAGCGGGAGCGATGAACTACATGGTTGTTGGAACCGACAATGCCGCTGAAACCCATACGGGATATTTCACAAAATACGGGGACGGAGGAGTTGACTTGCTGCCCATATCGAGACTCCCCAAGAGGGATGTATATAAGTGGGGAGAAGTTTTAGGGGCGCCTGAATCCGTTCTGAAAAGGGCTCCATCGGCTGGACTTTGGGAAGGGCAGACCGATGAAAGCGAGATGGGCACCACATACGATATGATTGACGATTATCTTGAAGGCAAAACCATACCTGAAAAAGACCGTAAAATAATCGAAGCAATGCATAAGCGTACGGAGCATAAAAGGGAAATGCCGCCTCAGGCGCCGGAATTTTAAATCTTCGCGCAAGACGGAAAGATTCATTAAATTAAAATCGGTCCATATGGCAAATGAAGCCGATAGAAGGATAAGAGGTGCAATAGTGGGAAGAATAGGAAATATCATAAACAGAAAAGGCAAGCAGGACGCCAAACGCGGCAAGATTTTCACAAAGCATGCGAGAGCAATAATGGTTGCAAGCAGGGAAGGCGGTCCCGAAATTGAATACAACATGTCCCTCAAGAGTGCAGTTGAGAAGGCAAAAGCCGACAATATGCCGAACGACAATATAGACAGAGCCATAAAAAAGGGCTCCGGTGATACAGAGGGAGCTCAATTCGAGGAATTCATCTATGAGGGATACGGACCTTCGGGAGTTGCTGTAATGGTTGAAATCTTGACCGACAACAAGAATCGTGCAGCGGCAGATGTAAGGCACATATTTTCAAAGAACGGAGGAAACCTCGGATCAAACGGATGTGTTTCATTCATGTTCGACAGGAAGGGAATACTGGTGCTTTCGGAGGAAGACAACGAGCTCGACGAGGAGACTCTTTTGATGGAGGCGCTTGAAGCCGGAGCGGAAGACATACAGTTCGAGGATGGATTCGCTGAAATAATAACATCTATGGAGGATTTCGCCGGAGTCAGGGATTCTTTGCTGGAAGGCGGATACAAGCTTGCAAAGGCGGAATTGGGTTACATACCCCAAACAATGACAAGGCTCGAAGAAAGCGGCGACATAGAAAAGATGGAAAAGCTTATAGATATGCTTGAGGACAATGACGACGTGCAGAACATGTACCATAATTGGGAAATGGATGAATAGTTTTTCGAATTTCACCGGACGGGTTTAGAGCGTCATGCTTTTGGTATATAAAGAATAAGACACCGGTTGCCATTCAAAAGAAGGAGGATTCTTATGAGTGTCAGGTATTCGCCAAAAGTAAAAAAGGTTTCAACTAGTTATCTCAGATCCCATGACAAGGATTCTACAAAAACACTTAGGGAAAGTTCAAGGGAAAACTTTTTGCATGAGAGGAAAGAAATGGAAAAAGAGCTCTCGGCAAGCATTGAAACAATATGCAAATTGCTCAATGACCGGTACAGATATGTGGAAACACAGAATATTCGCGGCAGAAATGTTATGATTTTCAGGAATGAAGAAAACAAGATCAAAAAATTGAGATTCGAGTATGAAGAAAATTATCATAGAGCAGAGGACAAGATTAAAGAAAAGGCAAGCGAATGTGAATCATAGGAATACAAATAAAAAATTCAAGGAATATTAAAATCAGGCAGATCCGCCAAAGCGGTATTTGCCTGATTTTCTATTTGGTAAGCTTTACAGGAACCAGTATTGTTTGTCCTGGCTTTATTATATGATTTGACAAATGGTTGGTTTCGAAAATCTCAAAGACGGTTTCCCTGACATCGCAGTCCTGGTTTTGCGATTCAGCTATTGCCCATACTGTGTCTCCGGGCTTGACGACAATTTCCCTGTACTGCTTTTCCTGCATCCCGTTTGCCTGAACAAGCTTCAAAGGCACTGATAAGATGCAAAAAGAAATGAATAGCAAAAGAGCTGTGCTTGTTATGAATTTTTTTCGATTTGCGATTCTGTAACGCTTTTTCATATTATCACCCCGAACGTATGTTCTATAAGCTTATTATAATAGAACGTATGTTCTTTGTAAATAGTTTTTTTAAAAATTTTATGTTATAATGATTAAAAAAAAGGGGAAACTTATGGATCCTGTCTTGATATTTTTAGTTGTTGCAGGCATATTCTTGGTTTTTTGGGACTTGAGAAAGTCCAGGCAAGGCAAAAGAACGGAAGAAATCGAAAACGACGAAAGCACAATAATATTTGATGATGAATTTGAATGAATTGAGGGGTGAAAAGATGAACAGGGGAACGGCTAAAATTATTGCAATAGCGATTGCTTTAGTTATGGTTATATCGGCTTTTGGTGGACTGGTATCACTTTTTGGATAAAGATTTGGGATACGGTGATTGACTGTATCCTTTTAATATGTGGGAAAACTATCGTAGAAAAGGAAGGCAGGCGAAAGACGGCATGCTGATCATAGGTATTGATCCGGGATATGCGATTTTGGGATATGGAGTAATTTCGTACGAAGGGAACCGTTTTGAAGTAATTGAATACGGGACTGTAACGACAAGCCCGGATATGGAGTTGCCGGACAGGCTTAAAAAGATTTATGAAGACCTTCATGTTCTTTTTGACAAATACAAGCCTGACGCCGTTGCCATTGAAGAATTGTTTTTCAACAGGAATGTCACAACAGCCCTTATGGTGGGGCATGCAAGGGGGGCCGCAGTTGTCGCTGCGGCAAAGGCGGATCTTGAAATTTACGAATATACTCCGCTGCAGGTAAAACAGGGAGTTGTCGGTTATGGCAGAGCGGACAAGAAGCAGGTACAGATAATGGTAAAGACTTTGCTTAACATGAAAGAGATTCCAAGGCCTGACGATGCTGCAGACGCTTTGGCAGTGGGCATTTGCCATGCGCATTCGGGAATAATGGAAAAACATTTCAAAATAAAATGAGGTGAATGGGCTTGATTGACTATATAAAAGGGATTGTAAAAGATACGGGAGAAAATTTTATAGTTGTTGAGAACAACGGAATAGGGTATCGCATATTCACTTCGATGAATACCATCGGGGAAATCAGCGACGGAGATGAATTGAAGATATATGCGGACATGGTGGTAAGGGAAGACGATATAAGCCTCTATGGTTTTTACGACAAAAGCGAACTTAAAATGTTCAGGATGTTGAACAAGGTAAATGGAATAGGTTCAAAATTGGCTTTGGCAGTATTGTCCACTATTGACTACAACGATGTGGCAAGATGCATAGCCTTATCTGACAGCGCATCTCTTACAAGTGTTTCGGGAGTGGGTAAAAAAACTGCTCAGCGGATAATATTGGACTTGAAGGACAAGGTAATCAAGGAATTCGGGGAAATGGATATGCCTGAAAGCGTCAGGCAGGGCAGGAACCTCCCTTCAAAAGGGGAAAACAGGGATGCGGTTGATGCACTGATGGCTCTGGGTTACGGCAGGACAGACGCATCGACGGCCGTGCAGTCGGTTTACGAAGAAGGAATGAAAGCTCAAACCATAATAAAAGAGGCGCTAAAGACTTTGCTGAAGAGATGAGGAGGCCGAAATGATCGAAAACAACCAGGACCGAAGGGTCATAACCCCGGATAAAAAAAGGGATGAATCCGAAATAGAACTTTCCCTCAGGCCGAAATCCTTGGATGAATACATTGGACAGGAAAAGCTTAAGGAAAAAATGAAAATATTCATCGATGCGGCCAAAATGAGGGAAGAATCACTGGACCATGTATTGCTTTATGGTCCCCCGGGGCTTGGAAAGACCACTCTTTCGTCAATAATCGCAAACGAGATGGGAGTCAGCATACGCATAACTTCCGGACCGGCAATAGAAAGGCCTGGAGACCTTGCAGCCATACTTACCAATCTGCAGGAAAACGATGTGCTTTTCATAGACGAGATCCACAGGCTGAGCAGAAGCGTCGAGGAAGTGCTTTATCCTTCAATGGAGGACTATGCTCTTGATATAATAATCGGCAAGGGTCCAAGCGCGAGAACGGTGCGCCTGGATTTGCCAAGGTTCACTCTGATCGGAGCAACGACAAGGGCAGGCCTTCTGACATCGCCCTTGAGAGACCGGTTCGGGGTCATATGCAAGCTGGACCTTTATGAAGTAAAGAACCTGAAGAAGATAGTCTTGCGTTCGGCGGACATACTGGGGGTTCCAATCGACGACGGATCGGCTTCACTCATTGCAGTAAGGAGCAGGGGTACGCCCAGGATTGTAAACAGGCTGCTTAAAAGAGTGAGGGACTATGCCCAGGTAATGGGAGACGGTTCAATAAACGAGGACACAGTCGCAAAAGCAATGACGCTACTTGAAGTGGATCCGCTTGGATTGGACGGTGTTGACAGAAAAATACTCAAAACAATCATAGTCAAGTTCGATGGAGGGCCGGTTGGGCTGGACACGCTTGCCGCATCCACAGGTGAAGAAAGAAATACAATTGAAGACGTATATGAGCCATACCTTCTCCAGCTTGGATTCATAAACAGGACGCCAAGGGGAAGGGTTGTAACATCAAGGGGCTACAGGCATCTGGGGATTGAAAAGAAAGGTGAAGAGGAGATAACCATATGGGATTTGGAGGAAGGCCGATAATAACAATCGGGGCAATCCTCATAGTAACGGGAGTTCTTCTTATAGCGGGAGCTCTTTTGGGAATAGGAAAGCTGCCGGGGGATTTCATAATCAAAAAAGGAAGTGCAACCTTTTATTTTCCGCTGGTTTCGAGTATAATTATCAGTATTGTACTGACGTTTGTCCTCAATGTTATTTTTGGAAAAAGGTAAAGGGGCTGTGGCTATGAAACGGGCATTTACAAGCATCGGATTGGCTTTGTCGTTATGCATGCTGTCATTTCTATTCGCATATGGCGCTGAAAATATTCCGGAAACAATAAGGATAGGATTGACGTTCGACAATCCTTCGCTTGAGAGCATATCATTGTCTTCAAATGCGGGATTCGAGTTTCTGGCATTGAATGGCGACGAATATGAGGATATCGGCTGCCGCATTGACTTCGGCGAATTGGTTGTAAGGAAAGCGTCAAAAGATCCCGCGCAAAAGGTTTTTCTTGTCAGGGCCGGGGATGTCTCGGAGGATTTGAAGAGCCTGTCGGGGGGATTTTCGATGCTTGAAAACATAAATGAAACCTTTTTTACCGCTTATGACGACGGATGGTTTTTGAGTGCCGGCCCCTATTCAAGCAAATCCGAAGCGGAATCGGCATTGAAGAGTTTTTCGGACGCTGCAGACGGAATTGAATTCGCTTTGGAAGATTACACCTCCTTGGTTGTCATAGAGTCCGGCGGATTGAATGTTTTGGCATACGACTGCATGGACGGAGAGCATGTGATAAAGCCTAATGATGAAAATGGCGGGACTTCAACATTTTCATACAATGGACACAACTATAGGGGCGGAATAATGGTCAAACGTTTTTCGGGGAGCGATTTGACGGTAATAAACCATCTGGGCATGGATGAATATCTTTACGGAGTTCTTCCGTGGGAAATGTCAAAGAACTGGCCGCTCGAGGCACTCAAGGCGCAGGCGGTTGCCGCAAGGAATTTTGCAATTTCAAATTATGCCAAGTATTCGCATCTTGGATTCAATCTCTGCAACACCCATAATTCCCAGGCATATGTGGGCTACGACTATGAAGGCCCGTCATGCAACCGAGCTGTCGACGAAACGGAAGGACAGCTGCTGATGTGGAAAGGCAACATAGTAAGCGCATTTTACCATGCCAACAGCGGGGGCTTTACTGAAAACAGTGAAAATGTGTGGACAGCGGAAGTTCCATATCTCAGGGGAGTCCGGGACGATTTCTCGATAGGCGGAAAAAATTACAGCTGGAGGCTTGAGTATACGGAAGATTCTCTTTCAAGCATGTTGAAAAAAGCGGGATACGAAGTAGGCAAATCGATTGACGTGTCAATCGCAAGCAAAAGCTCAAACAATCATGTTCTTGAGCTTTTGATAGAATCGGAAAAACCGGCTGTCGCGCTTCTGAAAAACAACATGAGGACTATTTTCGGATACGATAGATTGAAAAGCACCCTTTTCGATGTAAAAAAGGACAACGACATCTATTGCATGAACGGATCGATTTTGACTGAGAGAGTGAATGCAAAGGGGATTGCCGTTTTGAACGGTTCCGGAGAAATAAGCCAAACCGGCTTCGAGAATTGCCATGTTCTTGGATCTGCCGGAGAAAAGGAGAATCCGCAGCCTGAAACCTTCATCATAGAAGGAAAAGGATGGGGACACGGTCTCGGCATGAGCCAGGAGGGTGCAAAGGCTATGGCTGAGAATGGCTATGACTACAGGGAAATACTATCCTTTTACTACAAGGATACAACGATAGAGTAGGAGCAAAAAAATGAACAAAAACGATTTTTATTACGAATTGCCTGAATCATACATCGCCCAGGAGCCTCTAAGCAAGAGAGACGAATCCAAATTGATGATGCTCAACAGAAAAACCGGTGAAATAGGGCATGGCAAATTCAAGGAAGTTGTGGGGCTCCTGAATCCAGGGGACTGCCTTGTGCTTAACAATACGAGAGTCATACCGGCCCGAATTTTCGGAAGGAAGACTACAGGTGCGGAAGTCGAATTCCTTTTGCTCAGAAGGCTTGACATCAACAGGTGGCAGACGCTGGTAAAGCCAGGGAGAAGAGCCAAGCCGGGAAGCGTTTTCGAATTCGGCAAAGGAGAGCTGAGGGCTGAGGTTGTCGATGTCGCAGAAGAAGGGACCAGAATAGTAGAATTCAAATACGATGGTGTGTTTGAGGAAATACTGGAAAAATTGGGAAGGATGCCTTTGCCTCCATATATCAAGGCAAAGCTTGAGGACCAGGAAAGATACCAGACGGTGTATTCCAAAGAGCGAGGCTCTGCGGCGGCACCGACGGCAGGCTTGCATTTTACGGACGATCTGCTAGGGGAAATAAGGGAAAAAGGCATCGAGATAGCCTATGTGACCCTCCATGTGGGACTAGGCACATTCAGGCCGGTAAAAGAGGAAATCATAGAAAATCACGAGATGCATTCGGAATACTATATATTGGATGAAGAAAATGC
>CAZEHH010000022.1:16451-18556 GCA_964512505.1 uncultured Peptostreptococcaceae bacterium
TCATAGAAAATCACGAGATGCATTCGGAATACTATATATTGGATGAAGAAAATGCGGATCGCATAAACACAGCAAAAAAGAACGGAAACCGTGTAATTGCAGTAGGGACTACAGCCAATAGAGTCGTGGAAACCGTAGGGGATGAAAATGGTTTTGTACATCAGGGAAGCGGTTGGACAAACATTTTCATATATCCCGGCTACCGTTTCAAGGTTGTAGACGCTATAATAACGAATTTTCATTTGCCCGAATCGACGTTGATCATGCTGGTGAGTGCTTTCGTTGACAGAAAGACAATACTTGCGGCGTACGAAACAGCAAAATTGGAAGGCTACCGCTTCTTCAGTTTTGGCGATGCAATGTTCATTTACTGACGGAGGAGGATTTTATGTCTTTTAAGTTTGAAGTGCTGAAAAAATCGAATGAGAATGCGGCGCGTCTCGGCAGGATGACAACGAGCCACGGAGTTATTGAAACGCCGATATTCATGCCGGTAGGGACGCAGGCGACCGTAAAGAGCATGACACCTGAAGAACTCAAGGAGATAAAAGCTCAAATAATTTTGAGCAACACATATCATCTCTACATGAGGCCGGGTCATGAACTTGTCAAGGAAGCCGGAGGATTGCATAAATTCATGAATTGGGACTTGCCAATATTGACTGACAGCGGAGGTTTTCAGGTTTTCAGCTTGGGGCCTATGCGGAAAATAAGCGAGGAGGGAGTTGCCTTCAGGTCTCACATAGACGGATCGAAGCACTTCATAAGCCCTGAAAAAGCTATAGAAATACAAACAGCTTTGGGTTCGGACATCATAATGGCTTTTGATGAATGTCCTCCTTACCCTGCCGAACGCCAATATGTGAAGGATTCGCTTGAAAGAACTTCGCGGTGGGCCAAAAGGTGCAAGGCTGCACATGCAAACACCGACAATCAGACATTGTTTGGAATTGTCCAGGGGGGAATGTACAAAGACCTGAGAAAACAGAGTGCGGAGGAACTGATGGATTTGGGTTTCAAGGGATATGCCCTCGGGGGCCTTAGCGTGGGGGAACCGAAGCATTTGATGTACGAGATGCTTGAACATACAACTCCCTTGCTTCCGGAAGACAAGCCGAGATATCTCATGGGGGTCGGATCGCCGGATTGCCTGTTTGAAGGTGTTGAAAGGGGAATTGACATGTTCGACTGTGTATTGCCCACGCGTCTCGCTAGAAACGGAACGGCAATGACCAGCAAAGGCAGGATTTCGATCAAACAGGCGAGGTTCACGAAGGACTTCTCGCCACTCGATCCCGAATGCGACTGCTACACATGCCGGAATTATTCCAAGGCGTATCTGAGGCATTTGTACAAGTCCAATGAAATATTGTCATCGAGGCTTTTTTCATATCATAATTTGCATTTTTTGCTCAAGACCATGGAAAGGATTCGCAAAGCCATAGAGGAAGATACATTCAAAGAGCTAAAAAAAGACTTTTTTAGAAACTACGGTTATGATAATATGATAGGGAAAGATATGTAGAAACCATGTAAAAAAATTAAGGGGGAAGTATTGATGAATAATTCATCTGCTATTCAGCTTTTGTTTCCGTTGCTGTTCATTGGAATATTGTATTTTCTTATGATAAGACCGCAGCAAAAGAAGAACAAGGCAATTCAAAAAATGCGCGAAAATCTGAAAGTCGGCGACAAAGTTGTGACCATTGGAGGAATCAACGGAACAATCGTAAAAATCAACGATGAACTGCTTACAATAGAAATCG
This sequence comes from uncultured Peptostreptococcaceae bacterium, assembly GCA_964512505.1. Lineage (GTDB taxonomy): Bacteria > Bacillota > Clostridia > Peptostreptococcales > BM714 > BM714. The sequence goes on from CAZEHH010000022.1 coordinate 18,218, forward strand.
GAGCCGACAAACTCAAGCTCCAGCTCAGCAAATGGGCAATAGGAACAGTCGAGGAATAATCAAAAAATCCATGTGTTGAAATTGGATTGTTTATGAAAGGACGGATGAACGGAATGAAGCATGTCAAAACCCTCAGCGGGGGCAAATTGAAGCAAATTAAAAACAAAGGCTGCGGAGAATGCCAAACATCTTGCCAGTCAGCATGCAAAACCTCATGCACCGTTGGAAACCAAGTTTGTGAAAACACAAAGTAATCAAAAAAGCAGCTTGAAAGCTGCTTTTTCTCTTTGCATATTTAGTGGGAGGAAAGACTATGATTCACAAGTATAGACAAAAAGG
>CAZEHH010000023.1:0-17116 GCA_964512505.1 uncultured Peptostreptococcaceae bacterium
CCAGCTCTCGCTCATACGCTTGGCAACTACTTTTCTCATTCTGCTCATTTTTTCGGCTTCGTCTGCCGGTTCTGCCAGGTCTTCTATTCTGGTGTTTCTATAGTATTTTTGAACGTCGTCTTTCATGATGCGTCCGTCTTTCTGTATGCTGGCTATGTTCACTCCCAGCTCGCCGGCAACAACTTTTGCCATTGGAGACGCTTTTACGCTTCCTGCCGCAAGCACGTCTTTTTCAACCACTCTTCCGTTGGGGCCCGTGCCCGCAACCATTCCCAGGTCGATTCCTTTTTCTTTGGCTGTTTTCTTTGCAAGCGGAGACGCAAGCACGTATTCTCCCGGAGCTCTTGTTGCTGCAGCTGCAGCCGCTGCAGGTGCTTCCTCTGCCGTTGCCGACTCTTCAGCCGGTGCTGCGGATACTGTTGCTCCGGCTTCTGCCATGAGAGCGGAGTAGTCTTCCCCGGCTTCTCCCACTATTGCTATGGGCGCCTGGACCAAGGCGTCTTCGTCTTGCGCCACGATTATTTTAAGCAGCGTTGTGTCGAATTCGGCCTCTATTTCGTTTGATATCTTGTCTGTTGCCACTTCGAAAAATCTTTCGCCTTTCTTGACTTGCTGGCCTTCTTCGACAAACCACTCTACTATGGTTCCTTCTTCCATTGTAAGGCCCATCTTGGGCAATCTGATCAGTTCTGCCATTTTAATCCCCCCCTTTTACGCCTCTTCAGGCGTAAAGAAATAGAATCCACTATCTTTGTCGTATTTTCTGGCCAAGTTGATGTCGGAAATTTCGTTAAGCACCAAATCTATGGTTGCCAAAACTATGTTTCCATCGTCGACAACATGGCCTCCGTAAACTTTCATGTCCTTGTCGCTCATGACGGCATGGAGATGCACCAGGTACTCTCCGTTTTCTCCCTTTGCAACTATCCCCTGTGCATTGAGAAATTCTATGGGTCCGTCAAGCTCGACAGGCTCGCTGTATACCATTTTGAAATATGTCGAATCGTCCGGTATCGCGTATACGAATCTGGCTTTTTTCAAGCTGCCTATGCAGGTTGGAATGTATGCCGCCTCGAGTTCGTTTTCCTTGCATACGGCGATTATTTCCTCTATGAGGTTGCTGTCTGGCATAATTCGGGCCGCTATGCTCCTGCCCGTTTGCCCCAAAGCACATTTATGCATGACTTTCGCTCCCTTTCATTTGCTACATACCCATCAAATTGGGCAGGAATGTAGTAAAGAACGGTACGTATGTGATAAGCATCAGCGCAGCTATTGCAGCCAAAAGGAAAGGCACTACCGCTTTCGATATCCTTGCCAGGCTGATGTCGGCTATGTTGCATGCCACATACAGGTTGACTCCGACCGGAGGCGTGATCTGCCCGATTGCAAGGTTGACCGTCATTATCACACCAAAGAGCAGGAGGTCTACGCCAACCGAGTTGAGAATCGGGATGAATATTGGAAGCAGTATATAGTAGGCGCTGATTGCGTCTATGAAACATCCTGCAACCAAAAGGATCACGTTGATTATAAGAAGTATTACGTATTTGTTGGATGTAAAGGCTACCATCGAAGCTGCGATGTCTCCGGCGATTCCTTCAGTTGTCACAATCCAAGCGAAGACCGATGCCGAAGATACAATAAGCATGACTGTAGCCGAACTGACCGATGAATTTATCAGAAGTTCGGGTATTTCTTTCCAACTAAGCTCCTTGTATACGAAAAGGCCTACGAACAAGCCATAGAAAACAGCTACTCCGGCAGCCTCGGTAGGCGTAAATATCCCGCCATAAATTCCTCCAAGGATAATTACCGGTGTCATAAGTCCCCAAGCCGCTTGTCTGAACGACTTCCAGAATTCCTTGCGCGAACAGACTTCGACATTTTTGAATGTATAATTTCTTGAAACAAAAAGACTTACCAGTATCAAAGCGAATCCAAACAATAGACCCGGAACTATTCCTGCGATAAACAGTTTTCCTATTGAAACCTCTGCAACAACTCCGTAAACGACAAAGGCGATTGACGGAGGAATTATTATTCCTATCGCTCCGGCAGCCGACAGAAGTGAAGCCGACATTCCCTTGTCATAACCAGCCTCATCCATTGCAGGTATAAGTATATTTCCCAAGGCTGCAACGGTTGCAGGGCCTGAGCCGGAAATAGCAGCGAAGAAGCACGATGTTATTACGGTTACAATAGCCAATCCTCCGCGGAGATGGCCTACACCCTTGTTTGCAAAATCAATAAGTCTTTTTGATATTCCGGCTTTCTCCATTATCATTCCAGCCAATATAAAGAAGGGTATCGCCAACAATGTAAACTTTGCAGTTGCCGCGTACATTGTGTACGAATATACCGCGACCGGCAAGTCAAATGCAAAAAGCGTAATTATGGAGGACAGCCCTAAAGCCACAGCGATAGGCACATTGAATAAAAGCAATCCGAAAAACACAAGAAACAGAGTAGCTCCTACTGGACCCATTATCGCACCTCCTTACTTTTGAATGTCTCGTATCCGCCAACGAGGAAACTTACCATCACGAAGAATGCCCCAAGCGGAATAGCCATTCCAAACCACCACTCCGGTATACCCAAAGCGGCCGTTTTTTGACCGTACTCAATCTGCGATTGAACCATGCCCGAACCCATGTATATAAGAACTGCAAAAAGTCCAGCCGCAATTATTGCAACTATCATAGCCAAAACATTCTGATGCTTTTGGTTAAGTCTGTCTGAAATCAGTGTCAGTCCCAAATGCGCGCCTCTTCTGGCTGCAATTGCCGCACCGATGAATGTATTATAAACAAAAAGATTTGTTGTAATCTCTTCAGTAAAAGAAAGCGAAGCATGAAAAACGTATCGAGAGAGGACATTTGAAAAGTTCAGTATGGCCATTACAGCCAAGCTGATTACCAGCAGCCATTTGGCCGCTTTTTCAACATTGTCGTAAAATTTGATCATGTATACACCACCTAATAATGTTCTCTTTATACCGAGCGGCCCAAAAGGGCCGCTCGACAATGCTATCGATTAAAATAAAAACTATTCGCCTTTGAATGCATCCATAAGGTCTTTTCCGACAATCTCTTCATACTTGTCGTAAACCGGTCCCATCATTCCTTGGAATGCGGCAATTTGGTCGTCAGTAAGTGAAGTGACTTCCATTCCTTTGTCTTCCAGGAACGCTACACCATCTTCCGTTTCAGCTCTATTGATCTCTATTTGATAGTCGCAGGCTTCTTGGCCGGCGTCAACGAAGATCTGCTGAAGCTCTGGAGACATTCCGTCAAAGAGCTTTTTGTTTACGCCCAAGATGATTGGGTCATAAGAATAGTTCCAAAGAGAGATGTACTTTTGTACTTCGTAAAGCTTTGATGACATTATAACGGGAAGAGGATTCTCTTGTCCGTCAATAGTCCCCTGTTGAAGTGATGTGAATACTTCCGAGAAGTTCATGGCTGTCGGGTCTGCTCCCAATTCTTTAAACAAATCGATATACATGTTGATTCCCGGGATTCTGATTTTCATTCCGGCAAGGTCTGCAGGCTCGTCGATTACCATGTTGGAGTTGGTGATTTGTCTGTAACCGTTTTCACCAAAACCAAGAGGCTGAATGCCTTTGCTGAGAAGAATGTCCTTGATTGCTTCTCCAGGAGCTCCTGCCAATGCAGTGTCTACGGCTTCATAGTTCGGAAGGATCCAAGGCATGGATACAACACCAAATTTAGGATCAAGAATCGAGTATATGATGGTGCTGTGGAAAGACATGTCTGTGATTCCATTTTGAAGCTGCTCGATACCTTTAGTCTGGCTTCCACTGGAAAGCTGCTCGTTTGCATAAACTTTAACCTTTACTTTTCCGCCAGTTTTTTCGCTTACGATTTCAGCGAATTTTTCTCCACCTTTGTACCATGTTGATGTGTCTGAAGTTGAAACGCTCATTTTGATGTTCATTTCAGGAAATTCTGCAGCTACCTCTCCACCTTCAGCTGGTTCTGCTTCAGGAGCGGGCTCATCCTTCGAGCATCCTACGGCAAATACCGAGAACACCATGACCATTGCCAACAACAATGCAATCCTTTTCTTCATAAATACTTTCCTCCTCTTTTTTTGTTTTCCCCTAGTACTTTATATTTATATATTCAATACCAATACCCTGATTAACAAATTGATTTAAAACATTCCCTTTACGCCATTTACAATATCCTCCACCTTCGGTCTGTATGCTTCCTCAAGTGTCGGGCTGAATGGAACCGGTGTGAATTTGGCTCCTACTCTGACTATTGGTGCGTCAAGATAGTCGAGGGCCTCTTCTGCAACTACCGCTGCAACTTCTGATCCGAGTCCTCCCACTTTTACTGCCTCATGCGCTATCAGAAGCCTGTGTGTCTTCTTGACTGACTCTATTACTGTATCCTTGTCAAATGGCGAAAGCGTTCTGAGGTCTATCACTTCAACGCTTATGCCTTCGGCTTCAAGTTTCTCGGCGGCCTTGTGGGCAAGACCCATCATGATTGAGTATGAAACTATGGTGACGTCTTTTCCCTCTTTCACTACTGCCGCTTTTCCGATTGGCACTATGAAGTCCTCGTCCTCGGGAACTTCTCCCTTTTTCGCGAACAGGTCCTTGTTCTCGAAGTATATGATGGGGTCGTCGCTTCTCAGCGCAGCCTTGAGTAGTCCTTTTGCGTCAGCAGGATTCGAAGGCGCTACTACTTTTATGCCGGGGATGTTGTTGAACCATGCCTCTATGCTCTGCGAGTGCTGTGCCGCGCCCGATCTGATGAGTCCGTCCGGGGCCCTTATAACCATGGGAACTGTAGTCTGTCCGCCGAACATGTATCTTATCTTTGCCATCTGGTTGAAAACCTCGTCCATGGTTACTCCCATGAAGTCTGCAAAGTGCATGTCTGCCACGGGTCTCATACCTGCAAGCGATGCTCCCACTGCCGCACCTACTATTGCCGTCTCTGTAATCGGGGTGTCCCTGACTCTTTCTGTTCCAAACTCGTCGGGAAGTCCGGCAAACTGGCCGAATATTCCGCCCTGACGCGCTATGTCTTCGCCCATTACGAAAATGGTTTCGTCTCTTCTCATTTCTTCAGCCATGGCTTCTCTTGTTGCTTCTGAAAATGTTATTTTTCTCATTCTACAATACCTCCATCAACATAAAGGTCGTCATAAAGCTCCGATGCATCCGGATACGGGCTTTCATGAGCGAAGGCCACTGCCGCCTCAATCTCTACTTCGACAGCTTCCCTGATCGCTTCAAGTTCTTTCTCTGTCATGAGTCCCTCCGAGAGAACCTTCTCTTCGAATCTTTTGATCGGGTCGTTCTCTGTGAATCGCTTCTGAACTTCTTCCTTGGTTCTGTATTTCTCGGGGTCTCCTACGAAGTGGCCCTTTATTCTGTATGTCTTGCACTCGACGATGGACGGTCCTTCGCCTTTTCGTGCTCTCTCGATTGCTTCCTTTGCTGTTTCATACACTGCGAACACATCGTTCCCGTCGCATATCACTCCGGGTACTCCATATCCTACTGCACGGTCGGATATGTCTTTTACGGATGTGGTTGTCAAGTAGGGAGTAGTTGAAGCCCACTCGTTGTTCTCGCATACGAACACTACCGGAAGCTTCCATGCGGCAGCCATGTTCATGGCCTCGTGGAATGTTCCCCTGTTCGACGCTCCGTCTCCGAAGAACACTAATGATACCGTGTCTGTTCCTTTTATTTTCTCTGCAAGTGCGGCTCCTGTAGCCAGTGTGTATCCTCCGCCTACTATCCCATTCGCTCCAAGCATTCCCACGCTGAAGTCGGCGATGTGCATGGATCCGCCTTTGCCTTTGCAGTATCCTGTCTTCTTGCCGAATATCTCGGCCATCATTCTGTCGGTCTGCGCACCCTTTGCTATGGTGTGGCCGTGTCCTCTGTGCGTGCTTTGAATGTAGTCCGCATGGGTCAAGTTCGCCATTACGCCTGTTGCTATGGCTTCTTCACCTATATATAAATGAACGAACCCCGGGACTTCCGCTTTCAATGAAAACTCTTCTATCCGCTTCTCAAAGGCCCTGATTTTGACCATTGTGGTATAGAAATTTTCTAAAAGCTCTTTCTTAACCATTGTGACACCTCCTGTAGTATACATTGAATCTGGTTTTTCTACCGACAATGTATATATGCAACTTGCGTGCCAACTTACGAAATATCAAGATATTTCGTAAGTTGGCAGTGTTTCCAACGGTTTAAATCTTTATTGTTTTTTTTCGCAAAGTTTTTTCTATTTTTTAGCGAAGAGCTAACTTGCTCAAACTTTGAGCAAGTTAGCTCTTTTCATCATATAAAACCCTATATTGCAACAACCTCGACCTGCTGCTCATTTTTTGAGCAGTGTGCAAATATTGAACATCAGGGCGAGTTTATATAACAATTCCATACTTTTCAATCTTATTGTAAAGAGTGTTTCTGCTGACATCCAAAGCTCTGGATGTTTTGGAAATATTGCCCCCGAAATGATTCAGCGATTTTTCAATCATGATTTTTTCTGCGGCTCCAAGAGTCATTATCTGGCCGTCTCCAAGCGTTTCTTCAGCTTTTCCTCCGGCTTTTACTCTGTAAGCATCCGGTAAATATTCCACGGATATTTTTTCACCCTTGCAAATATTTATGGCTCTTTCCAAAAGATTTTCCAGTTCGCGAACATTGCCCTTCCATTCATTCCCTTCAAGGATTTCCAAAACCTCGTCTGTTATTCCATGAATATCTGTGCCCAGACGCTTGTTGATTTTTTCAATCAAATAAGCCGTAATACCTTTTATGTCCGAAATCCTCTCTCTCAATGGCGGTATGTTTATGGTCAATACATTTAGCCTGTAGTATATGTCCCATCTAAAATTGTTCAGTTTGCATTCCTCGGCCAGGTTCTTGTTGGTGGCCGAGATTATTCTCACATCAACATTGAAAACCGTATCGCCGCCTACCCTTACCACCTTCCTGTCTTGAAGAACCCGCAAAAGCTTGGCTTGGGTGCCTATGGGCATATCTCCTATTTCATCAAGAAAAATGGTTCCTCCGTCTGCAAGCTCGAATTTGCCTGGTCTGCCTCCCTTGACTCCTCCAGTAAATGCTCCTGCAGAATAACCGAAGAGTTCGCTTTCGATCAATTCCTTTGGAATTGCAGCGCAGTTTATTGCAATAAAGGGACCTTCCCTTCTATTGCTCTCGTTGTGTATCGAATGTGCGAAAAGCTCCTTGCCCGTTCCGCTCTCCCCTTCAATCAATATGCTGGAAGAACTTTTTGCTGCTATTTTCGCTATTCTTTTGCATTCATTCAGATTTTCGTCATCGCCGATCAAATCGTCGAAAGTAAAGTTGGCTTTGGCTCCAACCATTTTGTTGACTATCTTAGTCACATATTTTATTTCCTTGAAAATATCTATTACCCCTGTGATGTTTCCATCTTCATCTCTTATTGGGGTTGCCGTCTTTAGCAGATGCATCTTCTGTCCTGCAACATTCTCTAAAATATACTCCTTGTCCTTGTATCCTTTTCCCGTCTTGAATACTTTCATTACAACCGGTTCGAACGGAACCAGATCATTTATATGCCTTCCGACGCTCTTCTTCTTGTCTATGCAGAGTATTCGCGCGCCTCTTTCGTTTATATATGTCACAATGCCTTCCCTGTCGAGAGTAATGAATCCCTCGTTTATGCTTTCAACTATCACATTCTGATACTTGCTCTGTTCGTTTATTAGGCGTGTCTTTCGCTGGTTCTTTATTTGATTTTCAATGCCCCTTGCCGATGCCAGGACCATTCCCAGAAGAGCTTCCCTTCTTTCGGGATTATACTCCGTTATGCATATTACCCCTAGAATTTCTCCCTCGAACTTTATCGGAGCCGCATAGCATGACAGATGCCTGTGCGCCGGGTTTTCATGCTCGTCCCCGCAGATTTGAACAGGTTCGCCTTTTTTTATGGCCATAGTGATCGCAGTATTGCCTACGCAGTCCTCGGATAAAATGGCATCCTTGACAAAGTTCAATTCCTTTTTCGATTTTTTTACAACATATTCTCCACCGACTATTTCTGCGACTCTTGCATGCCTGTCAGTCAAAACGATTACATAATCCTTGCTGTCGACAAAAGACATGAGGTATTCAAAAAATATCTTGCTGTTTTCAAGCAATTCCCTGTTGTCTTCAATCGTCTCATTGTTGTTTTTCGAAAATATGGCAACAGCACTTTCAGCCATAAAAACTACGCCTCCCTTTAAATAATTACTGAAATATTTAATTGCATATTAATATATAGGAAATATTATATCAAACTTGTGAACATTTGCAACAATTAATGTCAAATTCTGCAGAAATCTGCTCATATTATGCGCAATAAGGTGTCTGTTCTGCATAATCCGGTTTCCAATCATTCATTATTTTCGACAAAAAAGACGGGTGGGAAGCCTCATGGCTTCCCACCCGTCCATATGAAAAGGACTATTCAATAGATCTCTTGTTGCCTGAATTTATTTTTCTCCCGTAGTAACATATTTTATGATCTGCTCCGCATCCATTCCCTCTATTCCGAGAGCGGCTGCGTTTCTGCCATTTTTGCGGAATTCCTCGTCCATCATGAACTCTCCAAGGTCAATTATGGTCTCCACCATGCCAAGTCTTACTCCTGCGGCTTTTCCGAGCTCTGCAAGAGGAACAAGGCTCATTGGGACGTCTTCAAGGATATATCTTGTTCTCATTGTCTTTTGCCCCGCTATCCCGGCATAGGCCTTGCACTCTTTGACAGCTTCGCTGAGTGTGTCTCCCTTTGCCGAATAAAGCTTTTCATACCACTTTAGCATTGAAGTAAGCTTGAGTCCGTACTTCTTGCCAAGCTCAATTCTGCTTGCGTCCATCTTCTCGACATATGCGCCGATTGTAGGAGTTATTCCATCATAGTAGTACAGCCAGTCCCTTCCGGACTCTATCTGGGCCGCATTGAGAAGGGATGGAGTCGGGTGCATCATGCAATTGAGATTCTCAAAACTTGTCTCGAGCACATTTTTTCCTGCAAACATCTGCGGGAAAGCCTCGTTGAGTATCGCAAGCAATTCATCCGTTTTGTTTGAAGGCATGGCTGCAACCATCAGTCCTTCTTTTATTCCTTTGATTGAGGCAGTCCCGAACTTGGGGCTTCTGCAAGCGTACAGAAGAGACATTGCCTCGGATATTACTATGTCCGCTTTGCACCCTTCATCGTCAAGAACCTTTCTTACTTCAAGAGAACCGCATGTGGCCCCCGGATGTATGAACACAAACTGTCCGTCCGAAAGGAAAGGAGCCATGTTCTTTGCTATCGCACCGTGATAAAGAGCAGGAGCTACTATTACCACTATGTCGGCTCCCGTAACAGCCTTTTCCATGTCCATTGTGGCGAATTCGACTTTTCCGAAGCCTTCCACAACTCCACCTTCGAATTTGATTCCGCCTTGCTCATTTATGACATTTACATTTTCCTCGTTTATGTCATAAAGCCTTACTGGAAATCCCATTGTTCCAAGATGGCCGGCCATTGATTGTCCGCCGTTTCCTCCGCCTATTATGCTCCAAACCGTTTTTTTCATTTTAAGTCCCCCTTATTATGTACTATTGTCCTACATTGACTCTCAAAATTTTTTGAGTGCTCTGCACTCGCGCATTCTTAATTGTTTATTTGTCCTACATTTAATTATATACGCTTCAAATCCGCTTTACAATCCTTAAATCATTTTTTATTCAATAAACAATAAAGACGCCGAAGCAAAAGCCGCTTCTGCGCCTTTATTTATGAAAAGGACCAGTTTTAAATTTTCTACAGTTCCTGACTAATTCTTTTTGCCTGTCGTAACATACTTAAGCAGTTCTTCTACACTCATTCCTTCTATTCCAAGGGCTGCGGCGTTTCTGCCATTCTTTCTGAATTCCTCTCCCATCAGAAATTCGCCCAAGTCTATCATTGTCTCAACCATGTCCTGCCTCACTCCGGCAACCTTGCCAAGCTCGGCAAGCGGCACAAGACTCATCGGAACATCTTCAAGAATATAACGCGTTCTGAGCGTCTTCTGCCCGGAAATATCTGCATAAGCCTTGGTATTGTTTACAGCCTCTGTCAATGTTTCGCCTTTTGCTGAATAAAGCTTTACATACCAATCGAGAATATTGGTGAGTTTCAGATTGTATTTCTTGCCCAGCTCGACTCTGGCTGCGTCCATTTTTTCAACGTAGGCTCCGATTGAAGGCGTTATCCCGTCATAATAGTATTTCCAGTCCCTTCCAGACTCTATTTGAGCCACGTTCAGAAGCGAAGGCCCTGGATGAACCATGCAGTTGAGGTTTTCAAAGCTTGTCTCAAGCACGTTCTCTCCGGCATACATTTGCGGGAAAGCCTGGTTCAATATTTCAAGCATCTCTTTCGTTTTATTCGACGGCATTGCAGCCACCATCAATTCCTCTTTTATGCCCAGAATTGAAGCTACGCCAAATCTCGGGCTCCTTGCAGCATAGAGCAGCGACATGGCTTCCCCGACAACGATATCCGCCTTGCATCCCTCGTCGTCGAGTACTTTTCTTACCTCGAGAGATCCGCATGTGGCACCGGGATGAATGAATACAAATTGGCCGTCAACAAGATGCGGTGCCATTTTAGTGGCTATGTCCTTGTGGTAAAGGGCAGGAGCGACTATTACTACAATGTTCGCTCCAACAACAGCTTTTCCCATGTCCATTGTGGCAAACTCCACTTTGCCGAAGCCATCGACAACCCCGTCCTCGAATTGTATTCCTCCCTGCTTGTTTATGACTTCAACATTTTCTTCCTTGACATCATATATTCTCACTTGGAAACCCATCGTTCCCAAATGAGCGGCCATTGCTTGTCCGCCGTTTCCTCCACCTATTACCGCCCAAACCGGTTTTTGCATATTTCATTATCCTCCTTGTATGTACTATTGTCCTACATGGCAGCCTTAAAAAAATATTCCGTCCGTTTGTATTATGTTAAGGTATCGGTGCATCTATTTCTGCTCATCATTCTCTGAACGATTGAGCTTTTTAATCTAATTTATGTAAACATGTCTTTTCTCTATTCGCATTCCTTCAGAATCCTCATGGCTCTCATGATGTGCATCTGCATAACTTTTTTTGTTTCTTCAGGTTTTCTTTCTTTTATGAACTTGATCATTGAAATATGCTCTTTCAGTTCGAGCATCAATTCATCGTTGCTCTTGTGGGCCAATATAAGCTGGCCTCTTTGCGCAGTCAACTCATCCGAAATGGAACGCAGAAATTTTTGCATTATGTGGTTCTTTGAGCATTCAGCAACTTTCATGTGAAACTTGAGGCCGTTTTGAAATCTATAGGAGCCCTTTTTGATCCATTCTTCGGTTTCTCTTTCTATAATCGATAAATCCGCAATATCCTTTTTAGTAGCCCTTTGAGCAGCAAGGTATGCTATATCCCCTTCGATCATAACCCTTGATTCCAAAAGGTCGATTGTATAATTTTCATTCTTCATCATTCGAATCAGCCGCATCAGTTCAATTCCAGTCAAGGCATCCTCGCTTATGAAAGACCCCTTGCCGTTTATTGTATGAACAACCCCTATAAGCTCCAGAGACTTGAGCGCCTCCCTGACTATGTTTCTGCTGACTTCAAACTGCCGTGCAAGTTCGGCTTCACCATCGATTCGATTTCCCGGTTGCAACCGCCCATTGCTTATTCCGTCCATTATTTGATTGACTATTTCCTCGTGCAATGTCTTCCGTACAAGAGGCTTTATCATGCCAACACTTCCTTGGTCTTTCCTTGTCATCACATAACGGAAGCGGCGGCGTTAAAGCCGCCGCTTCTGTTTGTGAATGAGGAGTTGTCACTTATAAGCGTATATTTCTATTTGCCTGCTGTGATTTCGTCAAACAACTCAGCGCCGTACTCGTCCTTGATTTCAGGCCATACTTCAGCTCTGACTTTTTCAGCGAATCCTGCAAGCTCTTCATCTGTAAAGTCATAGAATACTGCTCCGTTGTCCTTGAGGCCTTGCTCAAATTCTGCGGTTTCAGCTTCTGCAACGGCCCATCTGTCTGCTTCCATTTTTTCTGCTGCGGCCATTACTGCTTCCTGCTCTTCGGCAGAAAGTTCGTTCCAAACATCCATGCTCATTTGCAGCCACCAGATTTCAAAGTGGTCGTTTACAGGAAGGTAGTATTTTGTAAGGTCTCTGAAGCTTGCGTAGTATCCTTCTGCTCCTGATCCGATTACGCCGTCAACGATTCCTGTCTGCATTGATGTGAAGGCCTCAGAATATGCTATAGGTGTAGCTATGAATCCGAGAGACCCTGCTGTAAGCTCGTAAGATTTTATTGCAGGAACACGAATTTTGATTCCCTTGTCTACAGTTGCGTCTCCAGGTGATTCAGGCTCTACAGCCAATGCGATTCCGCCGAAGTATTTGGGGTATCCTGCCAAAAGCTTGATTCCCTGCGCTGCAAACATTTCTTCAGTCGCGTTTGTAAGCTTGCTTCCTTTTTTAAACATTTCCCTTGCTTCATCCCATGTTGCGCAAAGGTATGGAGCGCTTGCCAGTCCCATTGCCTTGTCGACACTTGTTCCCGCGGGAGCCAATTGCATTTCGATGTCTCCCATTCCAACTCTTTCCTGAACCACTGTGTAGTTTCCAAGTTGGCTGGCAGGATAGACTTCAACAGTCAAATTTCCTTCGGTAGCTTCGTTCAGGTCTTCTACGAAAGCGATTACATCGACGTCAGTTGAAGTGCCTTGAGGTCTAACGTGTCCAATCTTCCAACTTCTTTCAGCAAATGCAGGCGCATCCGGAGCCGCAGCCTCTTCGCCGCCTCCACCGCAAGCCGCCAAACTGAATACCAGTGAAAACACCAAAGCTAAAACCAAAAATAATTTTGCAAATCTTTTCATTAATTACTCCTCCTCTTTTTATGATAATCCCATTAAAGTTGGCAAGTACATCGAGAGCGCCGGCCAGAATGTAGTAAGGAATACAATCGGCACGTATCCCAAAATCAGGAATACCATAGTCGGCTTAAGTATCTCGTGGAACTCGCATTTTCCAATCCTCATACCCAAATAAAGAATGCTGGCATAAGGAGGTGTCACACCACCCATTGCAAGATTCACTCCCATGATTGCGGCGAAGTGGACAGGACTGATTCCCAATTGAAGGACAAGCGGCAACAACAGCGGTGCCACGAGAATCATTCCGGTAACATCGTTTACAATCATTCCTACCAAGAACAGGAATATGTTTATGATAATCAGAAGTATAACCTTGTTCTGAGTAATGTTGAACAACAATTCGATTATTGCTTGTGGAACTCTAAGCAAGACATATGTCTGGCTTAGCATAAGAGTGAATATTATCATTGTCATTATGGCTCCGACAGATGTAGCCGAATCGGACACCATTTCCTTGAAATTGTCCACTTTAAGCTCTTTGTATATCCAAAGGCCTATCGGGATTGATATTACAGCAGCAACCGCCGCGGCTTCGGTAGGTGTGAACACTCCACCGTAGATTCCTCCGAGTATTATGAAAGGCATTGCCAGTGCAGGTATGGCTACCCATGTTCTCTTCAGGCTTCGCTTCATGCGTTCGCCCTTTGCCATCTTTTCCTCAAGGATTATGTCCGGGAATTTCCTTGCCCAAATCATATTTATGATTGAGAATGAAACTACAATTGCAATTCCGGGTCCTACTGTTGAAAGGAAGCATGCCAGAATTGAAGTATCCGTTACCCAACCGTAGAAAATCATAATGACGGAAGGCGGTATCAACAGTCCCAAGACCGATGAAACCGTTACCAGAGCCGTGGAATAACCTCTTGGATATCCCTGCTCGACCATCCTTGGAATAAGTATTGGTCCTGTGGCAGCAACGCCTGTGAAACCGCTGCCGGATATTGCCCCGATTATTGCACAAGTCGTTACCGCAACAACTCCGATTCCGCCTTTTACTCTTCCTACGAAGATGTCGGCAAAATCAAGCAGGTTCGTTGCAATGCCTGTGCCGCCCATAAGGGTACCCGCCAATATGAATAGCGGACTTGCGAGCAGTATGGGGCTTATCATCTGGTTGAAACCCCAAAGCATAAGACTTTTCATTGATATGTCGCCAAAAATGGCCATGAACATCAATGCGCCGCCGAAGCAGTAAGGCAAGGGAATGCTGAGCATCAGCAAAAATACGAGCAAGATGACATCAATAAGTACAATTGTAAGCATTATTTATCTCCCTCCCCTGAAAGTTTTCTTCCTTTAATCAATATTTTGCTGTCCCTAAACAGGTCGGAAGCCGCATACAATGTCATAAGAAAGAGTCCTATGAAAATTGCGCTTTCTCCCAAAAACATGGGGATTCCAACAAGGTCGCTATGCTTCCAGGTTTTAAGGGAGTACAAGAAGTACCAATATGCCCAATATGTAAGCCATACGCTTACAGCAAATGAAACCAAACACTTTACAACATTAAAAATTTGCATGCTCAGATCTTTCTTTATGTACAGGGTCAGTATGCCGCAAGAAATGTGGTTTCTCTTTTGCGACGCCATTGCCCCCCCGAGCATGTACAACCAAATCGTCGGGAACAGCATTATTTCTTCTATCCCCATAAGCGGTGCATGGAACACATATCTCAACAAAACCTGAAAAACTACCATAAGTGGAATGACAGACATAAGAACGATTGAAACCAGGTTTTGCAAAGAGATTAGGCGATCCAAGACTTTCTTGGCCGTGTTCATAAAAACAATTCCTCCTCTTCGTTTTGCTTTTATACTGCTTTGATTGTCCTACATTAATACTATACAACATTGGTACAGTATTTGTAAAGCGGATTTACGCAAATTTGTTTTGTAATTTTCTGATATCGGTTGTTTTTCATATACCCTTGAATGGCACAAAAAAATCCATCCGCCTTCATGCGCGAATAGATTCCTGTTTTGCAATCCTATGTATTCAATTTACACCGCATGCCGCCCGATGTTTTTACTCTTTTCCTGAAACCTGACATCTGCTTAATCTTTTGCCTTTGTCTTTTCCTGACATCTGACATCTGATATCTGATATCTGCTTAATCTTTTGCCTTTGTCTTTTACTGAAAACTGCAGACTGCCCACTGCCCGCTGTATTTCCACTTTCCACTTGCTACTTTTTAAGCGTTTTTACTTTTTTTTTCTCCCTTTACAATGAGTCCCAAAGACTTGGATATGTGCTCATACATGTATTTCTTTATAAGTTCGGCTTCGCCGTCCTTTATATATTCGAACATCTGCATATGCTCGTTCCATTCGACGTTTATCACATAGTCATCCAGGTATTTCAACATCGCAGTCGCCCTTTGCGCCATGAGGTGCTCGCTTATGGATTTCATGAAATTGCCCAGTATCCTGTTTTTTGACGCTTCGCGGATGAGTGTGTGGAATTCCATTCCCATTTCTATTGTGTATTCATGGTCGGCTAAAGCCCTTTTGCTGATTCTTATTGATCTTTCCAGCTTTTCGATGTCTTCCTCAGTAGCCCTTTTCGCGGCAAGATATGCCAGCTCAGGTTCTATCATAAGTCGGGTTTCCATGAGTTCTACAAGAGAGCTTTCGTCTTCTATGAGGCTTGCCAACTCCCTGTTCCTTATATTCCTAACCGCCCTTTCGGAAACAAATGTTCCCTTGCCGGCTTTTGACCTTAATATCCCTGTGAGTTCAAGAGCTTTCAGCGATTCCCTGATGGAATTCCTGCTCACTTGGAAACTCTCTGACAAAATCATTTCACCCGGTATTTTATCTCCAGGATTCCATTCTCCGATTTTTATCAATTGTATTATTTGTTCCGAAACTTCCTCGAACAGATTTTTCTTTATTGCCGGTTTAATCATCTCAAGCGCCTCCTGGTCATTGTATACAGTATCCTTTTGTTTAACTATACTACATTTGCACACATCTGTATATAGGATTTAGGCGGTTTTTTGTTTTTTTTGATATTTTTTTAACATATTGCCTGCAACAGGCAATATGGAAGCCGTAAACGCTCCCGCCCATATCAAAACAAATCCAATCAGCCTTGTTGCGTCAAAAGCCTCCTTGAACACGAATACACCCAGTATGAAGCTGATGGTAGGGGCGTAATATTGTATGTAACCCATGCTTGCAAGCCGAACATTCTTGACACCGTAAGCAAATAAAACCATAGGCACTGCGGTGAATATTCCTGTTGAAAAAAGTAAAATGCTGTTTCTTAATGAAAATATTGTATCCCACTGGTCCACTTTGTTAAAAATTACCCAAACTGCAATTGGTGTCAAAAATATCATTTCAGTCGAAAAACCCTTAATCGAGTCCGAGACCATTTGCTTGGTCAAGATTGTATAAGCCAGGAACGAGAGGACAATAAGCAAGGCAACCATGGGTACTCTTCCTTCCGATGCGATTATATATGCGCCGCCCATTATCACGAAAGCAAGGCCAATCTTTTCATGCGGCGACATGCTCTCCTTGAAAAACAGCAGTCCAGCGAATATTGTCATGACAGGTGTTATGAAATGACCCAGGCTGGCCTCTATTACGCGGCCGGAGTTGGCTGCGTAAATATTGAGTATCCAGTTTCCCCCGAGCATGAACGCGGCAATGAAAAGAATCGCCTTTTCTTTTTTTGCCATTTTGGTCTTTTGATTCTTTCTTCTGTCCCTTATAGCCAATACTATCCCGCATAAAACAAGAGACCATATTATTCTCGCAGCCATTACCACTTCTATGTCGAGGTGGGACAGCATTTTCCAGTAGAGAGGTTGAAGACCCCATACTGTATAGGTTATGAAGATGCTTATTAATCCTTTTGTCGTTTTATTCATTTTATCCTCCGGGTTCCTTTTTATATGGAGGAGAAAATCGTTTTCTCCTCCATATTTATAAATTCCCTGCTGCAGATAGATGCTCCGCAAAACGCAACCCCCACAGTGCGTTTGGGAATTTGTCGGAAAACAAGTGGAAAGTGGAAAGTGGAAAGTGGAAAGTGGAAAGCAAATGCAAAATGCAAAGTGCAAAGGCAAAAGATTAAGCAGAT
>CAZEHH010000023.1:17216-18494 GCA_964512505.1 uncultured Peptostreptococcaceae bacterium
TCTGTTCTTTACGCTTTTCCGTCTTTCCTTTCATCTTTCCACTTTCTACTTTCCTCTGTTCTTCCTGCTCACTGCTTTTTTCCAGTCTCCACATAGCTTAAAATCTCTTCCCTGCTCATACCTTCCAAGCCAAGTTTCGCAAGTGTTCTTCCCGACTCGTCAAATTTCCGCTCCAGCATATATCCGCCCAGCTTGATTATCATTGCCATCCGATCCGTCTTTACGCCCAGCAAATCTCCCAATTCTTTCATTGGAACAAGGCCCATGGGAATGTCCTCAAGAATGTATCTTGTCTCCATTTGCTTTTGTCCCTCTATTTCCGCATATGCGGGATTGCTTCTGCAAATCTCGGTTAAATTCTTTCCTTTGGCCCCATAAAGCACATCATACCACTCGACTATTGATTTCAGTTCCAGGCCCAGCGCTTTACCCACAGCTTGCCGCTCCTTGTCCAACTCCTCGACAAAGGCCCCGATGCTGGGAGTTATTCCGTCATAATAATATTTCCATGACCTCTCCGATTCTATGTTTGCAGTATTTAAAATTGTCGGTCCCGGATGCATTACTGAATTGAGATTCTCAAGGCTAGTCTGAAGGACGTTCTTTCCTGCGTACATTTGCGGAAAAGCACACTTGAGCTTTGCAACGATTTCATCCGTTCTGTCAGCCGGAAAAGCCGCCACCATAAGACTCTTTTTGATTCCCTTGATTGAAGCCGTTCCTGTTTTAGAACTTCTGCAGGCATAGATTAGAGACATGGCCTCCGATATGGACACATCTGCAGTGCATCCATTTTCTCTGAAAATTTTCGCAAATTCCAAAGCCCCGCCCGTAGCACCGGGATGAATGAATACAATCTGGCCGTCTTCAAGAACGCCTGAAAGATTCCGCGCGATTGTAGCATGTGCAAGAGCCGGCGCAACCACAGCAACTATGTCGGCCCCTTTTACAGCTTTTGCAATGTCTCCAGTGGCAAAAGCCACTTTCCCGAAGCCTTCAACAAGACCTTCGGTCAAAAATACTCCACCCTGTCGATTTATGATGTCGACAGTTTCTTCCATTATGTCATACAGCCTGACTTCATAACCCATGAGTCCAAGGTGTCCCGCAAGAGACTGACCTCCGTTGCCGCCCCCCACGATAGTCCAAACGTTCTTTTTTGCGTTCAAGCAAATCCCTCCCAAGTATGTAACCTGACCACTTGTCCTACATTTATACTACTACTTTGAGCAAGAAAAAACAAGCTTCTATAATAAAAGCTTGTCTCGTCTCTTAATT
>CAZEHH010000024.1:0-18056 GCA_964512505.1 uncultured Peptostreptococcaceae bacterium
ACGGAGATGATAATCACAAGCCGCGCCTACCAGGCCAACTCAAGGACTATTTCAACATCGGACGAAATGCTGCAGGAATTGCTGAATCTCAAGAGATAAAAGTGAGCGGCTGCGGGCGCCTTGGGCGCCCGCAGCCTAATGGAATAAACAAAGGAGCTGTATCGGAATGGTAAAACTAAATTCCCTTCAGGGAGAGCCCTTTTATCTCAACGCGGAACTCATCGAAAAAATCGAGGAAATACCCGATACTATAATAACCCTGACGAGCGGCAAAAAGATAAGGGTAAGCCAGAAGGGTTCGGAGGTTGTCGAGCTCGTAATAAATTATCGCAGAAAGATAAACGGCAGGGTTTTGGAGGTGAAGAAATGAAGAAGTTCGATTTGGTGCCATTGTTGGCCATATTTGCGGGTCTTACACTTATAATCATTGCAATAGCGACCCAAGGCAACATATTGATATTTTGGAGCCTTTCATCAATGGTTATTACCATCATGGGTTCTTTTGCGGCTTTGACGGCCAGCTATCCGTTCAAGGTGCTTTTGGATGTTCCCAAGATTTTGAGGCAGGCCTTCATATCCCCCATGGACAACCGCAATGAATTGGTTGAAATTTTTTCCAAGCTTGCCCGGAAGGCGCGTTCCGAGGGCTTGCTTTCCCTTGAGGACGAGATAGAGGATATTGAGGATGAATTCCTGGCAAGAGGGCTCCAAATGGTAGTTGACGGAGTGGAACCGGACGGAATAAAGGAAATCATGGGCCTTGAGGTGGAAACAGTGGAAAGGCGCCACGGACTAGGCCATAATATTTTCAAGTCATGGGGGGAACTTGCCCCGGCATTTGGAATGATTGGGACTTTGATAGGACTGATAGTGATGCTGAGCGACCTAAACGACGCCAGCGCCATCGGAGTAGGAATGGCAACGGCTCTTATCACGACATTTTATGGCGCTTTGCTGGCCAACCTGGTTTTGATACCCATTTCAACAAAATTGCAAAGCCAAACGGAGGAGGAGCTGTTCACCAAGGAAATGATGATCGAGGGAGTTCTCTCCATACAGTCAGGAACAAATCCGAGAATAGTGGAGGAAAAATTGTCAACCTATCTGTCTCCCAAGGAACGAAAAATGGTGAAAAAAGAGGAAAAAGCGGTGATTAAAAATGCCTCGTAGGAATAAAAGGCAAGCGGATGGAAGCGGGTCTCCTGCATGGATGACCACTTTTTCCGATTTGATGACATTGCTTCTGACATTTTTCATATTGCTTTATTCGTTTTCGACACTCGATGCCGTAAAGTTCAAGAATGTGGCAAGCGCTTTGCAGAGTGTTCTGCTTGGAGAGGCAAAACCGACCATTTTCCCTAATGACATACCTCCGGGGGATGCTCCGACCAAGATACCTGTTCCAATCGAGAAGACCGTTGAAAACAAACTTAATACGGAATTAAAGCAGCTCTACAAAATCGTAAGCGATTATGTGGAGCATGAAGGACTGCAGGCGGAGATATCCGTCAGAACCGACCGTAGAGGAGTCATCATAGATATCAAGGAAAGGGTGCTTTTCGACTCGGGGAAGGCCGTGCTTAAGGAAGAGAGCAAAGAGATTCTCGAAAAAGTGGTTGCCCTTGTACAGCAATTCGACAACGAGCTGATAATTGAAGGCCATACGGATACTGTGCCCATAAATACATTCCAGTTTTCAAGCAATTGGGAACTTTCTGTAATACGGGCGGTCAACGTACTGAGATATTTCACGGAAACAAAAGATGTAGATCCGCAAAGGATATCCGCCGCCGGTTACGGCAAGTACAAGCCCATTTCGACAAACGACAATGCAACGGGTAGGGCCCTTAACCGGAGGGTGAACATACTCATACTGGTAGAAGCCGCGGAGGAGGAGTTTGAGATTGGCAGATAACGCAAACAATCAGATAAAGGGACAACAAAAGAAATCCAGCAAGAAGATTGTATTGGCGGCGACGGCATTGGCGCTGGCTGTCGTTGCATTCTTCGCATATTCATACATTGCTAAGACATTGATGTTCAAGGACGATTCGGGAAAAGAACCCGTGGCAGCTTATGTGTACACACTCGACGAGTTTGTGATCAACCTCAAGGATTCAAACAACGACCGTTACTTGAAGACACAGATAGCCATGGGATACGAGAAAAAAAAGGATGCCGAAACGCTGGCTGAAAAACAGCTGCAAATAAGGGATTCCATCATACAGACTCTGCGCTCAAAAACTCCGGACGAGATTATGGAAGTGGAAAAAACAGATGAATTGAAAAAAGAGCTGATTGACGACGTAAACAAGATTTTTGATACCGATTTGGTGCTGGATATCTATATTGTGGATTTTTTGATTCAATAGGAAGGATTTTATTATGAGGGATATAGATTTTGGAGAAAGCCTGATAAAATTGTTCATAGCTCTTCCTCTTGTCATAGCCATAGCATATTCCAGCCTCAAGCTTGCCAACAAATACACGAAAGGCATGAGGAAGTCGAGGAACCTTGAAGTGGTTGAGACTGTACAGGTCTTCAACAAGGCGGCATTGAGCATAGTCCGGATTATGGACGGATATTTTGTTCTCGGAGTTTCTGAGAATGGAGTGGAAACCATACGGGAACTTACAAGGGAAGAATCGGAGGCCTTAAAGGTTGGGAAAAATAATACGAACGACGGTTTAAACGTTCAACTTGGCGGATTTGGCCGCAAATGGAAAGTGAAGGGAAGAGATGAATAAGAAATTTTCGATTTTTCTTTTGGCACTCATATTCATAGCGCTTATGGGAAATGTCTGTTTTGCCGAAGATGTCAATCTGCCGGTTCCGCGAATAGGAATAAGCGTTGACGGGCCGGAAACACCAT
Source organism: uncultured Peptostreptococcaceae bacterium (assembly GCA_964512505.1). Lineage (GTDB taxonomy): Bacteria > Bacillota > Clostridia > Peptostreptococcales > BM714 > BM714. The sequence continues at coordinate 2,874 of CAZEHH010000024.1, forward strand.
CCGACTATGTGGACAGCATAAAGATACTTGTAATGCTTACGGTCCTTACATTGGTGCCTTCATTTCTTGTTCTGATGACATCTTTTACAAGAATAATCGTCGTTCTTTCGTTTTTGAGAAGCGCAATGGCGACGCAGCAAACGCCGCCGAACCAAATATTGATAGGGCTCGCACTTTTCCTTACGTTTTTTCTCATGGCGCCGGTCTATTCGGTTGTCATAGACGATGCCGTGAGTCCTTATCTGGAAAATGAGATAAGCCAGGACGAGGCTGTAGAGATAGGCTCCAAGCCAATAAAAGAGTTCATGCTCCGCCAAACCAGGGAAAAAGACCTTGAGCTCTTTCTGGACATGTCCGGAGAGGAATACCCCGAAACCCGACAGGATACATCCTTCACAACACTGGTTCCCGCATTTGTTATCAGCGAGCTCAAGACTGCATTTCAGATGGGATTCATGCTTTTCATACCGTTTATTGTCATAGATTTGATTGTAGCCAGTATCCTTATGTCAATGGGCATGTTCATGCTGCCCCCTGTGATGATTTCATTGCCATTCAAATTGCTTTTATTCGTTATGGTTGACGGCTGGTATCTTGTAATCAAATCGATCATGGAAAGTTTTATATAAGGGGGACTTGCGGTGACACAGTCGATGGTGAACGACGTAATGAAAGATGCTTTGACAACAATATTGCTCACAGCGGGACCGATTTTGGCTGTCGCCCTTTTGGTCGGGCTTACCGTGAGCATACTCCAGGCCACAACGCAGGTTCAGGAACAGACGCTGACATTTGTTCCCAAAATTGTAGCCGTGTTTTTTACAATCATGCTGACAGGTCCGTATATGTTGAATAAACTGTCGGATTTTACAGTTCGCATGTTTGGAAACATCGCCAACATGATACGGTAGGTGGAACATGACACTTCAGGAATCGGCGGTATTTTTTCTTGTGCTGGCAAGGATTGCAAGTTTCATAGGCGCATCGCCCATTTTTTCAGCAAAAGGGATTCCGAATCTTGTGAAAGTCGGGACTGCGGTGGTTTTGAGCATAATTCTCTATCCGGTTGCCCAGTCCGGAGTCTATCCGGAAACAACACTTGCAGGGTTTATGCTGCAAGTTGCTTTCGAGGTGATTTTTGGGATGGCCTTGGGTTTTTCGGTCAACATCATTTTTGTTTCGCTGCAAATGGGAGGCCAGCTTGTGGACTTCCAGATAGGATTTTCAATGGCATCCGCATACGATCCGCTTACCCAAAACAAGGTGTCCCTCTATGGGAGATTGTATTATTGGACTGCATTGGCACTGTTGTTTGCATTGGATGCGCATCACTATCTTGTTTACATTCTTTCTAAAACATTTGCAATAATGCCCTTGGGGGAGATTGCCGCAGAACACTTGAAATCATCCGATGTCGTATTTCTTTTTTCATCAAGTTTCAAGACCGCTTTCCAGATAGCCGTCCCTCTGCTTTTGATACTTTTCATGACTGATGTAATCATGGGAATGCTTGCGAGGACAGTTCCGCAACTCAATGTTTTTATTTTGGGTTTGCCTATGAAGGTGCTGGTAGGAGTGACTGTTTCGATATTTTTGATTCCTGCAATAATACGGATGATGGTTCCTGTGATTGAAAGCATTCCTTTCCAGCTGGAAAAACTGTTGGAAGTGCTTGCGGCCCGATAGCGCGGATAGAGGTGATAGCATGCCGGATACAATTTTTTCAACGCTTTTGCTGCTCTTGTCTTTTGCTGCAGGCGGAATATTGAAAACGAGGCATGTTCCCTCATTTTGCAATGCGTCCGCTGCGGCTACGGAAACAAATGCCCTACGGATTTTTATTGATTCGATGTTTTTTGCAACAGATGAAAAGACGGAAGATCCTACCCCCAAAAAGCTCAGTGAAGCGCGCAAGAAGGGGCAGGTTGCAAAAAGCACCGACTTGAATTCCGTGATCATATTGGTTTTGATGGCGATTCTTCTGGTTTTCGCCGGAGAATACGGGTTCGAGAGAATGTGCATGTTTTTGTACGGCGCATTGTCGAACGCCGACTACATGGTGACAGCGGGAAATCTAAGGGCCTTGATGAATCACTACGCATATTCATATTTTTCGGTAATGATTGTTGTTTTCGGAACGGTAATGGCATCAGGCACCGCAGCCAATCTGTTCCAATCGGGATTCCTGTTTTCAGTAGAACCCCTTAAGCCGAATTTTAAAAAATTGAATCCGGTGGAAGGTTTCAAAAATCTGTTTTCTAAAAAAACAGTTTTCAACCTGGCCAAGACCCTGTTTAAATTTGTGCTTGTGGGAACCGTCGCGTATTTTTTTGCAAAGGAAAATCTGCCGAAAGTATTTTCGGCGGCGGGTATGGAAGCCAAGGGGGTTTTTCCGCTGGTAAAGGACCTTGTATATGACCTTGTGGTAAGGATTGCGATTGTCTTGGGGATTTTGGCGGCAGCCGACTATGCTTACCAGAAATATGATTATAAGAAAAACCTTAGAATGACAAAAAATGAAATCAAAGAGGAAATGAAGCAGATGGAGGGCGATCCCCAAATAAAGTCTCAAAGGAAACAAAAACAGAGGCAAATGTCGATGAGCCGGATGATGGCGGATGTTCCAAAGGCTACGGTAGTATTGACGAATCCAACCCATTTGTCCATTGCTTTGCGTTATGAGGAAAAAAACGAGGAGGTTCCCGTGATAGTGGCCAAGGGAGCCGACTTGCTTGCTATGAGAATCAGGGAAATCGCAGGAGAAAACGATATCCCCATTGTCGAGAACAAGCCGCTGGCAAGAACGCTTTACAAACGCTCGGAAGTTGGCGACGAGGTCCCGGCAGACCTTTACCAGGCTGTTGCCGAAATACTTGCCGCCGTTTACAGAATGAAAAACAGAAAGCACCTGTAGTGGAAAGGAAATTCTGATGGATAGCAACAGAACACGCATAATGAAAAATGTGGGCAGCAATATGGGCGTTTTGACGTCCCTTGGAGTAATCGGAATCGTAGGCATGATTATTTTGCCGATGAATCCTGTTTTGCTGGATGTGCTCTTGGCCTTCAACATAACAATGGCGATAGTCATAATGTTGATGACTATGTTTACTACTGATATTCTCCAGTTTTCGGTTTTCCCGACTCTGCTTCTGATTGCTACATTGTTTCGCCTGGGACTCAATGTGTCTTCGACCCGCCTTATTTTAAGCCAAGGTTCCGCAGGAAAAATAATCTCGGCTTTTGGAGGGTTCGTAACAGGCGACAACTACGTTGTAGGGGCGATTATCTTCGTAATAATCGTAGTCATACAGTTCATAGTCATAACAAGCGGAGCCGGTCGGGTAGCTGAGGTTGCAGCACGGTTCACACTTGACGCCATGCCGGGAAAGCAGATGAGCATAGACGCAGACCTTAATGCAGGGGTTGTTACCGACCATGAAGCCGGCTTGCGCAGGCTCAACCTTCAAAGGGAAGCCGACTTTTACGGGTCGATGGATGGCGCAAGCAAATTCGTAAAGGGAGATGCGATAGCGGGGATAGTGATAGTAATCATAAATTTCATAGGCGGAATAGCCATTTTTGTGGGCCAGAAGGGAATTCCTTTCGGGGACGCCATGGAGCTGTTCGGAGTTCTCACCATCGGGGACGGCCTTGTCAGCCAGGTGCCTGCTCTTCTCATATCGGTGGCTTCCGGAATTCTGGTTACCCGTTCGACTACAGGAGTGGATTTCGGGAGCGAACTTTCCAAGCAGCTTCTTTCCATACCCAAGGTAATAGGAATAACCGCAATAGTCCTTTTGGCTCTCGGACTTATTCCAGCATTGCCCAGCCTTCCGTTCTTGATTCTTGCGGGCATAAGCGGACTTTTGGCTTATTTCCTTACAGAAGAGGCAAAGCAAAATGAAAAAGCGTCAAGGCCGGCGGCGGTTAAAGCAGTTTCCGAATTGGAACGCGAACCCGAGGACATGGTAAGGTACATACAAGTCGAGCCTTTGGAGATAGAAATAGGATACGGATTGATAGCCTTGGCGGATGCATCGTCCGGAGGGGACCTTCTGGACAGGATCGCCGCGGTAAGAAGGCAGAATGCGACGGAAATGGGGATAATAGTGCAGCCCATAAGAATCCGCGACAATCTGCAGCTTCCGGCCGACAGGTATGCAATTAAAATAAGGGGCAATGAAATCGCATCCGGAGAAGTTTTGCACAATCATTACCTTGTCATGGACCCAGGAAATGTTAAGATTGATATTAAAGGGAAGCCGACTGTTGAACCGGCCTTCGGGCTTCCGGCAGTTTGGGTGGACGAGAAGCAGAAGGAGAAAGCCGAGATGCTGGGCTACACCATTGTAGACCCGACAACGGTGATGGTTACCCATATGAACGAAGTCATAAGGAAACACAGCCATGAGCTCATGGGGAGGCAGGAGGTCAAGTCGCTTCTGGATATGGTCAAGGAGAAGCACGGAGCCGTGGTGGATGAGCTCATACCCGATTTGCTTACTGTCGGCGAGGTGCAGAAGGTCCTTCAGAATCTTTTGAGGGAGCAGGTGCCGGTGAGGGATCTCGTCACAATACTTGAAACCCTGGCCGACTTTGCAGTCAATACGAAGGATGTGGAAATACTCACTGAGTATGTGAGGCACAGAATCGGCAGAACCATCGTCAAGCCTTATCTCAGCGAAAGCGGATCGCTGGATGTAATAACCATACACCCGCAGATCGAGCAGGAAATTTACGACAATATACAGAAATCTTTTCAAGGATCATTTCCGGCAGTCAGTCCGGAGCTCAACACCGGCATTCTTGAAAGACTTGATAAATTGCAGCAGGAAAGCGTCTTGAAGAATATCAAGCCGGTGGTTTTGGCATCGCCGAGGATAAGGAGTCCGTTCAAGCGCCTCATAGAGATGACTTTTCCTGACTTGCCTGTGATTTCACTCAATGAAATACCGAATTCAATAGAAATTGAAGGACTGGGGATGGTGAAGACTCATGATGATTAGAAATTATTTGGTAAATGACATGTATGAAGCTATGGTCAAGATCAAGCAGGATCTTGGCAGCGACGCCGTAATTGTAAGCAAGCGCAGCGTAAGGCAAAAAGGTTTTTGGGGTTTTATCAAAAAGAAGCTGATAGAGGTTACAGCGGCTACTGAATCACCCGGAAAAAATGATGCGGCAACAAGCGGAAAAGGCGAAACGGCGGAAACAAAAAAATCTGCCGACAGCAAGGACGAGAAAGACCTGCATAAGGAAATGAATGAATTGCGCGGCATAGTGATGGATTTTATTGAAAAAGGGAAAAAAGACGTTCCCCGCAAATCGAGGTCCCATGTTGGAAACGATTTGTACGACACAATGATGGAAATGGATTTCAATAAAAAGGTGATTGAAGATTTCAGCGAGTATTGCATGAGCAAAAACATAGCGGATGAAGATGTCAACAGAATCATACTTTACGAATTTTTGAAAGACAGATTGAACTCAAAAGTCAAAACCGATTTGCCCAGAGGCAGGACCATGGTTTTTGTCGGTCCCACAGGCGTAGGAAAAACAACCACAATAGCAAAAATCGCATCGAGCGAGTCCCTGATAAACCAGAAAAAAGTCGGTCTCATAACCATTGACACATACAGAATAGGCGCGGTTGAACAATTGAAGATATACGCAAACATATTGGATATTCCGCTTGAAGTGGTCGTGACCCGCGAGGAAATGAAAGAAGCCATGGAAAGGCTTGACGATTGCGACCTGATATTGGTGGATTCCACCGGCAGAAGCCATAAAAACGACCGGCAGCTTGTGGAAATGAAAAAGTACCTTGACGACATCAAAGACAAGAACATATTTCTGGTGGCCAGCATGACCACCAAAAACACCGATTTTGTGAAGATAGTCAAGAATTACGATTGCATGGAATACGACCATTTCATATTCACAAAGCTGGACGAAACACAGAGCTACGGCAATATCATAAACGCATCATACTATTCCGAAAAGCCGGTTTCATATATAAGCATGGGGCAAGTTGTTCCGGACGACCTGAAAGTTGCCACAAAAGACCTATTATTCAAATACGCTTGGGGGGAACTTAAAGTATGAGGGATCAAGCGGAATGTTTGAGAGACATGGTGAAGCGGAAAAACCGGGGCATTCCCAGCCGGAATCCAAACAAAGAAATAAAGATATACACGGTTGCCAGCGGAAAAGGCGGAGTGGGAAAGACCAACATAGTAGTGAACATGGCCATCTCGCTTCAGAAAAAAGGCTTGCAGGTAATGATACTGGATGCGGACCTTGGTCTTGCCAACGTGGATGTTGTTCTTGGCATTTATCCCAAGGTCACACTATATGACGTCATGTTCGGCAACAAAAGGCTTAAGGATGCGGTTGTGAGGGGTCCCGGGGGTATACGCATCATTCCTGGGGGCTCCGGCATGATAGAGATGACCAAGCTTGACAGAAATGCGCAAAAAAAGCTGATGGACCAGTTTGCCGGCATCGAGGGGATAGACGTGCTGCTGATAGACACCGGAGCCGGGATTTCAATGAACCAGCTGTCCTTCATAACCTTCGCACAAGAGGTCATACTGGTTACTACTCCTGAACCCACGGCAATAACCGATGTTTACAGTGTGATTAAAATAATATCCGAATTGAAGATAAAAAGAAAAATAAAACTCATAGTAAACAAGGCTTCAAGCGACAAGATGGGAAGGCTTACATACACAAAGCTCAAAAAAACGGCAAAAAGTTTTTTGAACGTCGAACTCGAGTACCTTGGCCATGTGGCGGACGACGCAAGGGTCGGCAATTCCGTTATGAAGCAGGTGCCTTTCATAAGCAACTACCCCAATTGCCTGGCCAGCCAGTGTGTGGATAGAATAGCGGAAGAGATTGCCGGTGTTTCCACAAGCGGCGTGAAGATAAAGACGATGTCGGAAGTATACAATAGACTGATAAAGGTTTTCGGATAAGGATGTGTGGTCCATGAGGTTTGAAATAAACAACAAGGCCGAGCTTTTTTCGGCAGATGATGAACGCATCGGGACCAGCCTGATACAGGATTTCGATGAAAAAAATCTGTTCATCAGCGTACCGATCGAAAAGGGGATAAAAAAGAGTCTCGAGACAGGAGATTCAATCAAACTCGTATACTATGACGAGACCCATCTCTATTTGTTTGAAAGCATCGTTGAAGGCCGGTTGAGAGACAAGATAATGATGTATAAGCTGACGCTGCCCGAGGAATTCGAAGTCGTGCAAAGGCGCGAGGATTTCAGGTTGCCGATCGTGCTCGACATGAAGTATTTCAAAGTCAAGCCGGTCGAGCTTGCAGATATAAACGAAATGGATACGGATCAAATTCAAGAGAGGTTCAAAGACGATTTTAGGGAATGCCTGAGTTTGGATATAAGCGGACAGGGAATAGGGCTTCTTATCGACGAAAATCTGGCCATAGGAGACGAATTGCTGGTTCTGTCGCCAAATCCGTCATTCAATGTTGTGTTGAACGGCCACATAGTGCACAAAGAAAAAATGTATCGAAGCAAGGGATTCAAGTATAAAGTCGGAATCCGTTTTCTCGACCAGTCATACGGCACAAAGGAAAAAATCGTCGGATTCGTTTTCAAAAAGATGCGGGACCATTTGAAGGCGCGCATAAAGTAACGGGGTGTTGGAATTGAACGAGCAATGTGCATATTCAAAACGCGAAGAGGATATATTGAGATATCTTCCATTGGTACAAAGCGTTGTCGACAGGATTGGAATCCGCAACAAACAGAACATGGAGCGTGACGACCTTGTCAATATGGGGATCATAGGATTGATGGACGCAATGTCAAAATACGACGCTTCGCAAAAGACCCCGTTTGAACATTACGCCAAATGGCGGATAAGAGGCGCCATACTGGACGAACTGAGAAAAAACGGTCTGGTTTCCAGAACACGAATGGGCAAAGTGAATCTATTGTACGAGTCAGTGAGAATCCTTCAGCAGAGATTGATGAGGGAGCCCGAGGATTGCGAAATTTGCGAATATATGGGCATAGGGATGGACAGGCTTCAGGAGATACACCAAAGCGTGCATTTTCTGTCACAATATTCCCTTGAGGGCGCTTTGTTCGGAGGGGAACAGCAAGAATATTCCCTTAAAGACATACTGGTTGACGACAAAGCCGAAGATCCTTTGGAATTCGTGGAAACCAATGAAAAATCCTATGCGCTTGCCAAAGCAATTGAAGGACTCAGGGAAAGGGAAAAACTTATTTTGAACCTATACTATTTTGAAGAGCTTCCTCTAAAGGACATTGCGGCAATCCTTGAAGTGTCGCTTTCGCGAGTCTCCCAGATACATGGAAAAGCTCTTGTAAGGCTTAGAAAACGGATTTCGGAAGAAGAGGGGCGTGCTGCCATATGAAGGAGCTTATAATTGCGGCTGGCATTGCCTGCATCGCATATGCATATTGGAAGAAGAGGCGGGCAAAATATTTCAGGGATATCCTTGAAAGGGAAGAATTGGAATCTGATGCTTGGGATGACAAAGCCGAATACAGCAAAGCCGACTACAAAGATGTTGAAAGACTCAAACTGCAATATGAGGAAATGGAGAAGGAATTGGCGTATTTGAAGGAATCCGAAAAAACAACATTGGAAAGGCTTGAATCAATCGAAAGGTTTTTCGACGAGTTTACAGGAAACGGAAGAAAGGGAAAAAGAAAGATGTCGACCGATTCGCAAAAAATCAAGGACATGAATGGCGGCGACTATGATTTTGAAAACAAGAGCCTTGATGAACTGGTTTCCGAAACCGGATTGAAGAAGGGGGAATTGCTATTATTAAAAAGACTTTCAAAAAAATGAGCTTTACCCCGTCGTTCATAATGGGATTTGGAATTGGATTGCTGACAGCTGTAATCTTGATGACTGTATTTTCAAATGGGGCCTTGTCGAATTATGAACTTGAAACAAAGGCGCGTGATTTAGGCATGATATATCCGGGGGAAATGAAAGCCGGGGATTTCTACGAGGAGGGGATCGAATGATCAGAGGACTCTATACTGCGGCATCGGGAATGATAGCTCAGCAGAAGCGCCAAGAAAATGTATCCAACAACATAGCGAACATTGAGACACCTTCATTCAAGAAACAAACTTTGCTGGTGACGGCAAGGAAAGCGTCGGAAATTTCAAAGAAATCCGATGGCGGCAAGACTCCCATAGGAAAGATGCAGCTCGGTTTGGGAGTCGAGGGCGCAGCTACGGACTTTTCCCAGGGACTATTGAGGGAAACCGGCCGGCAGGAAGATCTGGCAATAGATGGAGATGGATATTTCAAGACGAGACTGGTTTCAGGACAAGCGGCATACACCAGGAACGGGTCATTGAATATGGATTCAGAGGGCTATTTATTCAATTCTGACGGATTTCCCGTTTTGGGTAGCAAAACGGAAGGCGGGTCCGACGAGCCGATTAAAATAGATGCGGAAACATTCTCGGTTGACGGGCAAGGAAACATAACCGATTCAGGAGGGAAGAAGCTTTGGAAAATCGCATTTGTGGGCATTTCCGACACGGAGTTGCTCAAGGAGGCGGCGACTGGAGTGTATACGATTGCCCAAGGCGGACCCGGGTATGAAATTGAAGCTGAAAATGCAAGGATTGTTTCGGGCATGCAGGAAGCATCGAATGTCAATGCATTGGAGGAAATGGTCAAGCTCATGGAAATATCGCGCAGCTTCGAATCCAACCAAAGAATAATACAGTCGATTGATGAAACCCTTGACAAGGCGGTCAATGAAATAGGGAAGCTGTAAGGAGGCTTAAGCATGTATAGAGCATTGCATACGGGAAGGACCGGAATGAAGGCATATCAGGACAAACTCGATGTCATATCCAACAATTTGGCCAACAGCCAGACTGACGGATATAAAAAAATAGAAACGGATTTCGTGAGCCTCTTGAAGGATTCGATAAAAGGGATGGCGAGTGATTTATCCGGCAACGCTTCCGGAACAATACCCATGGGAACCGGTGTAAGGACGGACAATGCATGCAGAGTGCTTGAACAGGGAATGCTTGCCAGTGATGAAAACCCCTTGTCTTTGGCGCTTGAGGGTCAAGGCTTTTTCGGATTGGAAAACGAATCGGGCGATTTGCTTCTTACAAGAGACGGGCATTTTGGGATTTCAGCCGGAGGCGACCTTGTAAACGGGAACGGCTTTCTTGTGAATATGGAGGATGGAGAATCCCTGGAAGGCATTATGCCGGACCATATTGAAATTTCAAGCGCCGGTGAACTTTTTTCGACGGGTGAAGACGGAGAAAGAAAGAGCATGGGAAAGCTCAAGCTATATAAAATATCGTCCCCCGAAGTCTTGACGGATGCCGGCAATGGCTGTTTTACGGCAAGCAAAGAGCATGTCGAAGAGCTGGAATTTGAAGAAAGCGGTGAAACGGCAGTCAGGCAGGGATATGCGGAAAAATCAAATGTGGACATAGGGCAGGAAATGATCGACATGATGATTTCGCAAAGGGCATATCAAATGAACGCACGGGCGGTGCAATCGGCCGATGATATGTGGTCCCTAATCAACAACATAAAACGCTGACTGCATCTCAATACAACATAAGAACCATTTTGGCAACAGGAAGGAAAATGGGCAGGGGGATTCGGGGTGATTTGATTGAATAACGGGGAATGCTGTCACTTGTATGACGTTTACATAAGAGCTGTCGGAGAATTCGATATGCTTGCCGACTGCATAATATTTGAAATCATTAGCGGCGATGGCGATTACCAGCCTGCGGTTCAGAGACTGGCCAAAGTTCTTGTCAATCTGAAGGGAATAATGAGGCTATGCTCCACATGCAATTTTTCGAAGGGCTGGCCGCTGTCGAAACTATTGTGGGCGAGTTTCATGGATTTACGAATGACAGATACTGATTTTGCCGAAGGAAGACACGATGAAAAAGGTCTGTGGGAGGAAGAAGAAAAGGGAAGTTGGGGATCGGAAAATGAAACCGACACCCAGTTTTGGGATGAACGCTATGATTCATTCAAAAGGGAAAAAATGATGGGTCCTGCGGCAAGAACAAGGCAAATCGGAAAAGAGCTGAATCTAGATTTCATTTATGCCCATGGCTACTCTGGCGAAAGCTTGATTAAAAGTCCTTATCTGAGGATGGACAGAAACGAAGTGGAAGCCACTATCGAGTCCATAGATGAAAACACATATGAAAATGAAGTGGAACTGATGCATGAAGCCTGTCTGCTGACTTGCCTCATAATGAACGAGACAATGAACGACAGCGCTCTCGAGTGGAAGTGGATCATTTTCGATTATTTGAAAGGACATTACGATTTTTTAGAGAAGAGGATAGACAAGGTTCCGATTGATTTTGAATCCGTAAAGAGGCAATGCGAAAAGGATGCAACCAAGAAGCAATGACCTATTCGTATTAAAGATTGGAGGGAAAACCAATGTGCGGAAGATTCTATCTGGATGCGGATTTTGCCGAAATACTCAAAAGATACGGGCTGGGCGGCAGCCGCATTTCATATGAAGCCAAAAGTGAAATTTTCCCTTCGGAAAAATCAATTGTCGTATTGTCGAACGGAAAGAGGCACTTGAAAAAGCTTAAATGGGGTTTTTTGCCGCCTTACGCAAAGAGACCCATAATAAATGCCAGAAGCGAGACCGTTTTTGAAAAACCCCTGTTCGGCGACGCCGCAATGAACAGGCGATGCCTTATTCCGGCAAACGGATATTTTGAATGGGAGAAGAAAGGAAACAAAAAAGAGAAAAGAGAAATAAGCGATCCTGGCGGAGAAATACTGTCCATGGGAGGAATATATGAAGAATTCGAGGACAAAAATGGAATAATCCAGCTTTGCTTTGCAATACTCACCCGCGATGCGGTTGCCGGGATTTCCGGCGTCCACAACAGAATGCCCGTAATCATACAGAAGGACAATGAAGAAAAATGGCTGGACAACGACGAGCGGAGCATTCCGGCCCTAAAAAGCATAGCCACACAATACGACAGAAAACTGACGGTGGAATAGAGGTGTAAATGCGCCTTGCGGCCGGTTTTGTCAATCATACAAAAGTTTGTCGACTTCAAAAAGGGTCTCGTCATAGAGAATCCTTTCGGCGGCGGCAAGCGCGCGTTCAAAATCCGGAGACATATCCGGATTTTTCATGTATTGGATGAAAACGACCTTGTTTTCCCGGTCGAGCACAACGATTCCGCTTGAAAGAAGCCTTTCAGCCTGGATTGCGAAGCCGTAGCTTTTTCCGAAGTCCAGATTTCTGTAGTCCGATACGAGTCGGCCGCCTGTGGCGATTTCGCCTGAAGAGAAGCGTTTTATGGCAAATGGAAGGTCGGTGCTTATTGTTACAGTAAAAAGGTCGTCTTTTGCCTCGGGGATTATTTGATTGAAATCGACAAACTGGCGCAATCCTCCGGCCGTATCGATTGAAGCAATTGAATTGATTATCTTCAGCTTGTTTTTCCCTTCCCTGTAAAATTCAAAAGGTGCCATTTCCTCTGTCAATCCGCTGAAATCGGGACCGGTGTCGCCGATATCCAGTCTCTGTGAGTGGAATATTTTTTCGTTTTTTCCGAATTTAATCTTCGGCTTTGATATTTTACCTTTCATTTTATGCCCTCCAATCGAGCCATCCGAAACGTTTTAGCGATTTATTAATCTTTACCCGTAAAAATAAAAAAAAAACAGATTCGGCAGGGCCTACCGAACCCGTTTCAGTCAATTTGATTGATTTTATTATTCTACATCGATGCGGTAGCTGGATTCTTTTTTCTCATCCTTTGGAACGTGAATAGAGAGCAAGCCGTTTTCAATCCTGGCCTTGATATCGTCCCTGTTCACGTTGCCTATCCTGAAGGTCCTGCAAAGGTTTCCGCTTCGCCTTTCCCTTCTGATGTAGTTTTTCTTCTCTTCCTTGATTTCGTCCTCTCGAGTTATTCCCACAGTCAGATAATCATTCTTGTAATCTATGCTTATCTGCTCTTTTTTGATTCCGGGAATTTCAACTTCGAAGACATAGTCCTTTTCCGTTTCCCTGATGTCGACTTTCATGTCGTTCTTTACGACAGGCACCCTAAAGAAATCATCGTTAAAGAACGAATCGAACCAATCGTCGGTTTTTTTCAAGCTTCCTCCCATGGGAACAATATCCCTCAACATAATAAAGCACCTCCTGATTTTTAGTTGTTTCTTTCGACAAATATATTATAACATAAAAGTCAAAGAAGGTCAAAGTCAAGCCGCGATTTTTTAACAATTTTAAATTTTTTTTATAAAGTGTCGACGATATATGCCTTGGGTATAAAAAGGAAAACAAAATTAACGTGAATTTAACAATCCTTTTGTATTATTGTAAAAGAGACTGAACAAATTTTCAATTTCAGCAAGAAAGGGGTCCGGATGAAAAAGAAACGTGTTTTGGTAGTGGAAGACGAACTGCATATACTTGAATTGATCAGATACAACTTGGAACAGAGCGGATTTCACGTCGAAGTCGCCGAAAATGGAGAAAAGGCCATGCGGATGTTAATGGAAAACAGCTACGACATGCTTCTCCTGGATCTGATGCTTCCGGGCATAGGCGGAATGGAAATATGCAGGAGAGTGCGGTCGGAAGCCAAGACTCGCAGAATGCCCATAATAATGCTTACCGCGAAAGGCGGGGAAGCGGACAAGATAGGCGGACTGGATATGGGCGCCGACGACTACATGACAAAACCCTTCAGCATTAATGAGCTCAAGGCAAGAATAAATTCATTGATTAGAAGAAGCGAAGACATGGAGATGGAAGAAATAATAAACATGGGCGAAATAAGCATCGATCCAGTGAGACATGAGGTCAGGATAGGAAACGAAATCGTGGAAATGACGCTAAAGGAATACGAACTTCTGAAGATTCTGGTCTTAAACCAGGGGAAGGTACTGACAAGGGATATGATACTGGACAAGGTATGGGGATATGAGTACTTTGGCGATACAAGAACGGTTGATGTCCACATAAGGCATCTGAGAAGAAAAATGGGCGTCGAAAACAGCAAAATGATTGAGACTGTAAGAGGAGTCGGCTACAGGATGAGGAAGGTGGGAGAATGAAGAGGCGCCTGTTTTTGACATATACAATATTATTGGTTGTCGGATTCATCATAGTCGGATTTTTTACTAACGGATTTGTGAGGGACAATTACGAGGAAGACCTGAACACAATGCTTGTCAGCAATTTGAATCTCATAAAGCTGAACATAGAGAGAGATCTGCCGGGGAATGAGCTTTCAGGACTTGACATGGGATATTTTTCGGACGAGGTTTCCCAAGCACTCGATGTCAGGGTTACGATGATTGACGCCAAAGGTCAAGTTCTGGCTGATTCCGAAGTTGCGGGGCAAGATTTGCCTGGTGTTGAAAATCACAGGACCCGGCCGGAATTCAAGAATGCGCTTTCGGGAGAAATCGGCAGAGATGTCAGGACAAGCGCAACTTTGAATATCGACTACCTTTACATGGCTGTTCCGATTGAAAACAACGGCAGCATAATAGGGGCCCTGCGTCTCGCCTACCCCATGCTTAGAATATCAACAATAAACAGGGCTTTTCTTGAGAACATCATTCTTTCCATCTTGATTGCGTTCGGAATCTCATTGTACATGGGATACAGGTACTCTAAAAAAATAAGCCTTCCCATACAGAACATTGCGGCATCGGCAAGACTGATTGCAAAAGGCGATTTCAACCAGAAGGTGAGAGTGGAAACGGGTGACGAGCTGCAGGACTTGGGGCATGCCTTCAATTCAATGACGGAAAGGCTCAGTTCAACCATAGGTGAGCTTGAGAACCAGCATTTGAAAATACGGTCAATCCTTTCATCCATATCCGAAGGCCTTGTGGCTGTTGACAACGAGAACAGGATCATGCTTATCAATTATTCGGGAAGGGATTTGCTTGGAATCACGGAGACGGAGGTCCACAGCAAGCAACTGGAAGGCCTCATAGGCAATCCCGTGCTAAGGGAGGCCGTGGGAAAGATATTGGAAGAAGGAAACCTTGGACTGAGGGAAGTGGTTTTGGAAGAACCGGAACATATGGTTCTCAAATTCTCATACGACAAAATCCATTCTGATTCGGGAA
>CAZEHH010000025.1:0-17764 GCA_964512505.1 uncultured Peptostreptococcaceae bacterium
AAAACATTGGAATCAGCTGTTTTGGTGCAAATGATTGAAAGAAGGGGTGATTGGCGATGATGAAAGTCGTTAAAAGAGACGGGAATTTTGTGGAATTCAATCCGCAAAAAATTGTTGATGCCATAGAAAAGGCTATGAGAGAAACAAAAGAAGGTCTTGATGCGGAACTAAGCCATGAGGTTGCAAAAGGTATAGAAGAGGCAATAGAGGGTAGAGACGGTTATGTCAAGGTTGAAGAAATACAGGATATGGTCGAAGACCTTCTAATGGGAAGCAGAAGGAAAGATGTAGCCAAAAAATACATACTTTACAGGTATGAAAGGGACAAGACGAGAGACGCAAGAAAGAGAACAGACGACCGTATTTTAACGGATGCATTCATAAGCAATTACAAGCACAAAACATCACCAATGAATCAATTGGGAAGTTTCGTATACTACAGGACATATTCGAGATGGCTTTCGGAAGAAAAGCGCAGGGAATACTGGTGGGAAACGGCGAGAAGGGCAGTAGAATACAACTGCAGCCTTGTTCCTACAACCAAAAGAGAGGCAGAGGAACTGTTCGACAACATCTACAATCTGAAGCAATTCCTGAGCGGAAGGACATTCTGGGTAGGAAACACGCCGGTAGCCAGGAACTACCCCATATCCAACTTCAATTGCGCATTTACAGTAATAGATCAATTTGAATCGTTCAGGGACCTTTTTTATCTTTTGATGGTAGGGTCTGGAGTAGGAGTCAGAATACTCCGTGAAGATGTGGAAAAGATTCCGAAAGTAAGAACAAATTACGAGCTTATACATGAACACTATACAAATATCGACATGGACAAGCGCGAAGACAGCACAAGCATAGAATTCAAGAACAACGATACCGTAAAGATAATAGTTGGTGACAGCAAGGAAGGCTGGGTACAGGCCCTTGACTATTTCTTCAGAATGATTTACAGCAACGAGTACAGGCTCATCAAGACAATCGTAGTGAACTACGACCATGTACGTCCGCATGGAGAGAGGCTGAAAACATTCGGCGGAACCGCAAGCGGACATGAAAGCCTTAAAAACATGTTTGTAAAAATAAACAAGGTCATCAAAAAAGCCGGTCTCATTCAGGAAGCAGAAAGAGTAAAACTCAAGCCCATAGACTGCATGGACATGGCAAACATAATAGGCGAAAATGTTGTTGTGGGCGGAGTGAGGAGAACGGCTGAAATAGTTCTTCTGGATTCCGACGACACTGAATGCATAGAGGCGAAATCCAATCTGTACAAGCAAATAGACGGGCAGTGGATAGTCGACAAAGAAATAATACACAGGCAGATGAGCAACAACTCAATATATTATAAAGAGAAGCCCACAAGGGAAGGCCTTCATTGGCTTATTGAGAGCATGAGATACTCTGGAGAGCCGGGATTTGTAAATGCCGTTGCCGGAGCAAAGAGGCGGGATAACATGAACGGAGTGAATCCGTGCGGGGAAATACTTCTTGATTCGAAAGGGCTTTGCAACCTGACTACCATAAATGTGTTTGCTTTTGTAAGAGAAGACAATACTCTTGATGTTGAAGGTTTGATGCAGGCGCAAAGGCTTTCTGTCCGAGCAGCTTACAGAATGACCTGCGTTGAGCTCGAGATACCTTCATGGGACGCAATCCAGCAAAGGGACAAACTCCTCGGATGCTCCATGACCGGCTGGCAGGACATGGTGAATGCGCTTTCCATGAGCAGGGATGGACAGAAGGAATTGCTTGAAAAACTAAGGGAAACGGCCCACGAAGAAGCCAAGCTTTATGCCGGAGAAATTGGTACGAACGAACCGATCCTCATAACGACAGTCAAGCCGGAGGGTACGCTCAGCCAGCTTCCGACCGTTTCGAGCGGAGTGCATTATTCCCATTCGCCATACTATATAAGAAGGGTCAGAATAAATGCGACAGATCCACTTGTCAAGGTGTGCGAGGAGCTGGAATATCCTGTTCTTCCGGAGGTCGGGCAGGACATGGCTACATGTACCACAAAAGTAATAGAATTTCCCGTAAAGGCGCCTTTAGGCAGGACCAAATACGATGTAAGCGCAATAGAGCAGCTTGAAAACTACAAGATGTTCATGGAAAGCTATGTCGACCATAACTGCTCCATAACCATACATGTAAGGGAGCATGAATGGGAAGGGGTTGAAGAGTGGGTTTGGGAAAACTGGAACGACATAGTGGCAGTTTCTTTCCTTTCGCTTGACGACAACTTCTATGAGCTTTTGCCATATGAAGCCATAGATGAAGCTGAATTCAACAAGAGAACCAGCGTGCTTAAGCCTTTCATACCTTCGCTCATAAGCAAGTATGAAAAAGAAAAAGTCGAGTTCGACATAGGCAACGAGGGATGCGAATCGGGAGTTTGCCCTATTCGCTGACAAGAATTTAAAACCAGGCCTTCCTTTGGGAATGCTTGGTTTTTTCTTGTTTGGCAAGAAGGAAGAATGTAGAATTGAAATAAAGAAGACTATATTTTGAAAAAAGATTTTTGGATACCTCAATATACAAAAGAAATGGAGATGGGAAAATGAATACTGAAGATATTATGAAGATTGCATTGGATTTGGCAGGATTGGAAAATCAACCCGAAGATTCGGGTATATCTGTTCCCGGAGAGGATATCAAAAAGGTGCTGATGGGCGTTGACATGGAAACCCCCGAATTGCTTGTCGCAAAGGAAATAGGGGCTGATTGTGTCATAAGCCACCACCCTAAGGCGGGAATGCAGATATTGGATTTTCATAAGGTTATGGAAAGGCAGATTGACAAAATGGTTTCATTCGGAGTGCCGATAAACAAGGCTCAGAAGGCTTTGGAAAAAAAGAAGAGCGTTGTAGACCTTAACAACCATGTCAGAAATTACGGTCGCTTTGATACGGCGGCAAAACTTTTAGGGATTTCTTATATGAATATCCACATGCCCGCTGACATAATTGGGGAGAATGCGGTTCAGCATCACCTCGACGAGGTTTTTTCCGGAAGGTCGAAAGTTTCATTGGATGATGTAATTGAGGCTATCGGTTTTATGGATGAATATAAAAAATCGCTTTCAAAACCAATAATCCGTGTTGGAAAGGGAAAGGATTATTCAGGGCGAATAGCCGTGCTGATGGCCGGAGGAACAAACGGGGGAGCAGAGGTCTTCAAGGCGTATTTCGAGGCGGGTGTGGGAACCATAATTTGCATGCATGTGCCTGAAGATGTGAGGGAGGCAATTGCAGTCCAAAATATTGGAAACATAATTGTAGCGGGGCATATGGCGAGCGATTCGATAGGGCTCAACAGGATAGCTGATGCCATCGAGGCGGCAGGAGTGGAAGTTGTGAGGGGTTTTGGGATTGAATGACTCGAAATTCAAGGATCCAGGATATTTCATTGAAAGCGGGAAAAACCGCCTTTCACAATTATAATATCGCATTATATTCAGAATATAGAAGGAATTAAGAATTTATGATAGAATATATTTAATCAGCGCAAATCATATAAACAAGGAGGAATAGCATGAAGAAATACAAGGTAGATAGAATAAGAAATGTAGCCTTGATGGGACACGGTGGCAGCGGAAAAACCATGCTGACCGAAAGACTTCTTTACATGAACAAGCAAGTTAAACGCATGGGAAAAATTGAAGACGGAAATACGGTTTCGGATTTTGACAAAGAAGAAATTTCCAGAGGTTTCACTATAGGAACTTCTGTTATTCCTCTTGAATGGAACGATTCAAAATACAATATATTTGACACTCCGGGATATTTTGATTTTTCAGGAGAGGTTTTCAGCGCCCTAAGGGTTTCGGGCGGGGCAATCATAATGGTTGATGCCACTTCCGGGGTAGAGGTTGGAACGGAAAAAGCATGGAAATTTGCAGAAGAACGAGAAATGCCGAGAATAATATTCATAAACAAGATGGACAAAGAAAACGTGGATTATGAAAAGGTTCTTGGAGAGCTTAAGGAAAAGCTTGGGAAGAAAGTGGCGCCTTTTGCCATTCCGGTTGGAAAAGAGCAAGAATTCAACGGATTCGTAAATGTGGTAGACATGGTGGGACGAGAGCTCAAGGGTGATGAATGTGTCGATGTGGACATTCCCGCAGGCATGGAAGACCAAATTGCGAACGTAAGGGAAATGCTTGTAGAGTCGGTCGCCGAGAGCGATGAAGATTTAATGGAAAAATACTTTGAAGGAGAAGAATTCACAACTGAAGAAATCCACTCAGGCCTCAGAAAAGGCGTGTTGTCCGGAGCTGTTGTGCCGGTGCTTCTGGGTTCTGTGGAAAAAGGTGTTGGCATGCACACTCTTATGAACATGATATTCGACTATATGCCGACTCCTAAAGACATGCATGATGGAGTTTACAAGGGAATAAACCCCGAGGATGAAAGCGAGACCGAAAGAGCGGTTGACGAGAATGGTCCGTTCTCTGCGCTTGTGTTCAAGACAATAGTCGACCCCTTTGTCGGAAAGATATCCTTGTTCAAGGTTTATTCTGGCAAAGCCAGAAAAGACATGGAATTTCTGAATGCAAACAAGGACGAGAAAGAAAAATTCGGGACAATATTCGTTTTGAGGGGAAAAAACCAATTGGAAATCGATGAAATCACGGCAGGAGACATCGGAGCCACTGCAAAGCTTCAATATGCTGAAACAGGCGATACGCTTTGCGACAAGTCAAATCCAATACGGTACGAAGGCATAAGGTTTAAAAAGGCCAACCTGTTTATGGCAATAGAGCCAAAATCCAAAGGTGACGAAGAAAAAATAGGAACATCCCTGCATAAGCTGAAATCTGAAGATCCAACCTTTACTCTTGAAAGAAACAAGGAAACAAAACAGCTCCTGATCGGCGGGCTTGGAAACATGCAGATTGGCGTAATCACCAATAAGCTTAAAAATAATTATGGTGTTGAAGTTGAGCTTGCCGATCCTAAGATTGCGTATAGAGAAACCATCAAAGGCAAATCGGATGTTCAGGGCAAACACAAGAAACAAAGTGGAGGAGCCGGCCAGTATGGAGATGTCCATATAAAATTTGAGCCTTCGCAGGAGGGCTTTGAATTCGAAGAGAAAATTTTCGGCGGTTCAGTGCCCAAGAACTATATACCTGCAGTTGAAAAAGGTTTGATTGATTCCATAGACCACGGTCCATTGGCGGGTTATCCTGTTGTAAACGTAAAGGCGATCCTTTACGACGGATCATATCATCCGGTCGACTCAAGCGAGATGGCATTCAAGATTGCAGCTTCGCTGGCATTCAAAAAAGGCATAGCGGAAGCCAAGCCGATTCTTCTTGAACCGGTAATGAAGGTTGATATAAAAATACCTGAGGAATACCTCGGAGATATCATGGGAGACATGAACAAGAGGCGCGGAAGGATTCTTGGAATGGAAGCGGCAGGAAAGGGCGAGCAACGAGTCAAAGCGGAAGCTCCGATGTCCGAAATGTTCAAGTATGCAATAGACATGAAATCAATGACACAGGCCAAGGGCGAATTCACAATGGAATTTGAAAGATATGATGAAGTGCCGAAGAATCTTGCCGACAAAATCATTGAAGATCACAAGAAAGAAGAAGAATAGAATATCGGCAAAACAACAGTTGAATTAACAGAACGGAATCCTTTGGATTTCGTTCTGTTTTTATGAAAAGTTTTATGATATAATTAAAGTCAAAGAAAGTCAAAGATGAAAGGGGCGTTTTTGTGGCCAGATTGAGCGATTTGATAGAAGTTTTCATAAAGGACATGCTTAAGGATTCGGGCAGCAGGGACATTGAGATACAAAGGAATGAATTGGCAAATTATTTTGATTGCGCACCGTCTCAAATAAATTATGTCCTGACTACGAGATTTCCCCTGGAAAGAGGGTATATCATTGAAAGCAGGAGAGGCGGAGGAGGAAGCATAAGGATAATCAGAATCAAGCACAATGAAGATGATTTCATATCCAATATACTTCTTGCGGTTGGGAGTTCAATAAGCAAAATGAAAGCCAATGCTTTGATAGAAGCCCTTTTGGAACGCAAGCTGATAAACCGTCGAGAAGCCGGAATAATGAATGCTGCCATGAAGGACAGGGCACTCACATTTGCAGGAGAGAACAGAAACAGAGTCAGGGCCGAAATAATAAAAAGCATGCTGGCTACTCTTATAAAAAGGGAGGCGTGACGCATGGAATGCGAAATATGCAAAGCAAAGGCGACAGTTCATATAACGCGAATGGAAAATGGAGTCAAAAGGGAAATGCATTTGTGTGAAAAATGCGCAAAGGAGAAATTCGGATTCATATTCAAGGTGAAGATTCCTTCAAACAACACAATGAAGGGAATCATAGAGCTGATGAAAGATGAAACATATTCGGCAAAAACCGAAAATGACACATCCTGCCCTGAATGCGGAATGAGTTTTTTGGAGTTTTCCGAAACCGGGCGAATAGGATGTCCTACATGCTACAGCCATTTTAATGAAAGGGTTAGGCCAATAATACAAAGGCTTCACAGAAATGACAAACATGTGGGAAAGGTGCCGGGGAAATATGAAGAGAGACACCATTTGGAAAATACAATTGACAGGTGCAGGATGGAAATGGACAAAGCGGTAAAAAATGAGGAATTTGAAAGAGCTGCGGAGCTTCGGGACCAAATAAAAAGGCTGGAGGAAATGCAGGCGAATTGAGGTGCGGCATGGAAAAACAAGACAAGCATTTGAATGATTCCGGGAACATAGCCTTATCAAGCAGGATAAGACTTGCAAGAAATATAAGTGGAATCCTTTTCCCATGGAAAATGGATGAAGAAAGGGGTCTCTTGGTTGCCGAATCTGTAAGGAAAGCGGTGAATTTCAATGGAGAACTCGACAAATACGGATTCGGATTCAAATTTGTATTCGACATGGATGAAGATGAAAAAAATGATTTGCTTGCAAATCATCTAATAAGCGTTGATTTGATAAAGAACCCCAAAACTGGAGGAATTCTCATAAGCGGCGGAAAGACTGTTTCCATCCTCGTAAACGAAGAGGATCATTTGAGGATACAGACCCTTGTCAAGGGCTTCAATCTTGAAGATGCATGGAGAGAAGCAGACTCGGTAGATGATTTGATTGAGGAAAATCTGGATTACGCATTTGACGGAAACTATGGATATTTGACCGCCTGTCCTTCCAATATCGGGACTGGAATGAGGGCTTCCGTAATGCTTCACCTTCCGGCGCTGGCATCGACAAAATACATCAAGAGGGTATTCGACATAACCAATACAATAGGACTTACAGTCAGAGGGCTCTACGGAGAAGGAACAGAAGCTGAGGGAGACATATATCAGATTTCAAACCAGATAACTACAGGCAGAACCGAATTGGAGATAATAGGCGACTTGGAGAGAATAACGAAGCAAGTCATGGACAAGGAAATAAAAACAAGGGAATACCTCATGGCAAAGCAAAGGACAAGAACAGAAGACGTCATATTCAGGGCTTTGGGAATACTGTCGAACGCCAGGCTGATAAACAGGCCGGAAAGCATGAAATTGCTTTCACGTGTCCGCCTTGGAGTCGATCTGGAACTGGTCGGCGGCGTCGAAATGAATGATTTGGATGTTTTGATAAAGGACATGCAGATTGCGGGCAAAGGCGAAACGGTTGACTCTGCAGAGAAAAGAGCTTTAATAATAAGGGAATTCTTTAATTTACGGAGGTGATTGGGAATGGCGTCAATGTTTGAAAATTTTACTGAAAAGGCAAAAAAAAGTATCGAATATTCCAAATCCGAGGCGGTTCGGCTGAATCACAATTATGTGGGTACAGAGCATATGCTGCTTGGCTTGATGAACGAAAAGGACGGGGTGGCATTCAAGGTTCTTTCCGGTCTCGGAGTCAGGGCGGAAGATATAAGGAGCATGATAAAGACATATATAGGTATGGGTGAAAAGCCTACCGAAATAATGGGTTTCACCCCGAGGACAAAACGAATTTTTGAGAGGAGCCTGATTGAAGCCAGAAGGCTCAACCACAATTACGTTGGAACCGAGCACATTCTAATATCCTTGACGAATGAAAAAGAATCGCTGGCAAACAAGTTTCTTGTAAGCATGGGCATTTCCCAGGAAATGATAATAAAGCAGATGGGCAAGCATCTAATGGGCGAGAAACAGGCAGAGATTCAGGCGGACGGGGAAAAACCGAAAAGCGACACTCCCATGCTTGACAAATACGGGAAGGATTTGACAAAACAGGCTGCTTTGAACAAGCTTGATCCCGTTGTAGGAAGAATAAAGGAAATAGAAAGGGTCATTCAGATTTTAAGCAGGAGAACAAAAAACAACCCTGTTCTAATTGGAGAGCCTGGAGTCGGAAAAACGGCGATAGCCGAAGGCTTGGCACAGAAAATAGCCGACGGGAATATTTCCGACACATTGAAAGACAAGAAGATAATAGCTCTGGACATGGGCCTTATGGTTGCCGGAGCCAAATATAGAGGAGAGTTTGAAGAGCGGCTTACAAAAGCCGTCGAGGAAATCAATAAAAAGAAGAATGTTGTCCTTTTTCTGGACGAACTTCACACAATAGTAGGAGCCGGTGGAGCCGAGGGGGCCATAGACGCTTCCAACATATTGAAGCCCGCTCTTGCAAAGGGCGAGTTGCAGGCGATAGGGGCAACGACAATAGACGAATACAAGAAGCATATTGAAAAGGACATGGCGCTTGAAAGAAGGTTTCAGCCCATTGTAGTCGAGGAGCCTTCGGTAGAAGAAACCGTCATGATACTGAAGGGGCTCAGGGACAAGTACGAGGTACATCATGGAGTCAAAATAACGGATTCGGCTCTAAGGGCGGCAGCCGAGCTTTCCGACCGTTATATCACCGACAGGTATTTGCCCGACAAGGCTGTCGACCTTATAGACGAGGCGGCTTCTGAATTGAGGGTCGGACTTTCAACCCGATCTCCGGAAATCGAAAAGATGGAAAACGAGCTTGAAACACTTAAAAAGGAAAAGGAAGAGGCCGTAAGCACTCAGAATTTCGAGGAAGCCGCAAAAATAAGGGACAGGGAAAAAACCATAAGAGATGCAATAGAGGAAGACAAAAAGCTTTCGGGCAAGTACGAAAAAAAAGCCGAAATAGACCGCAACGACATTTCAAGAATAGTGTCTTTATGGACAGGAGTTCCGGTCGCAAAACTTGCGGAGGCTGAATCTCAAAGGCTTTTGAATCTGGAGAACATTCTGCATGAAAAGGTGATAGGTCAGCATGAGGCTATAGAGGCCGTTTCTAAAGCCGTCAGGCGTGCTCGAGTCGGGCTCAAGAGCCCTGACAGGCCCGTGGGATCCTTCATATTTCTCGGACCGACGGGAGTTGGGAAAACCGAGCTTTCGAAGGCCTTGGCCGAAGCTCTTTTCGGCGACAGGGAATCCATGATTCGCGTCGACATGAGCGAGTACATGGAAAAGCATTCCGTTTCAAAATTGATTGGTTCGCCTCCCGGGTATGTGGGATTCGACGACGGAGGCCAGTTGACAGAGAAAATAAGGAGAAAGCCTTACTCTGTTATACTGTTCGACGAGATAGAGAAGGCCCATCCCGATGTTTTCAACATGCTCCTGCAGCTTCTTGACGACGGGCGCATGACGGACAGCAAGGGCAGAACGGTGGATTTCAAGAACACGGTAGTAATCATGACTTCGAACGTTGGGGCAAGAAGCATCAAGAAGCAGACAACCCTGGGCTTTGTGGCAGGCGGCGAAAACGAATACGAAAACATGAAGGACAAGGTCAAAACAGAGCTTAAGAAACGGTTCAGGCCAGAATTCCTTAACCGGATTGATGAAATAATCGTATTTCATCAATTGAACGAGGACCATATAGAAAAAATTGTGGAATTGATGCTGAAAGACCTATCCTCAAGGCTTGAAACAATGGAAATCGAAATAGAGATATCCGGCGAGGCCAAGAAGTTTCTGGCGGAAAAGGGTTTCGACCAGGAATATGGCGCAAGGCCACTCCAAAGAGTCATAACCAAAGAGGTTGAGGACAAATTGTCAGAAGAAATACTGAAGGGCGGAGTAGTCTCGGGAAGCCGTGTGCTGGTGGACCTTGAAGAAGAAAAAATTTCACTCAAGATAAAATAGAATAATCGCAAGTGCTTCAATGAATGTGTTGCTGAGAATACCCGGCTTTATTAAAAGCCGGGTATTCTTTTGCTTCTTGACATATGAATAATATGATGTAAAATTAAAAAGTAAGCACTCACTCACTAAAGGGGGGCATATGGGAAAATCGGATGAAACAAAAGGTAAATTGATCAGTAGCGCCGCCGAAATTTTCGCCCAAAAGGGCTATGCGGCTTCTACTACGCGAGAAATAGCAGATTCGGCAGGGGTGTCGGAAGCGGTTTTGTTTAAATATTATAAAAATAAAAAAGGTCTTTTGCACGAGACTGTATTGGATTTTATTGAACAGATATCGCTCGAATCTGTTTTTGAAAGCGTTGATGAAATTGTAAAAAACAACAAAGAAATGCCTACCGAAGACTTGCTCCGCAAACTCTTCAAAGACAGGTACAACATGATCGAGAAGAATTTTCAGATGTTCAAGATGCTTGTAATAGAAATCCAGTACCACGAAGATGTGAGGGATATTTTCATAGAAAAAGTCATGCCCAGGATAGCTCACTATGCAAAAGTAATGTCTTCTCTGCTTGAAGAAAGGGACGACATCAGAAGCGATCTTGACTATACGGCAATAATAAGGTCTTTCATGGGCGTCGTATTATTGACGACAGTCCAGAAAAAGATGCTGCCTGAACTCATTGACACAAACGATGACATAGATACAGAAATTGAAAATATGGTGGATATGTTCATGAGAGGGATTTTGAAAGGGGAAGAGAAATGAAAAAACTCAGGATAGCCATACCGCTGTTTTTCGTAGCTGTGATTCTTGCATTAGTGGCATTCGCATCCAATGCCGGAGATGAAAACAGATACACAGGAATTGTCGAAGCCGACTCGATTGTCATTTCCGCGGAAGTTGGAGGGAACGTTACAGGCGTTTTCGTTGAAGAAGGGCAAGATGTTTGCGGGGGGGATTTGATCTTGAGCCTTGACGACGAGGCTCTGGCAATAGAAAAAGAAAAAGTCGAAGGGCTGATACGCATAAGCGAGCTTCAGTACGAATCGATGAAGGACGGTGCCAGAAGCCAGGAAATAGACAGCGCTCTAAATGAGGTCAGGTCAATGGAAAGCCGCGTTGCTGCCGCCGAAGAGGACTACAGGCTTGCCAAGGAAGCGTTTGACGACAGCAGAGTGCTTTACGAAGCCGGAGGGATTTCAGCCTCTGCATATGAAACCGCACAATCCAACATGTTCAAGGCTGAAGAGAATCTGAATGCCTTGAGGCAGCAGAAAAGCAAGGCTTCATCCGCTATGGAGCTTATTCTCGAGGGTGCCGACGAAAAGAGCCTTGCCATGGCGCATGAGGAATTGCTTCTCAGGAGAGTGGACCTGAAGGCTGTTCAAAATAAAATCGACAAGACGTCCTTTGAAGCCCCCAAGGCGGGAAGCGTGAGAGAAATCCTGGTGTCGGAGGGAGAACTTGTATTTCCGGGCACCAAGGTGGCAATTATAGACGAGCCATCATACCACATCAAATTTTTCATTCCCGAAAAAGACCTCGATACTTTGCATGTGGGGGATTCGGTGTCCATGGATTTCGAAGGCAGGGAAATCAAGACGAAAATAACCTTCATTTCCGATTCGGGAGAATTCACACCCAAGAATATCGAGTCGAGCGAAAACAAGGAGGAGATAGTTTTCAGGGCAAGGGCCCAACTCGAGCAGAGTCCCGATTGGATAAAGCCGGGAATGTTTGTAGATGTGTCATGGGGAGATGATCAATGATGGAAAATGCAATAGAACTCGTGGGGCTCAAAAAGAGCTTTGGCGAAATTGAAGCTGTGAAGGGGATAGACCTCCTTGTTCCCAAAGGCGGCATTTACGGTCTGATCGGGCCGAACGGAGCCGGCAAATCGACGACAATCAAAATGATTTGCGGAGTGCTTGAGCCTTCCGGGGGAGAAGGAAGGGTTCTTGGACTGAAAATGGGAGCGGAGTCGGAAAAAATAAAGGAAAAAATAGGATACATGTCGCAGAAATTCAGCCTTTATGAGGATTTGACCGTATCTGAGAACATTGAATTCTATTCGGAAATCTACACAATAGACCTGGAGAAGAAAAAGGAAAGAACCGGGGAGGTTTTAAGAATTTCGGGCCTGGGTGGCAGAAAGGACCAATTGGTAGGCAATCTTTCCGGCGGCTGGAAGCAGAAACTGGCTCTAAGCTGCTGCCTTATACACAAACCTGAAATCCTCATATTGGATGAACCGACAGCGGGAGTGGATCCCGTTTCCAGAAGGCTGTTCTGGAAGATGATATATGAAATTGTCGAGGAAGGAATAACTGTTCTTGCAACCACCCATTACATGGACGAAGCGGAAGGATTCGACAGCGCGGCATTCATAATGGATGGGAGAATCATAGCCGCGGACACGACGGAAGCCCTGATGAAAAAGAACAATGTCGACAATCTCGAGGATGTATTCATCAAATATGCGATAGAGGGCGACGAGGAAACCTTTGAAAAGGAATACAAGATGATGAAACGGAGGATTTCGGATGAAATGGCGTAGGCTGAGGGCTGTTTTGAAAAAAGAGTTCATTCATGTCTTCAGAGACAAGGCCAGCCTCTTCATGGTTCTGATGATGCCTGTAGTTTTCATGATGCTCTTCGGTTATGCCGTAAACACTGATGTGGACAATATACCCACTGCGGTCCTTGATATGGATAAGACCGAGGCCAGCAGGGAACTTATTCTCAATTTCCAGAACACCGGATTTTTTCGGATGGAAATACATGCCGACAATATGGAAACCATAGACAAGGCATTTGAAAACAATGACATAAATGCAGGGCTGATAATACTTCCGTCTTACTCTGGCGAGGCGGGAAACATGGAAAATGTCGAGCTGATAATAGACGGGACAGACCCAAATACTGCACGAAGCGTATTGCAGTATGGAAATGCGATAGGCTTAAGCGTCATTATGAATGGAAATGGCGGTTCGGTCGAAGGGCTTAACACTCAGGTTTGGTACAACCCGAACATGGAATCGAAAAGATTTACAATACCGGGGCTTATAGGCCTCATAATGCAGAACATAACCGTAATGCTGACAGCCTTTTCACTCGTGAGGGAAAAGGAGCGCGGGACAATAGAGCTTTTGGCAATAGCTCCGCTCAAGTCTTCCGAGCTTATATTGGGGAAAATGGTTCCCTACATCATAATAGGATTTATAGATTTCATAGTCGCCCTCGGGATAGGAGTGCTCTGGTTCGGGGTGGCGGTTGAGGGGAGCCTGCTTCTGATGGTTGCGACAGGCTTGGGATTTGTCATTTGTTCTCTTTCAATAGGAATGCTCATATCCACGGTTGCCGAATCCCAACTGGAGGCAATGCAGATGACAATATTGATAATTCTACCGAGCGTGCTCTTGTCCGGTTTCGTATTCCCGCTCGAATCAATGCCTGTATTGATAAGGATAATAAGCAGAATCATACCGCTCACCTATTTCCTTGAAATTCTCAGGAGCATAATGCTCAAGGGGGCAGGATTGGGGGGCCTTTATCAAGAAATAATCAGCATGGCGGGATTGACTGCGCTTCTTTTGAGCGTTGCCATAAAAAGGTTCAAACAAATAATGCAGTGATGGAGGAAGACAATTGGCCGGTAAAAACACAAAGTATGTATGTCAGGAATGCGGGTATGTGTCCGCCAAGTGGATGGGAAGATGTCCCGAATGCGGCAATTGGCAAAGTTTTGTTGAAGAGTTCGAGACAAGAACGGCGAAAAACAAATCCTACAGTATGGATGATGAAAAAAACGGCGTTCCCATGAAGCTCTCGGAAATAAAGATGGACAGGGAGGAACGCATAAAAACAGGAATAGGAGAACTTGACAGGGTTCTTGGAAGCGGAATAGTAAGGGGGTCGGTCGTCCTGGTGGGGGGCAGTCCCGGAATAGGCAAATCGACACTTCTTCTTCAAATAGCGGCTGCGGAAACTCTTTTAAGGGGCAATGACATCTTATATGTTTCAGGAGAGGAATCTTTCA
This sequence comes from uncultured Peptostreptococcaceae bacterium, assembly GCA_964512505.1. GTDB lineage: Bacteria > Bacillota > Clostridia > Peptostreptococcales > BM714 > BM714. Next base: position 14,194 of record CAZEHH010000025.1, read on the forward strand.
GGCAGATAAAAATGAGGGCGCAGAGAATCGGGGTTGAAGAGGAAGCGAACCTGAAAATTCTTTCTGAAAACAATATTGAAACAATAAAGGCTCAAGTGAAAAGGGAAAAACCCGATCTATTGATCATCGATTCAATCCAGACTGTCTACAATCCTGAAATTACATCGGCGCCGGGAAGTGTGAGCCAGGTAAGGGAATGTTCGGGGGATTTGATTCGCCTATCCAAATCGAAGGGCATTTCCACATTCATTGTCGGGCATGTGACGAAATCCGGCAACATCGCCGGTCCTAAAGTTTTGGAGCACATGGTGGATACTGTTTTGTATTTCGAAGGGGAAAGGCATGCCTCCTACAAGATACTGCGTGCGGTCAAGAACCGTTTCGGGTCGACTGACGAAATCGGCATTTTCGAGATGACAGGCGACGGGCTGAGAGGGGTTGACAATCCGTCAAGCCTCTTCATGACGGACAGAAAGAAAGATACAAGCGGTTCGGCGGTTTTTTGCGGCGTGGAAGGGACGAGGCCCGTTCTTGTAGAGATGCAGGCGCTTCTGAGCTATTCAAGCTTCAACATGCCCCGCCGAATGGCATCGGGTGTCGACTACAACCGCATGATAATGCTTCTTGCGGTTCTGGAAAAGAACATGGGCCTGCAGGTGCAGTCGCAGGATGCCTATGTCAATGTGGTCGGAGGAATACAAATAAACGAGCCGGCATCGGACCTGGCTATTGCCGCAGCGATGGCTTCAAGCTTCAGAAACACTCCGGTGCCTTCAGACGTCTCCATTTTCGGAGAAATAGGACTCGGTGGCGAAATACGCGGAGTTTCAAACGGAGAAATGAGAATTGCGGAAGCTGCAAGGCTGGGATTCAAAAGATGCCTGATGCCGAAATCCAATATTCCTTCAAAAGGCATGAGCAAAGACATTGAATGCATAGGGGTCGATGCGCTTGCGGATGCATTCGTGGCAATTTTTGGTTAAAATAAAAGTTGACACAGAGCGCCATCTGTGATAAAATTTCAATTTATTGACAAACCGCAAATAATACTGTATACTGAAATAGCGTCATATCATTGGGAGGTTTGCGGATGTTTAATATAGGAGATGTAATAGTGTATCCGATGCATGGGGCAGGGGTTGTCCAGTCGATTGAAGAAAAAGAGGTATTAGGGGAAAAGCATAAGTATTATACCCTTATGTTGCCTCTTAGAAATATGAAAGTAATGATTCCTATGAACAATGCGGATAATATGGGCATAAGGAATGTTATAGGGAACGATGGAGTCGAAAAGGTTTTGACCATACTCAAAGAGTCAAAATCCGAAATGCCCGACAATTGGAATAGAAGGTATCGCGCCAACATGGAAAAGCTTAAAAGCGGAGACATATATGAAGTTTCGGCAGTTGTGAGGAATCTTGTTTTGCTTGACAGGGAAAAGGGTTTGTCTACAGGCGAGAAAAAAATGCTGAACAACGCTAAGCAGATACTGGTCAGCGAATTGGTCTTTGCTACCGATTTTGATGAATTGAAGATTGGAGAAATCATTGAAGACTCAATTCAATAAGTTGGCAAATTAAAAGTGCCGAGAGGCACTCTTTTTTTTTAAAACAAAATGGATATTTAACCCTTTTGTAATTGTAATATTATTTTGGTAAGTATAGAATATTTATAGTGTTCAAAATAAATGTCGGGGGAGGTGAAAATATGCCAGATAAAATTGTTAACGGCGTCATGTCTCTTATCGGAGCGTTGATAGGCTATGCATTAAGCCTGCTGTTGATTGATTTTGTGGAAAGCCAAAATCTTATAGCGGTTGGACCTATGCCGCGGATAGTCGCAAACATATTTGGAGCTTTGATTTTTGCGGCGATAATGTATCTTTTGACTCCATATATAAAAAAGAGGGGTTACAAGCTCGTGTATTGGGCGGAGCGTGAGCTTCAAAATATTCCAGCCACGGTAATAATGGCGGGATCTATCGGACTCATAGTCGGACTCATAATAGCTTACCTGATAAGTCAATTGCTTCTAAACATACCGATACCTTTCGTAGGAAACATAATGTCGGCATTCCTGTACTTGTTCCTGGGATTCCTTGGAGTCAGGATGGGGGTGAAAAACACTCCGGAAATGCTCGCTCTGCCGGCGAAATTCAAAAATGCGGGTGAGAAGGAGAAACTTGAGCCTTGCGTTGAGGATGGCTGCAAACCGAAGATACTTGACACAAGTGTAATAATCGACGGAAGAATAGCGGACATATGCAAAACCGGTTTTGTGGAAGGACCTTTGGTTATCCCTGAATTCGTGCTTGAAGAACTTCAGCACATTGCTGATTCGTCAGACAATCTGAAAAGAAACAGGGGCAGGCGCGGACTTGACATTCTTAAAAAGATACAGAAGGAACTGGAGATAGAAGTAATAATCGTAGACACGGATTTTGAAGATGTTTCGGAGGTTGACAGCAAGCTTGTCAAGCTTGCGCAGCAGATGAACGGCAAAGTGGTCACAAACGATTTCAATCTGAACAAGGTTGCCGACCTGCAGGGCGTGCAAGTCCTCAATATCAATGATTTGACAAATTCAGTAAAATCAATAGTTCTTGCAGGAGAAGAGATGGACACGCAAATCATCAAGGAAGGCAAAGAGACCGGCCAGGGGATCGGCTATCTTGACGATGGAACCATGATAGTTGTCGACGGGGGAAGACGCTATGTCGGCAAAAATGTTGCAGTTGTTGTGACAAGTGTTTTGCAAACTTCCGCCGGAAGGATGATTTTTGCAAAAACGAAACATGCTGCAAGCTAATAAGCAAACCAAAAGCCGGGGAATGAGCATTCTACAAATGCCTTACCTTGGCTTTTTCCATGAGAGGAGATAATTGTCATGTCAGTTACGGCAATCGTTGCAGCCGCAGGAAGCGGAACCCGAATGGGAATGGGCGAAAAAAAACAATACATCGAAATATGCGGCAAACCGCTTATCGCATATTCCATTGAAGTTCTTTTGAAGATGGATGAAATCGCATCGGTGGTTTTGGTGATTCCCGATGGAGACCGTATGCGTGTCGAGAATGATTTGCTCAACAATATTTGCGGCAAAGAAAAAATCATAATCGTAAATGGAGGGGCGAGCCGGCAGGAATCGGTTGCAAGAGGCATTTTTGCGGCGCCTGCAGAAACTGAAACATTAGTTGTTCACGATGGGGCAAGACCTTTTGTCACAGCGGAAATGATCTCCGAATGCATACAGACGGCCAAGATTCATGGAGCGTGTTCTGCGGCAGTGCCTGTAAAGGATACAATAAAATATTCGTCCGACGGTTTGACAGTGGACAGCACACCCGAAAGGAGCTGCCTCTTCATCATACAGACGCCTCAGGCCTTTGATTTCGCTTTGATAAAAAAGGCTCATGAAAAGGCTGAAGCCGAGGGCTTTGAAGGGACAGACGATGCAATGCTTGTTGAGGCATTGGGAGAAAAAGTGGCGCTTTCAAAGGGGGCCTATGGAAACATCAAGCTGACTTCCCCTGAGGATGTTCCTTTTGCGGAAATTCTTGCGGGCAGGCAAA
>CAZEHH010000026.1:0-3913 GCA_964512505.1 uncultured Peptostreptococcaceae bacterium
TATAGGCCTCAAGAAGTTCCGGGTCAAGTATTTCTGTAGGGTATTCATATGCAGGCGTATTGTTTGCACCGACAAGGAATGTGAAGCGGTACATGTTGTACATGGATTCGGCTTCGCTGAAATAATCAGAATCCGGGTATTTGTCCATGAATTTTTCCCAGTCGTTCATGCGCTTGCCGAGTTCGTCCCAGGAAATCATTACAGCCGCATCGCTGTATGTGTGTCTTTCGACTTCTTCGGCGCGGTATGAAAGATAGTCGTAAAGCCCGTCCGATATTGATGTCTTGAAATTGCCGAGCAGGAAGCGGGGACTGGGGTCAAGGTAATACATGCCTTCGGACATGTATACGCTGTATCCCATATCGAGGTACCTTGCCATCAAATCCTTGATTGCTCCGTCGGCAAGGTTTTCAGGCTGCCTAAGGTCTTCGATCGAGTAGCTGTAGAGGGATTCTGTAAACGGCAGCATTTCAGCCTGAAGGGCCGGCAGAAGATTTTCCTGCAGCTCTTTTATGCGCATGACTCCCGTGTCTGCCAAATCTACGCTTCCGGTCATTGAAATTATGCTTTTCAGAGTTGAAACCGATTTTGAGACGGTAGTGCTCTTGTCGACCGGCAACAAATCGTTTATGCGGTTGCTCAAAGCCTGCTGTAATTCGTCTTCCGAGGCGATGAATGCGCCGTAGCACCATCCGGTCGAGTCTCCCGATCTAACCTTGTACCAGTATTCTTCGTAATCTCCTATTTTTTCTTTGGATTCGGATTTTTCAATCAGGTATACCTCTGAAGGAAAACTCAGCAGGTCTATTCTCTCTGAAGAAGTATCCGGTGATTCCCTGAGGGATATATTGATTCCGATTATTGTGGCATTTCCCATATATTCGTTTTCAACAGGCTCTGAAGTCTCTTCGCCGTTTTGCGGTGAATCGTCATTTTGAACCCCGGGCGAGCATCCGACGGAAATTAGGGTTATAATAAAAAGCAGGCAAAGTATTTTCTTCATTGGAAATCTCCTTGTTTGTTTTGTTTGCTTCCATTATACAACAAAGGCAATAAAAATTCTTATGGTTAAGAGCATATTACAAATTGTAATTTTACTGAAAAATCTGTTATCATTAAGAAAACAAACAAGAACCGACAACAAAGAACCTAAAATAAAAATGGAGTGATGACATGAAGTACAGGAAGTTTGGAAAAATAGGCGACCAGGTATCCTTGTTGGGGTTTGGAACGATGCGTCTGCCTACAAACAATGGGAATCCAAAAGACATCGATCTGGAAAAAACGACAAAATTGATTCGCTACGCAATCGACCACGGGGTGAACTATGTGGATACGGCATGGCCATATCATGGAGGCATGAGCGAGAAGGCCGTAGGAAAGGCTCTTTCAGGAGGTTATAGGGAAAAGGTCCATCTGGCAACAAAATTGCCTTCATGGCTCGTTAACGAGCCTGATGATTTTGACAAGCTGCTCGACAAACAGCTCGAGAACCTTGGGACCGACAGAATAGACTACTACCTTATCCATACGCTGAACAGAAAATGGTGGCCCAAGCTTAAGGAAGCAGGGCTTTTCGATTTCATAAAAAGGGCCAAAGAGTCAGGGAAAGTTGGATATGTAGGATTTTCCTTCCACGACACAATAGATATTTTCAAGGACATAGTTGACGGTTGGGATTGGGATTTCTGCCAAATACAATTGAACTTCATGGACGAGGAGTATCAGGCGGGAGTAGAGGGTCTAAAATACGCAGCAGCCAAGGGCCTGGGGGTTGTAGTAATGGAGCCTCTGAAGGGTGGCAAAATTGTCAAGCCGAATCCAAGAGCCGAAAAAATCTGGGCCAAGGCGGATGCTGTAAGAACTCCCTCGGAGTGGGCTTTCAGATGGATTGCCGATTTTCCGGAAGTTTCTGTGGTGCTCAGCGGAATGGGCGAACTCGAAGAGGTTGTTGAAAATATACTTACTATGTCGGATGCGGAGCCGGGAAAGCTCAGCCGCAAGGAACATGAAATAATTGGAGAAGTCAGGGACATGTACAGAAAGTACATCAAAATCCAATGCACCGCTTGCGGATACTGCATGCCTTGCCCATACGGGGTCAGAATTCCCAGAAGTCTCGAGCTATACAACGACATGTTCATGTTTGACACACCAAAAGAGGCCAACCGGGTGTACTGGGGTTTCTTCACGGAAGAGAACAGGGCTTCGAATTGCAGAAAATGCGGATTATGTGAAACAAAGTGTCCGCAGAACCTCAAGATAATGGATCTTTTGGAGCTGGTTGACGAAAAGATGAGAGAAATAAAGGAATAGAGCTTGACAGTCGCTTTTAAACTGTTATACTTATTTTTAACTATTATTTAAAAGGTGATCATTATGAGAGAGCAAAACAGAAACACGCAAAGCACATATTCATATCTGTTTTTTAGCTGGGGCTATTATTATGCGCCGGTTATTAGTCGTGGAAATGAATATGGAAATTTGCGGACATAAATGATTCCTTAAGTTGATAATCGAATGGCGATTGGACAGAGGACCTATTTATAGGTCCTCATTTATTTTTTTGAAAGGGGAATAAAAATGATACTGATTTTAAAAAAGGGAATTTCGAATTGCGAAATGGAGAACTTGAAAGAGGAGATAGCGGCAAAGGGTTTCACGCCGCATGTTTCTAAAGGAGACGAGCTGACAATAATAGGATTGGTGGGGGACACCATAGCTTTCCAAGACAGATTCAACCTTTCGGATGAAAGAATCGATCGGATAGTAAGAATACAGGAGCCCTACAAGAAGGTCAACAAAATGTTCAAGAGCGGCGATACGGTTGTGGATGTCGCCGGAAGGAAAATAGGAGACGGGAATTTTGCGGTAATAGCCGGACCCTGCTCCGTTGAGACAAGAGACCAGATGGTTGACACTGCAATGGGAGTAAAAAAGGCTGGGGCAAATCTGCTGAGGGGAGGAGCTTTCAAGCCCAGAACATCCCCATACAGTTTTCAGGGGCTTGGAGAGGGCGGAATAGAACTTCTGCTGGAGGCAAAGAAGGAAACCGGACTGCCGATAGTAACGGAAATAATGTCGGTCAGGCAGCTCGACGAACATGCTTGCGAAATAGACATGATCCAGATAGGCGCAAGGAACATGCAGAACTTCGAACTTCTCAAGGAGGTCGGCTCCCTTGACAAGCCGGTTTTGCTCAAAAGAGGCATGTCGGCATCGATAAAGGATTTTCTTATGGCGGCGGAGTACATAGCGGCCGGCGGCAACGAAAAGATTGTCTTATGCGAGAGGGGCATCAGGACATTTGAAAACGCGACGAGAAACACACTGGACATAAGCGCGATACCTGTCCTCAAGAGGAAAACCCACTTGCCGGTAATTGTCGACCCGAGCCATTCGGGAGGATACTGGTGGTTGGTTGAACCCCTGGCGCTTGCCTCAATAGCAGCCGGGGCGGACGGACTCATGATAGAGGTGCATAACTCTCCCAAGGAAGCCCTTTGCGACGGGGAACAGTCGCTCAAGCCCGAAAGGTTCGAAAATCTTATGCAAAGCATAAGGAACATGGAGGCCTTTAGAAGGGGAGGCTTTTCCGCATGAAGAACATCACTGTTGTAGGATTGGGGCTTATGGGGAGCTCGCTTGCGGGGGCAATGAAAACGAACGCAGGCTTCAGAGTGACCGGAATCGACACAAACCCCGAAGCCATAGGCAATGCCCTTTTAAACGGGTATATAGACGAGGGTATGGACCGCTTCGACGCAGCCTGCGATGTCGATATAATATTCCTTTGCCTCTATCCCGATGAGATTCTCGAATTCATAAGAACTCACAGAAACGATATCGGCAAGGATACCATAGTAACCGATATTTCAGGCATACAAGGTCAATTGTGCAGCCGCATAGAAGC
>CAZEHH010000026.1:4013-8847 GCA_964512505.1 uncultured Peptostreptococcaceae bacterium
GAAATACATGGAGGCAGTTTCAGGGATTTGGCAAGAATTGCGGATATAAACCCGGATTTGTGGACTCAAATCATAAAAAATAATAAAATGTACGTAACGGAGGTTTTGGATGATTTCATGTCCAGCCTCCTTGGACTCAAGAACATGATAGAAAAGGACGACTACGGGTCGGTTTACGAACTTCTGGAGAAAACAAACGAAAAGAAAAGGAGTCTCGCCGAACATGAAAATTATTGATGTTGATTTAAAAAAATCTGAAACGGCGCTTTTTGTCGGGGACGCATCCATGGATTTCAATGAATTCATGAAGGAAAGCCGATACGGCAAGGCCCTTTTCATAATCGATGAGAATGTCCTAAGAATCCACGGCGGCCGCATTGAAAAAGAATTCGACGGGTTTTCCAAGGAAAGGGTTGTATCAATACCTTCCGGCGAGTCGAGCAAGTCCTTGAGAACACTTGAAATGGTCTACAACCGCCTTTCTGAAATGGAGGCTGACAGGGACGACTTGCTGGTTGCTGTGGGAGGCGGAGTCGTCGGCGACATAGCCGGTTTTGCCGCAGGGACATTCAAGAGGGGAATGGACTATGTAAACGTTCCGACCACGCTCTTGGCGCAGGTCGACAGCTCGGTCGGCGGAAAGACTGCGGTGAATCTTGAGGCGGGAAAGAATCTTGTTGGGATGTTTCATCATCCCAAGGCTGTTTTCGCAGACAAGTCCTTCCTGGAGACGCTGGGCAAGGAAGCGATGCTCGACGGAATGGCTGAAATGGCAAAATACGGATGCATAGGCGACAAGGATTTCTTCATGTATATGAAGAAAATCGTTCCGGGCGAGTTTTTGCAAAGGAATGCCGGATTTTGCGTAGAGAAGGCGCTTTTGATGAAAATGGAGTATGTTGCAGAAGACGAAAAGGACAGGGGTCGGCGCATGCTTCTTAACTTCGGGCATACAATCGCCCATGTGCTTGAGACAATGGAAGGATACCAATTAATAAGCCATGGAATGGCTGTGGCGTGCGGAATGCTTCAGATAACCCGCCTGAGCGAAGCGAGGGGCTTGACTGAACCGGGAACCGCCAGAGAAATAGAGGAAGCACTTTCCGCTTTGGGATTCGACACCGGTTCGTTCAGGAAAATCAAGGCGGGCAAGGAATCTTTGGACATAATGAGGCAGGATAAAAAGACGATTGACGGATGCTTGAACTTGGTTTTGCTTAAAAGAATCGGAGAGGCTTTCATACATAGAGTGCCGATCGAAGGGCTCGAAGCCTTCTTTGCGGAGGAAAGAGGTTGAAAATGGACAAGGTGAAAATATTTCCAGGGAAACTCAAGGGCAAAATACATGTGCCGACATCAAAAAGTCAAACCCACAGGGCGATTCTTTGCGCGGCAATGGCGGAAGGCGTTTCGAAAATAAGGAATGTCGTTCTTTCGGAAGACATATCGGCAACAATTGAAGCCGCAAGAGCTTTCGGCGCGGAAGTTGCGGAAAGTGAATCCTGCAAAAATGGCAAATTGTCGGACCTGGTCGTGTCGGGCAAGGGATCTCTTGGCAAAACGAGAAAAACGATAGATTGCGCGGAATCGGGATCGACTCTCAGATTTTCAATACCGCTCGCATTGTCGACGGGAGAAGAATTCGAATTTGTCGGGAGGGGCAAATTGCCTGAAAGGCCCATGGACGATTACTATAGGATTTTCAAGGAAAAGGAAATACGGTTTGAGACGGATGGGGGCAAATTGCCTTTGACTGTCAAAGGAAGGCTTGAAGCCGGCAAATACAGCCTCGAGGGAAATGTGAGCTCGCAATTCGTCACAGGGCTTTTGCTTGCGCTTCCCATTGCGGGAGGCTCTTCGGAAATAGCATTGAAAAGCCCGCTTGAGTCGGGGACTTATGTCGATATAACGATCCGAGTGCAGGAAGACTTCGGGGTCAAGGTGGATAGAGACGGCTACCAGAGCTTTTTAATCGAAAAGCAAAGCTATCGTCCTGCAGTTGTCGAGATGGAAGGAGACTATTCGCAGGCTGCCTTTTGGATGGTTGCCGGCCTCATAGGAGAAAAAGTCGAGATGGAGGGCTTGAAGACTGATTCACTTCAGGGAGACCGGGCTGCAGTGGAATTGCTCAGGAGAATGGGCGGAAGGCTTCTCGAATCGCAGGGGTCGATGACTGCGGAGGGCTCAAGCATGAGGTCCATTGAAATGGATGCCTCGGACTGCCCCGACATAGTGCCGATAATGGCAGTAGCAGCAGCCTTGGCTGAAGGCACAACGACAATAACAAATGCGGAGAGGCTTAGATACAAGGAGTCGGACAGGCTTAAAGCGACAAGGGAGGAGCTCAACAAGCTTGGAGCAATGATCGTCGAGACAGAGGACGGGCTTGTTGTGAAAGGGGTTGAAACCCTGAAGGGCGGAGTCAAGGTTTGGAGCCACAACGACCACAGGATAGCCATGGCTCTGGCCGTTGCATCAACGGTTTGCCAAGAGCCCGTTGTTATAGAAGGAATGGATGCGATCAGAAAGTCCTATCCTGAGTTTGTCAATGACTTTAAGGAATTGGGGGGTGAAATTCATGAGTGCGACATGGGGTAGAAATTTAAGGCTTACAATATTCGGAGAATCTCATGGAACATGTGTTGGAGGCGTAGTGGACGGATTGCCGCCGGGGATGGCTTTTCCTGCCGATTTGATCGAATTCGAATTGCAGAGGAGGAAGCCGGGCGGAAATCTTGCTACAAGCAGGAAGGAAGACGATTCATATGAAATCATAAGCGGCCTTTTCGAAGGCAGGACTACCGGAGCCCCTCTTGCTGTTGTTTTCAGAAACAAGGACACCAGATCAGACGACTATGAAGAAATGAGAAAGAAGCCAAGACCGTCCCATGCAGACTATGTATCCATGGTCAAATACAATGGATTTGGAGACCATAGGGGAGGCGGACGCTTTTCGGGTCGGCTGACGGCATTTTTGGTTTTCGCCGGGGCTTTGGCAAAAGCCGTTCTATCGGAAAGCCGGGGCATAGAAATAGGCAGTCATTTGCTTAAGATGGGTCAAGTCGAGGACCAATCGTTTGAAACGGAAATATCTCCGGGAAAATTGAAAGCCCTGCGAGGCATGAAAATGCCTTTTTTGAAAGAAGGCATAGAAGAAAAGGCTGCCGTCCATTTGGAAAAAATAAAAAAATCCGAAGATTCAGTGGGCGCCATTGTAGAGACTGCCGCTATCGGAGTTCCTGTGGGTATAGGGGAGCCTTTCTTTGATTCGGTCGAAAGCGTCTTGTCGAGTCTCCTTTACTCGATTCCGGGAGTGAAGGGAGTCGATTTCGGAAAGGGTTTCGGATTTGCGGACATGAAAGGTTCGGAGGCGAATGACTCTTTTTTCATGAAAGGAAAGTCGGTCGGCACGCGCACCAACAACAGCGGAGGCATAAACGGAGGCATAACCAACGGAATGCCAATTGTTTTCAAAACGGCATTCAGGCCAACTCCATCCATAGGCAAGGAGCAGGAAACGATAGACCTGGATTCCAAGCAGCCCGCAAGGCTTGCCGTTGTGGGAAGGCACGATCCATGCATAGCTGTCAGGGCGATTCCGGCAGTAGAGGCTGCGCTGGCATTGGCTCTGCTTGACCTCCAAATGGAAGGGGAGGCTTTAAATGGATGAATTGAAAAAACTGAGAGAAAAAATAGACGAGATAGACGGGGAAATTGTAGGGATGCTGAACAGGAGGTTCGCGCTGTCTGTTGAAGTTGGTCAACTCAAGGCGGAAAAGGGTGCTGCCGTGCTTGTTTCCGGCAGGGAGGAAGAAATAAAAAGCCGACTCGCAAAGACGAGCCGTCCGGGCTTTGAGAAATCCATTTCAGGCGTTTATGACAGGATATTCGAGGAAAGCAGGCTTCTTCAGGAAATCAAGGAGGAGCCGAATGGGTAAATACGCTCTGATAGGAGAAAAGCTTTCACATAGTTTGTCTCCGGAAATCCACAGCAGGATTTTTGACAAAATCGGCATGGAAGGTACATATGAGCTTGTGGAAATCGGGAAAGACCGTTTTGACGATGACGTAAAAAGGCTTGTGGACTCAGGGATAGACGGATTCAATGTCACAATTCCATATAAGAATGCAATAATTCCACTTTTGCATGAATTGTCTCCCCAAGCCCAAGCGATCGGAGCTGTGAATACGGTCAAGATTGAAGGCGGCAAGATGAAAGGGTTCAACACCGACATATACGGTTTCGGGAAAATGGCGGAGCTCTGCAAACTGGAAATAGACAGCGGAACACGCGCCTTGGTCATAGGGACGGGAGGAGCGGCGAAAACCGCCGCATATTGGCTCAGGCAAAGAACCGGGCGAGTATGGTTTTTAAGCAGGTCGGGGCGGGAAGCCATGAAGAAGCTTCGAACATTCCAGGTTATTGAAAGCAAGGACGAGTCCGCCATAGGGAAAATGGACCTGATTGTGAATTGCTCGCCGTGCGGAATGTTTCCGGAAACGGATGAAAGCCCAATCGATGCAGGCATCGCTCAAAATGCGTCCATGGCAATGGATCTTGTATACAATCCGATGAGAAGCATATTCCTGCAGGAGATGGAGAAAAAGGGCTGCCGCACGGCGGGCGGGCTTTCAATGCTGGTTGCGCAGGCTTGCAGGGCCCAGGAGATATGGAATGGAGTCAGCATCGGCGAAGTGGAGAAAGGTTTGATCGAATCCTTTTTTCATGAAAACATGAATCCGGTGCTCGTCGGAATGCCGGGGAGCGGCAAGAGCTCGGCAGGCAGGCGCCTTGCAGGGCTTTTGGGCCGCGAATTCATTGATGTCGATGAAA
>CAZEHH010000026.1:8947-17499 GCA_964512505.1 uncultured Peptostreptococcaceae bacterium
AGGCCCCTGCTGAAGGACCAAGGTGATTTGAGCAAGCTGTATGAAGAGAGGGAGGACATTTACAGGCAATCGGCTGATTTTACGGTTCCGGATGCGGGAAACGAGGCCCTGCAGGCTATAGAAATACAGAATATGCTCAAAAAAATATTTTGACAACAAACATGTTCTGTTATACTATGGAAAGGTATAAATAGGACAAAAGGCGATGACAAGGACGGCATGACCGGAGTTTTGGCAGAGATGCAATCGATTGGTGAAAGATTGCAAATAAACGGTTTATGCGGATCACCTTGGAGCCGGGCACCTGAAAAAACTTAGGGTGCTCCGTATGCTTGCGTTAAAGCGGAGAGTGGCAGAAAATATTCTGCAATCTGGGTGGTACCGCGGTTAATTCGTCCCTGAGCTTTGGCTCGGGGGTTTTTTATTTGAGACCCTGATTGCGGAGTGAAATTATTAAAGAATGAAAGGATGAAAAAATGAGCGTATTCAAAGAATTGGGCAAGATACCGGTAAAGGAATCGGAAAAGCGCATCGCTGATTATTGGGAGGAAATAAACATCCTCAAAAGGAGCATCGACACAAGGGATGGAGAAGAGCCCTTCATATTCTACGAGGGACCTCCGACGGCCAACGGAAAGCCGGGAATCCATCATGTGTTGGCCCGCACACTCAAAGACTCTGTTTGCCGATACAAAACCATGAAAGGCTACCAGGTAAAAAGGAAAGCCGGATGGGACACCCACGGACTTCCGGTGGAAATAGAGGTCGAAAAGCAGCTGGGGCTTTCAGACAAGAACGACATCGAAAAATACGGAATTGCGGAATTCAACGCAAAGTGCCGGGAATCGGTCTTCACTTATGAAAAGCAATGGCGCGAGATGACAAAACGTGTCGCATACGAGGTCGATCTGGAAAATCCTTACATCACATTGGACAACGACTTCATCGAAACAGAATGGTGGATACTGGACCAGATGAACAAGGCCGGCCTCATATACGAGGGACACAAGATACTTCCTTATTGCGTTCGTTGCGGAACGGGACTCGCTTCGCACGAAGTGGCGCTTGGCTATGAGGAAATAAAATCCCTTACAGTCACAGTCAAATTCAAAAGGAAAGACGCCGACGAGTATTTCCTGGTATGGACAACAACACCTTGGACCCTTCCGTCTAACGTTGCCCTCACAGTGCACCCCGAAGAAACATACGTCAAGGTCATCGCTGAAAGCGGAACGGTATACATCGTTGCAAAGGCGCTTGCCGATACGGTTCTTAACGAATCATACGAAGTTATTGAAGAAATCAAGGGAAGCAGCCTTGAATATGTCGAATACGAGCAGCTCATTCCCTTCGTAGAGCCTGACAAGAAGGCGTTCTTCGTCACGCTGGCAGACTATGTCACAACCGAGGACGGAACAGGCATAGTGCACACCGCTCCAGCCTTTGGAGAGGACGACTACAATACAGGGGTCCGTTACGGACTTCCGGTTCTGCAGCCGGTGGGGGAAGACGGCAAATTCACAGAAACACCATGGAAGGGCCGTTTCGTCATGGATACGGACCTTGATGTCATGAAATGGCTTTCAGAGAACGGAAAGCTTTACAAGAGGGAAAACATGGCCCACAATTATCCGCATTGCTGGCGCTGCAAGACCCCTTTGCTCTACTACGCGAAACCGAGCTGGTACATCAAAATGACCGACCTGAAAGACAAGCTGATAGAAAACAACAATTCGGTCGAATGGTATCCGGACTATGTGGGAGAAAAACGCTTCGGAAACTGGCTCGAGAACCTTAACGACTGGGCTATTTCAAGAAGCCGTTACTGGGGCACTCCATTCCCGATCTGGAGATGCGAAGAATGCAGCAGCTTCGACAGCATAGGCTCAAGGAAAGAGCTTGTGGAAAGGGCCCACGAGGACATCGACGAGAGCATAGAACTGCACAGGCCTTACGTAGACAATGTGCACATCACATGCCCCAAGTGCGGAGGAAGAATGACAAGGGTTCCAGATGTAATAGACTGCTGGTTCGACAGCGGATCGATGCCTTTTGCGCAGCACCACTATCCGTTTGAAAACGAGGAAAACTTCGACGAGCTCTTCCCTGCCGACTACATCTGCGAAGGGATAGACCAGACCAGGGGATGGTTCTACTCGCTGTTGGCAATTTCTACATTTGTAAAGGGAGTATCGCCATACAAGAGAGTCTTGGTCAACGACCTAATATTGGACAAAGACGGAAAGAAAATGTCCAAGAGCAAAGGCAATACGGTTGATCCTTTCGAAATGTTCGACAAGTACGGAGCGGATGCCCTAAGATGGTACCTTCTGCACGTTTCACCGGCTTGGACTCCTACAAAATTTGACGAGGACGGCCTTCAGGAAATACTGAACAAGTTCTTCAGCACGATAAAGAATGTGTATAACTTCTTTACGCTTTACGCAAACACCGATGAAGTCGATCCGAGGACGTTCTTTGTGGATTACGAGTCCAGACCGGAAATTGACAGATGGCTTCTCTCGGTCTACAACACACTTGTCAGTGAAGTGACAGACGACATGGAGTCCTTCGACATGACAAAGGCGGTAAGGAAGATACAGATTTTCGTAAACGAGGACCTTTCAAACTGGTACATCAGAAGGAACAGAAGAAGGTTCTGGGCTTCTGAATTGACAGAAGACAAAAAAGCGGTTTACAACACGACCTATGAGGTTCTCAAGGGACTTTGCCAGTTGGTTGCGCCCATAGCGCCATACCTTTCCGAGGAAATCTACCGGGATTTGACCGGGGAGGAGTCTGTCCATATAAGCAGATATCCGGAAAAAGACGAAAAACTGGCAGACAAAGCTCTTGAAGAAAAAATGGAGCATGTACGCAGGCTTGTGGGACTGGGAAGGGCCGCAAGGGAATCGGTGAGAATAAAAGTGAGGCAGCCGATTTCAAAAGTGCTTGTAGACGGAAAATATGCAGATGAAATGACCGATGTGGTTCCGCTTATAAAAGAGGAATTGAACGTTAAAGAAGTCGTTTTCGCAAAAGACCTCTCTCAGTTCATGTCATTCAGCCTGAAGCCCAACTTCAGAAAAGCCGGACCGCTACTTGGCAAGAAAATCAAAGCCTTCGGCAAATTCCTTTCGGAACTCGACGCATCCGACATGGCTCCGAGACTTGAAGGTGGGGAAGTTGTGCCGGTTGAATTCGAAGGCGGGAAACTCGACCTTACCGAAGAACTTGTCGTTGTAACCATTTCAGCCAAGGAAGGATTCACGGTTTCGATGGAAAACAACATGTTCGTTATTCTCGACACCAAGCTCTCTGAAGAACTTATAGACGAGGGATTTGCAAGGGAAATGATTTCAAAGGTTCAGCAGATGAGGAAGCAGAACGATTACGACATGATGGACAGGATCAAGATACAATATGACGGCGACGATGAAATAGCCAAAGCCGTAGAGGCGTTTGAGGAATATATCAAGAAGGAAACCCTTGCAGTATCAATAGAGAGGGTTGAGAATGCCTCAATTGAGAGAAAGAACCTGAACGACCACGAAACAGGAATACTGCTTGAACGCATAAGCTGATCCGGCGCAATAGTTTCGTGTTATAAAAACGATTCCGGGAGTGATTGAGATGTACGATAGAGACAGGGCAATAGAAATACTGACCAAGCACCTTGAAACGGAGTACCTTGTAAGGCATTCATACGCGGTTGAAGCGGTGATGAGAAGCCTTGGGAAAAAATTCGATCCTGAAAGGGAAAACCTGTGGGCAATCACAGGACTTCTCCACGACCTTGACGCGGATCTTGTAGACTACAGGGCGCATCCTGAGCTCCACGGGCCGAGAGCCGTTGAAATCCTCAGGGAAGAGGGCTTCGGAGACGAGGTCATGTACCATGCCATAATGGCCCACAACAAATCCACAAAGACACCCATAAAGTCTCAGCTTGACAGGGCCATATACGCGGCAGATCCCATAACAGGCTTCATTAATGCAATAACGCTGGTTTATCCGGATAAAAAAATCGAAAAAGTCAAAGTGAAGTCGATAACCAAGCGAATGCACGAAACGCGTTTTGCGGCTGGAGCCGACAGGGAGGCCATGTGGTCCATAGAAGAATTGGACATGGATTTCCGGGACTTCGCCGAACTTTCGCTCAATGCCATGAAAGAAATATCAGGAGAGCTGGGACTGTAGAAAATGTTTTTATAAACGAATCCCCGATTGCCGTAAAAACGGAATCGGGGATTTTTCATTTGACCATGCGGTTCTTGCCCATAGACTTAGCCTTATAAAGCTTCTTGTCGGCATCGCCTATCAGCTTGTTGCTGTGTTTGCCTTCATACTCCGAAACGCCTCCGCTCAAGGTGACTGTCAAGCCTTCCACATCCCATGTGATGGATGCCACGGATTTTCTTATTTTTTCGGCAACCTGCCATGCATTGTCAAGATTTGTGTTGGGAAGAAGGATAAGGAATTCCTCGCCTCCGTACCTGCCTATAATATCCGTCTCCCGAAGGGTCTTGTTGAAAACGGATGAAACGCCCACAAGAACCTCGTCTCCGAACTGGTGCCCGTATGTGTCGTTTATTGATTTGAAATCGTCTATGTCCAGCATTATTACAGAAAGCGGCGTGTGGTAGCGGTCAGCTTCATGCATACGGGACTGCATGTTTTCAATTATGGCATTGTGGTTTAGCAGGCTTGTAAGGCTGTCTGTTCTTGCGAGCTGCTTCATTCTCTTTGAATATTTTTCGAGTTCGGCTTTCTGCATGCGAATTTTTAAAATCATCTGGTTTGCAGTGGAAGCCAATTGGTGAAGCTCGCGGTATTTGAATTTGGAGACATCGAGTTCCCTGTATTTGCCTGGGGCGCTGGAGAGAAAGTCGTTCATCATCTCGAATTCCTTGTCCAGGTTTCTGTTGTAGTATGCGAAAAGGTATATCGCAACTAAAAATGTCGCAAATGAAAGCAGTATGCTAAACAGAAAATTTCGTACAAGCAAAGCTTTCAATTCTTCAATCTTCTGGAGGTTTTGAGAATAAAGGAAATCGAGGTTTATACCGGACCCCACATACCAGTCCCACTCAGGGATATAAAGCACATAGCTTGTCTTGGAATAGGAATATCCCAATGCGTTTTCAGGCAGAACATAGTCGACGAATCCTTCCGAATCGGCGGGGAGGCTTTTAAT
The DNA here is from genome assembly GCA_964512505.1 of uncultured Peptostreptococcaceae bacterium. GTDB lineage: Bacteria > Bacillota > Clostridia > Peptostreptococcales > BM714 > BM714. The sequence continues at coordinate 14,145 of CAZEHH010000026.1, forward strand.
TATGTCCCATACATGCATGTCTCCGGATTTCCCCAAATCGTAGAAATTCTCAATCTCGTAGGGAGCCATAAAAACATTACCGCCGCTTCCTCCAATGAACACATATTGTTCCGAATCAATATATATTTTTTCAAGGGTGTCGAGAATTTTCATTTTCAATTTGTTTTCCGAAACATAAAGATATTCTCCTGTGCCGATGAACCATTCATAAGGTTCGAAGTACATTACGTAGCCGATTTTTTTATGCATTTCCTCCGTTTCGCCCGGCTTGTACCAATGCCATTCCATGTAGCCTTGGCCTTCAGGCGAGGATGCTATTCTTATGGCAGTTTGCACAGGATATGCGCCCTCTTTATCTTTCAGGTTCAAAATGTCAGAGCCCTCCTGCCCGGGCATTGAAGGAAGCATGACGATTTTGCCGTCCATTTGGCCAATGAAGTTGTATCCGGGTTCGTCATCGTATCTAAGCGATCCGACAACATTTTTTATCAATTCTTTCAGTTCGGCCTCTCCCATTTCAGTTTTGTTTTCTTCATATATTGAAAGCGCCATTTCGTGTGCTTCCGACACGATTGATTTTGCTTTTTCTTTCAGGGATTCCTCAGACAAAGCCGATTCATTGTCTATATATGACTTTATGCTTTGTATTTTTGACCGGCTTGCATCGAGCTCCCTTTCAAGATAAGACTTTTCATTGGATTCGAGGTCGGCCTCGTAAGCCCTAACCTGGCCGAAATAAGTCATCACGCCGTTTGAAAGGCTCAGGAAAAGAATTACTATTATAGAGAACAGGAGGCTTTGCCGAGTCAGGCTTATCTTGTTTTCTTTTTTTTCATCCATGTCAGGCAAACCTCCCTTGCAGATTGTTTTTTAGGCATTCATAAAACGTAAGGCGGCGCGAAAAATGTGCCTATATGTTTTTTTACCCAAAACGGCACTTCCGCAATACATTATTTTTCCAAATAGTGCAAGTTTGTTCGACTTTGATTAAACAGGCTGAAAATGAGAATAAATAATAAACAAAGGTGTTTGGACAGCCTTGATGGAAAGTGGTGAAATCATGACTGACAAGGAATTGAACGAATTTTTCAAAAGGCTCGACCGGTCGTTTTTTCTTGAAGGCGAAAACAAGAGGTTCGCCGAATTCGACGGGCCGCTTCCGATTGGATTCGGGCAGACAATCTCACAGCCCAGCCTTGTGCTTTACATGACAAGTATGCTCGGCTTGAAAAGCGATTCAAAGGTTCTTGAAATCGGAACCGGAAGCGGTTACCAAACCGCATTCCTTGCCCAGTTCGGAGAAAGGGTCTACACGGTTGAGCGCATAGGAGCCCTTTCAGAAAATGCACAAAGAAGACTGGCATTTTTGGGGTATAATAATATTGAATATCTTGTTGGGGATGGAAGCAGGGGCTGGGAGAAACACTCTCCATACGACAGGATAATGGTGACAGCGGCGGCTCGCCATGTCCCCAAAGCTCTAACGGATCAATTGGCCCCGGGGGGAATAATGATAATTCCGGCAGGCGAGGGGCTGGTGCAGACCCTTCTTAGGGTGGAAAAGACGGAGAGTGGAGAATTGATCGAAAAGACGCTTCTTCAGGTGAGATTCGTCGACCTTGTAGGGGACTATTGATAGATATCGAAAAGCGATTTGTTGAAAGGGATGAAGACGGTGGGCACACTTGCGGAAAAGGTCGTTTTGGCTAAAGGCGACCGGACCATTAGGGAAGAATTGGTTCGGGAATACATGCCATTCATATTGGGTTGCGCATCGAAGCAGTCGGGACGCTACATAAGGCAGGGCATAGACGACGAGTCCGGTATTGCCATGATGGCTTTTGACGAGGCCATAAGCAGATACGAGATAGAAAAAGGAGGTTTCCTTTCATTCGCCAAGCAGGTTATCGGAAGAAGGCTCATAGACGACTACAGGAAACGCAACCCCAAAAACAACGCTCTTCCGATGGACTTCAACAACAGCAGCGACTACTCCGCAAGAGCCTATGAGGCATCTTCGGCCGAGGACGCGTATCGAAGGAAAAAGGAAACAGAAGAAAGAATGGAGGAAATAGAAGCATACAAAAGAGAGCTTGGTTCATGGGGGATTTCCTTCACAAGACTTGTCGAGAATTCGCCAAAGCATGAACGCCTTAGGCGCGAATACAAGGATTTGGCGCTTGCCATTGTCCGTGACGACGGAATAATGGACGAACTTATGAGAACCCACAGGCTTCCCATAAATAAAATCACGGATAAAATCGAAATACCCCGTAAAAAACTCGAGAGGGGTCGAATATATATATTGAGTCTCGTAGTGGTTTTGACAGGAGACTATCGCTACATAAGGGATTATATAGAGTGGAGGTGAAATCTTGAAGGGTATCGTAATGGAGATAAAAGGGGAAGACTTGGTCGTTCTCAATAAAAGCGGAGAGTATATAAAAATGAAAAAGGAAGGAAGAAGCGTTTGCGTCGGACAGGAGCTGGATTTTGCAGGCGGCGGAAAGAGGAAATGGGCGGCAAGGCGATTGACGGCACTGGCTGCTTCGTTTCTGATTTTTGTGAGTGTGGGAGCGGGAGGATATGCTTACTATACGCCTGAAGGCTATGTCGATGTAGACATAAATCCCGGCATTGAAATTTCATACAACAGATGGGACAAGGTAATAAAGGTTTCGGGAACAAACGAGGAAGGGGAAAGAGTGCTTGAGGCGGCCGGAAACATCAAGAACAGAGGCGTGGGAAACGCCATGAAGATGATTCTTGAGGCCGCAGAGGAAGAGGAGTTCATTTCCGAAGGCTCGGAGAATTTTGTCAGCGTCTTTGTGAGCGGCAAGAACAATACCGAGAATCTTGAAAAGGCCAAGAATGCAATAGAGAACCACCACAAAGAAACAGGCCTTCAGTTTTCCTACAATGCGGAAACGGGCACACTTGAAAAGTACAAGGCTTTCAAGGTCGAGGCCGAGGGTCTGAACATAACTCCCGGAAAACTCAATTTGCTCAGGAAGATCTATGGCGAATATGAAATGGGCGGCTACGCTTTCAAAGGCGAAGAGGGAGAAGAATCTCTGTCATATGAAGATTTCTACGAATTTGCCGCCGCATACGGCGGGAAGTCGGTAAAGGACATCATGCAGCCTTTCAACAAGGGAAAAGGCAAAGATGACCAGGTCAAGGACAAAGAAGACGATGCCAAAGAACAGGATGAAAAAAAAGGAAACGAAGAAAACGGTAATACCGGAAAAGGAAACAATTCCGGAAAAGGGAACAAATAAGGAGGAAGATTTGTCATGAAAAAACTTATGGCGATAACGCTTGCGGTGATGCTTGTATTTTCAGCTGTGGCAGT
>CAZEHH010000027.1:0-17373 GCA_964512505.1 uncultured Peptostreptococcaceae bacterium
CCAGATTCTTTTTCATGTCCTCTGTGGCTTTTGCCATTTTGCTTATTTCCTCGAAGACAATGCTGTTGGCACTTTCCAACGTACTTTCCAGTTTCCTTGTTGATTCGGTGAATCTTTTCAAAAACCGGTCGTTTTCGGATTCGAGAAACATGGAGAGAAGCCTGCCCGGGTCCAGAACCTCGTTAAGTCCGTATCCCCTTATCTTATAGGTTCCTCCGGCCGTGCAATAGGGTTTGTTCTTGCCCGGGGCTATCTCAACCCTGAAAAAAGGTTTCATCTTCAGGTTCTCGACGTATATTTCCATGTCCACCTTGGGGATGCAGCTGTTGGACTTGCTTAGTATGTTGAGCCTTTCCTGGTCTCCGACATCACAACCGATTATTTTCCCTCTCTGCCTGTTTTTTTCACCCGTATCCTCTTTGACACCTATGAGGATTGTGCCCCCGTGCTCGGAGTTTGCAAAAGCAACGATATCCGCAGAATCGAGTCCTCCGACACTTTGCTTGAATTCTATTTCATAATTTTCCTCTGCGTCAAGAAGCTGTTTTGTCCTCTTGGTTATAACGTCGAATACATTGCCGCCTGTCATAGTATCAATCCTTTCATGTCTATGCTTTCCTTTGTTTGACTTCGCCCTTTCTGTAGGCTGCCAGAAGCAGGCTTAAAAGTTCGATCTGTTTCTTTAGCTCTTGACCGACATCAGTGTCTTCAACGCTTTTTCTTCGTGCAGTCTTCTCCAGGACAGTGGTGGTGGATATCATGTCCTTTTCTTCATTTATGGCCTTTTCTATGGATTCGAAAGGCTCGTGGCAAGCGAGAAGCAGTCCGTATGAATTGTATATCAATGTGTAGCCCGCAGTCCCCGTTGTCGCCTGATAGGCTTTAGAAAATCCGCCGTCAATAACAAGAAGCTTGCCGTCGGCCTTTATGGGGCTCTCTCCGTCTTTTCTCTTTACCGGAACATGCCCGCTGACTATGTGAGATGTTTGCGGGTCCAAACCGAACTCGACGAGTATTCTTTCCGCCGCATCGGGGTCGTCCCTGAGTGCGTAGTAGCTGTTCTTGGCCTCGGCATGTGTCTTCTTGTCATCTATGAAGTATCGTTCAAATGTCGTCATTTTATCCTTGCCGAAGAGCGGAGAATTCTCGCCGCACCACATATACCACATTGCATCCCTGGCGTATGAGCGTTCGGGAGAACCTTCCTTGTTGTAGAAAGCCTGCCTCGCCAGTTCGTCGCATTTGTCGAGAAGGCTCTTTCCTTTGTAGCCGCTGCCTTCGATTGGAATATTCCTGAAACTGCCGTCTTCGTTCATTGGAATGCATGCATGATAGAGAAGATTCGAGTTGTATTTCAAATACATGCTTCCCTTTGTATACATCAATTCCATGTGCTTTTGCAGCTTCTCGCTGTTTATGAAGGAATGCGCCAGTTTTTCGATAACCTCGCTTTCATCTTCAGTGAGGGAATACGGGTCTTTTGGATTCACCGTCGGAAAAGCAGTGTCATTCATCGGATAGCATTGCCCCCCGATTTCAACAATGCCGGCATCGCAGTCCATCTTGCCCAGGAGCAAGCGGTTTTCCATCTCGTATGCCGGATGTTTAAGTATGGTCTGCCCTTCAAGCTTGAATTGAATTATTGCTATCGCCTTGTGCATCTTGGATATCATGTCAAGGTCCTTTTGCCTGTAATTTGCATTTTCCATTGTTTTGGGCATGAATTGAAAACACGGGTCATTTCCATATTGCTCCAGTGCAAAGGTTGCCAATGGAAAGAGGTTTATGCCGTAGCCGTCTTCGAGCGTAGCCATGTTTGCATACCGGCATGATATCCTCACGACGTTTGCAATGCACGGCGCAGACCCGCAGGCAGCCCCCATCCACAGGATGTCGTGGTTTCCCCACTGAATGTCAAGCGAATGGTGTTTCATCAAAGAATCCATTATTATATGGGACCCCGGCCCCCTGTCGTATACGTCTCCGACTATGTGCAGCCTGTCGACCGCAAGCCTTTGGATTACGCAAGCTATAGCCTCTATGAACTCGTCCGCCCTGTCGATGTCGATTATGGTTTCAACAATCTTTCTGTAATAATGCGCCTTGTCCTCGATTGCAAAGTCCCGGTGCAGGAGTTCTTCGATTACATACTTGAAATCCTTGGGCAAAGCCTTCCTGACCTTTGACCTTGTGTACTTGGACGACACCGCCCTGCAAACCTCGAGCAGGCGGTGTATGTTTTCTGAATACCATTTGTCCAAATCGATTTCGCTTTCCTTTATTATTTCAATTTTTTCGGCAGGATAGTAAAGAAGGGTCAGGAAGCTTCTCAGCTCCGCTTCATTGAGCGATTCGCCGAAAAGTTCGGTCGCCTTCCTCCTGAGTACACCGGATGCGTTTTTCAACACGTGTGTGAAAGCTTCGTATTCTCCGTGCAGGTCCGTAAGGAAATGCTCGGTTCCCTTGGGCAGATTCAAAATCGCCTTAAGGTTGGTTATTTCCGTGCATACGGATGCCACGTTGGGATATTGCTTAGACAGCATTTTGAGAAATTCAATATTTTTTTCTATTTCCTTTTCCATGGATATCCCCCATTCTTCTATTGCAAGACATTTCCGGGCAGGCATCTGCCCCTATGCTTCAATTGTCGTTCCCGCTTGGCCATTAAGAGCCTCTATGGCCGTATCGAGCGAAGTGATTATGGCCTTTTCTCCGCCGCCTTCAACAAAAAGCATGCATGCCTCCACTTTTGGCCCCATGCTCCCTTTTTTGAAGTGGCCTTCCCTTTGCAGCCTTTTGACTTCTTCTGTCCCTATTCTGTCAAGAGCCTCCTGGTCTGTCTTGCCGTAATTCTTGTATACTTTTGAAACATCGGTAAGAATCATGAATATGTCGGCCTCGAGTTCAACCGCCAAGCGCTTGCCCCCGAAATCCTTGTCTATTACCGCTTCTATCCCTGTCAGCTTGCCCTCATCTTCCACAACGGGTATTCCCCCGCCTCCGTTTGCAATCACTACGCATCCGGAATCAAGCAGCTTCTTTACCGCATTAATTTCAACCAGTCTTTTGGGCCTCGGAGACGGCACGACTTTCCTCCAGCCCCTGCCTGAGTCTTCAATCCAGTTTTCGCCCTTCTCCTCCATTGCATCCCTTGCATGGTCTTCCCCGTAAAAAGGTCCGACAGGCTTGCTTGGATTTTTGAATGCGGGATCGTCCTTGTCCACAACCATCTGTGAGACTATTGTCGCTATGGGCTTTTCGATTCCTTTTTCCCTCAGTATGTTTCCAAGCTGCTGCTGCATCATATAGCCGATCAGGCCCTGGCTTTCGGCTCCGCAAATGTACAGGGGCATTGCAGGAACGATGGCTGAAGCGGAATCGTTCTGTATCAGGATGTTGCCCACCTGGGGACCGTTGCCGTGGGTTAGTATTATACTGTGTCCCATTTCAATCATCTGCGCTATTTGAAGGCAGGTTTTCCTGACATTCTCCATCTGCTGCTCGGCTGTCCCCTGCTGTTTCGGTTGAAGTATTGCATTTCCTCCTAAAGCTATCACGATGGTTTTTCTTTCCATGGGTACCCTCCGAATATTTTGTCCGCCTATGCTTCTCAACTTAAAAAACTCAATTGAGCCTTCTCTTTTTCAATTTCCTTCAGCTTTTCATTGACGACATAATACGTTCCGCTTCCAGTGCCTTCCTGAATCAAGACTTCCTGGTCGACAAGAGACTTGAGTTCCCTGAAGGCCTCGTCCCTGTTGACATCATTGAGGTTTTGATATTCCCTGTTGTTTATGCTTCCGTTTTTCATTGCATAGGATACGGCCGCCATCCTGTCCTCGTCTATTTTTAAATTCATTTCTTCCAGGCGCCTGATATCTTCCATGCCCAATATTTCCCTGTTGCCCAGCCTTACCGTAAAATCCTCCCCCGCGCTCTCGAAAACAGGCGGTTCCAAGCGATATTTCTTGGCTTCGGAAAACATTCTCCTGACTCCGGTCCCCGCATTTCTTATTTCTCCCATTTCCTGCAATATCCTTACTATCGAGGTGTTTCTGCAATAGGCGTATGTCTCAAGATTGAAGTCCTGCTTCCTCTCTCCCAAAATCGGTCCGGGACTCTTTATTTCGATGTACTTTTCGGTCATTTTTATTCTAATATATTTACCCGATGCATATGGATCGTAATCCCTGTGTATGAGGCTGTTCCATACGGCTTCCTCGATTGCCTCGAGCGGATATGTCGGCATTTCAACATGCTTGCCGCTTAAGTAGCCCACCTTAGCCCTCTTTCCCATTCTTTTTTTTATAGTCTCCATGGTTCTGTCCTTCATTTCAGACAATGTCCCATAAATTTTGTCGACTGTCACATTATCGCCGCCACCCGCCAAAATCGTCACATGAAGCTGCGGGAGATAAAGTTGGGGATTTTTCCCGAAAATCAAAAGACCTGCCAATGTAGCCGTTTCTTTCCCTCCGAAGGAGCTGATTATACCCAGTTTTTCAAGCAAATCCTTCTCTTCAAGAAAAACAGGCCCGTATTTTTCTCTTATCGCATCCAAATAAAGGCTCAGTTTGGCGGTGTCCAAATCATCTTCGCATGTCCTTGGAACAGGAGTCAAATCTGTATTCTCTGTCATTTTTAAAACAATGTCTTTTTGATGATCCAAATTTCCCCTCTCCTTCCCTTGTTTTGGTTAAAATACTTCATACAATCGCTTCTTCACATCCGAAAACTCGACTTCGATTTTTCGGCCATATATAAAATCATCATATTCTTTTACCGGCAAAGGCTCGCCATTTTGGTCCTTTTCCACCCTCATCGGAATTTCAAAGGTGAAACAGCTTCCCTTGCCCATTTCGCTCCTTACTTCGATCGACCCTCCGTGCATCTTGACAAAGCCCTTGACCAGGGAGAGTCCTATTCCGCTGCCTTCGTTGCTGCTGGTGAAAACATCTTCCGCCTGGTTGAACCTGTCAAAAATTCTGTCCAGCTGCTTTTCATCTATCCCTGTTCCTGTATCCTCAACGGAAACGAAGAGTCTTCCGTCCGCCTTCCAAGCCGTTATTTTTATGCTTCCTCCCGAGGAGGTGAATTTGATGGCATTCGAAATAAGGTTGAGCATGATTCTTTCAATCTTCTCGACATCACATGAAACAACCAATGGAGCGCACTCTGTACGATAAGATATTTCTATGCCCTCTGACTTGGCCAATTGCATTACCGAAACCACTATGTTCCTTATGACTTCGGCCATGTCCCAATTCTTTTTGTTCACCATGTAGAAACCGGCTTCTATCTTGTTTATGTCTATCAAATTGTTGACCAGCTTTATAAGCCGGTTGTTGTTTTGTTTCATTATCTGCAAATGGCGTCTGTTCTTGACCGAAAACTCAGGCATTTCTTCGGATATCTTAGAGTTTTTCATTTCCATCAGCTGAATCGTCCCCGATATCGCATGAAGTGGAGTTCTGAACTCGTGGGATATGTTTGCGAAATATTCCGTTCTCATCCTTTCATATTCGAGCTGTCTTTCAACCTTTCGGCGCAAAGCCTCGTTCCGCTTTTTCGCCGAGACATCCCTTATTACGCTCAGGAATGCCAAACCGTCGGAATATGGGAATTTAATTGTTTTTATTTCTACAGGTATTTTCGCCCCGGCTTCCGTGAATATTTCATCTTCAATGACCGGAAGAACATCTTCTCCTCCTGCAATTCTGCTAAGCCTTTTATGCAAAAACTTCTTTCTAGCCTCGTCAAAAAAATACATGGCAGGCCTTCCCACGATGGAAGATGGATCGCCCAGTCCAAGAAGCTTGGCGGCGGCAAAATTCGCCAGCATGTAGTTTTCATAGTCGTATACGAAAACCGCATCCGGAAAATTCTCTATGAGCTGGCGGTACCTCTCCGCGCTCTTTTTCTTTTCTTGCTCGAGCATCAGCCTGTCTGTTATGTCCCTTGCTATGCTGACAAAGGAATTTTTGCCCGAAAACGGAAAACTTATTGTTTTTGTTTCAACAAAAACCTCACTCTTGTCCTGCCTTATTATCCTCTGCTCTATCATTGGGACATCTGTATTAGGCTTTTCCAGTTGATGAAGCCTTTTTTCCATGTCTTCGAAATGGTCCGGGTCGACGTATGTATATATGCTCTTGCCTTCCACATCTCCAGGCGACATTTCTCCAAGGAGTTCCGCCCCCGATTCGTTGGAGTACAAATATTTTTCCCAGTCGTATATGAGAACCGAATCAGGAAGAAAATCGAGGAGCCGCTTCAACTGCCGGTCGTTTTCCATCAATCTCTTTTCGGTCTCCCTTTTATCCGTGATGTCCCTTATTATGCTTATATATCTGTCTTCGGCTTCCAGCTCATACGAAATAGACCTTATTTCAAGTGTTCTCTCAATTCCTTCTTTTGTCCTTATGGTCCTTTCGACAAGAGGCACACTGCCTCCGGCGAGAATTCGGTCCCGTCTTGTTATGGCGTCTGCCGCGGCTTCCTTTGTCAAAAAACTCAAAAAGTCCTTGCCCTTCAGTTCTTCCTTTGAAGAAAACCCCAAAATTGAAGCCGCGCTTTTGTTGGCCAGTTCGATAATGGATTCCCCCTCGGGAAAATGCTGTATCAAGACCCCGTCAGGAAGTCCCTCAAGCAAGTTCCTGTAGCTTCTTTCGGCGTCCCGCATCGAGTTTTGCGCCTCTTTGCGTTCCGAGAGGTCCCTGGCCCATGATACGAGAACCCTTTCTCCGTCAATCATGAATACCCTGCTGTTGACCTCGACCGGAACGGTCCTTCCGTCCTTTGCAACAAAAATCATTTCAAAGGATTTTGACCAGCTTTCCTCAATCTTTTCGAATATGGTTCTCGCCTTGTTTGCCAGATTGGGATGAACAAAGGCTTCGGGAGGCATATTCATCATTTCCTCCCTCTCGTATCCGAAGAACTTTACTGCCGCATCATTGACATCCAGTATTCTTCCGACCTTCCAGCCGGAATCGACACTGCGGAGCACCATGATGTCGTCTATATTGTTGAATATGATTGAATACTTTTTTTCCTTCTCCTGTATTTTCCTTCCGGCTTCAGTATAATTCATATGAATGAAAATAATTATAAGGAAGATGCAAAAGGATGCAACCAAATTGTAGAGATAGTAATACTTGTTGGTATAGGTGTGACCGAATGCGTATGAAGAAATGAAGGCAATGAGCGCAGCGCTCAAAACTCCAGTTATGATCCTGGCCTTTAAAACATAGTCTGTTTTTTTCTTGCCGCCGGCTCTTTTTGTTTTTCCAAACATATTTTAGCCCTTCCTTGATTTTATGCACTGCTGCAGCGCCTGATTGGCTTCATTTCTCTTTTTTTAAATAAAAATGTCAACTTTATACTTCTATTTCCTTGGCCTGTTTTCCTTCATGCCGGCAAAAGTTCTCCGACAGGTGGATAAACTTTTGCAGTAATTGTATAATTGAATCATCAATATCATGGGAGGATAAAATGAAAAAATTGTTGTTGATTGCAACAGGCGGCACAATAGCCTGCTCGGAGGGAACAAGGGGTTTGGCTCCTTCAATGTCGGCCTCCGACATACTCGCCTATGCATCCGATTCAATAGGCGGTTGTTCAATAGACTCATTTCAGCTTTTCAACATAGACAGCACCAACATGCAGCCCGAATATTGGTTGGACATAATGAAAATGGTGAAGGACCGGTACGACGAATACGACGGCTTCATAGTGACACACGGAACCGACACAATGGCTTACACTTCCGCGGCTCTTTTTTATCTGATTCAGAATTCAGAAAAACCCATAGTAATAACGGGAGCCCAAAAACCTATTTCCTATGAAAAAACCGATGCCAGGAAAAATCTTACCGACGCCATATGTTTTGCCCGCGAAGGAATAGGGGGAGTCTACCTCGTTTTTGACGGAAAGGTCATAAGCGGATCAAGAGCGGAAAAATTGCGCACTGAAAGCTACAACGCTTTTGAAAGCATCAACTATCCATTCGTTGCAAAAATCACCGAAAACAAGGTGGCCTACAACAAAAAAGCGCAAATGCAGAAAAAAAACCGGAAAACTTTGTTCAGCAGTTCCATGAACACAAATGTTTTCCTCATGAAACTGGTCCCCGGCTCAAATCCTCAGCTATTGAGCAAAATAGCCAATGACTATGACGGATTCATAATTGAAAGTTATGGGAGCGGCGGAATACCTTTTGAAGGTCAGAGAAATTTTTTAGAAGCAATCGAAAAATTGACCGCAATGGGAAAATCGGTTGTAATAACAACCCAGGTTACTTTGGAAGGCAGCAATCTGACTATTTACGAGGTTGGCAAAAGGGCTCTGGAAAGCGCTGTGATACCGGCTTACGACATGCCCATAGAAGCGGTGGTGACAAAACTCATGTGGGCGCTTGGGCAAAGTCGTGACCAGAAAAAGATTCGGCAGCTTTTCCTCACCCCGATTTCGAACGATATCGTGGTGTTGTAGATTTGGCAAATAAAACACAATATAAAAAACGGCGAAACGAATACTCGTTTGGCCGTTTTTATATTGATTTGCGTGGTCTTAAAAAGTTTTCAAGGTTTCGATTATGCTTTCAACTGTGTAATCGACATCCTCGGCGGCGGTTGAATAACCGAGGCTGAATCTTACGGTGCCCTGCGGGAAAGTACCCAATGTCTTGTGTGCGGCGGGAGCGCAATGGAGTCCGCACCTTGTGCTTATTCCATATTTTTTGCTCAGTTCATGGGCAATAAGAGCATTGTCCATGCCCTCGAAATCAAGGGATACAACTGCAGTTCGCCATAAAAGGTCCCTCCTGCCGACAAGCCTCGCCTGCGGAATCTTCGTCAGCGCCTTCAAGAAACGCCGGGTCATTTCAAGCTCATGGGCGGCGATTTTTTCAATCCCAGTCTTTTTAATGTAGCATAGAGCCGCGTGGAGTCCGAAAATCCCAACCACATTGGGCGTTCCCGACTCGAATTTGTCAGGCATGTATAAAGGCTGTTCTTCCATTTCCGAAAGACTGCCTGTCCCGCCTTCAATGAATGTGTCCGTCATTTCGGCCAATCTGTCGCTTATTGCAAAGCCTCCTGTCCCCTGCGGACCCAAAAGGCTCTTGTGTCCAGTGAAAGCTACGGCATCCGCTCCCAGCCTCTGCATGTCGACATTCAAAAATCCTGCTGTCTGCGCCGCATCCACAATGAATGGTATGCCCTTTTCTTTGCATACGGACCCGACGGATTCAAGGTCCATAACTGTGCCTGAAACATTTGAGCCGTGAGTCATTATTACGGCCTTGGTGTTTTTTTGTATTTTGCTTTTGAAATCCTCGATATCGAGATTTCCCTCCGAGTCGCACTTGGCTCGGCTGAAGGAGACCCCCCTCTTCTTAAGGGCCATCAGCGGTCGCATCACTGCATTGTGCTCGACAGAAGAAACAACCACATGGTCTCCTCCAGCAAGCAATCCCTTGATGATTGCATTCAAGCTTTCTGTTATGTTTTTGGTGAAAACGACATTCTCCGGTTTGTCGAAATTGAACAGATGGGCAATCATTTCCCTTGTTTCAAAAACTATGTTTTCGGCCGAGAAAGCGCTTTCGTAAGCTCCCCGGTTGACACTGCATCCGACTTCATTTATGTATCCGCTCATTGCTTCCGCAACACCCGGCGCCTTCGGGAAAGAAGTTGCCCCGTTGTCCATATAGACATTTTTATTCATCCAATTCTCCTCTCTATGGCATTTTCTACTATCCATTATAATGCAAAACACTAATTTTTTCCTTATCATAGTTTTTTTTTATACAATGATTGCTGTCATTGATAATCATTATTTCTACTGCAATAAAATCATTGTTAAAATGAAAACGCAATTAAAACACATATATCGAAAGGAGTCAACAAAATGCAAAGCAAGAAAGGAATAATCGCAACGGGTGCGGCCATAGGTCTTATAGCGGTATTATTGGTCAAAATGGGCAATCCCGCAAACATGGGCTTCTGCATAGCCTGTTTCATACGCGACATTGCGGGAGGTCTGGGTCTTCACCGCGCAGCTGTCGTACAGTATTTGAGGCCCGAAATAATGGGGCTGGTGCTTGGAGCCTTCATCGCCGCCAAGGCGGGAAAAGAATTTTCTTCTCGCGGAGGATCGTCGCCGATGACCCGTTTTTTCCTGGGCATCATTGTAATGATAGGCGCTCTGATGTTCCTGGGATGTCCGCTTAGAATGATTCTAAGGCTCGCAGGCGGGGACCTTAACGCTCTTGTAGGGATAGTCGGATTCGCAGCAGGCATTTACATAGGAGTCCTCTTCCTCAACAAGGGTTTCAGTTTGAAAAGAACATACAGATTGCCCGATTTCGAAGGCTACTCGTTCCCTCTTTTCAATATTTTTCTTATGATTCTTCTTTTAGCCGCTCCGGCATTCGTAATCTTCAGCGAATCCGGACCTGGATCGATGTACGCGCCGATAGCAATAGCGCTTGCCGCCGGGCTTGTTGTAGGTTTTCTTGCACAGAAATCCAGACTGTGCTGCGTGGGTGGAACTCGCGACATGATACTTTTCCGCGACAATTATCTTTTGCTCGGTTTTCTTGCAATTTTCGTCTTCGCAGCAATAGGAAACATGGCAACGGGAATGTTTTCGCTCGGCTTTGAGGGTCAGCCCGTGGCACACACGGACGGCCTTTGGAATTTCCTCGGTATGGCAGTGGTTGGCTGGGGCTCGGTTCTCCTTGGAGGATGCCCTCTCAGGCAGCTCATACTTGCAGGAGAAGGCAATGCCGATTCCGCAATAACATTTTTCGGCATGCTTGTCGGCGCAGGATTCGCGCATAACTTTTCACTTGCCGCAAGTCCAAAAGGAGCAACGGTAAACGGCCAAATAGCCATTGCCATATGCATTGTCCTGCTTGTCGCAATCTCGGCGGCAAACATCGAAAAAACACCATTCAAATCGAAGGGAGACTTGTCATGAACAGAATAGATACAAGGGGAATGTCCTGCCCGCAACCGGTGCTTATGACTAAAAAAGCGATTGACAGAAGCACGGAAGCACTGGAAATACTGGCTGGCGACAATACCGCAAAAAACAATATAAAGCGTTTTCTCGAATCAAAAGGTTTTTCGGTTGAAATCGAAGAAACCAATGAAGAATTTCTTCTGAAGGCAACAAAATAAAATGACCTATACTGTTGTATTTTTCACTCACTCGGGGGCAGTCAAGTTCGACAGGCACATGAAAAAATTGGGCTTTTTCTGTGAACTTATGCCGGTTCCGAGGAAACTGAGCTCAAATTGCGGGATCGGAGCCAGAATCGAGTACGAGGGTTCTCTCGATGAAATCATTTCGAATGATACCGAAAAGATATTCAGGCATGTAGGAGATTCCTTTGAAATTGCATATTCCGCTGAGTAATCCCCCAAAAAGCCGCGTCCGATTCATTGATTGGTCGCGGCTTTTTTATGGCTTATTGCTTGCAGTTTTTCTTTATGAAGGCTCCAATTATTTTTTCGCTTCCCGGAGCTTGAATAAGATATCCCTGCTGCATGTCGCATCCAAAGCTTTTCATTGTTTCAAGCTCGCTTCCGGTTTCGATTCCTTCCACAATGGTTCCCGCCCCAAGGCTCTTTGCCATTGCTACAATGGCTTTCACAATGGCTCTGTTTTGGCTTCTTTCGTCTATGCCATCCACAAAACTTCTGTCGATTTTGACATAATCAGCATATGAGTCCCTAAGCTGGCGGAACGAGGAGTAGCCGGTCCCAAAATCATCTATCGATATCAAAATGCCCATTTCCTTGAGCTTGGAAAGTTTCTCGTTCAGATCGATTACATTCTCGGTAGAACAGCTTTCGGTTATCTCCAAACAGACGTTTTTGCCTTCAAGCCCGTGCTTTGCCAAGCCTTCCGCTATTTCTCCAACTATGTTTTCCCTTTCCATCTGCTTTACCGAAAGATTTATCGACATGAAGAAATCATCTCCGCAGACTTCTTTCCATTTTTTCAATACAGTCAGTGACTGATTGATTGCAAAAGCCCCCAGTTGGTGTATCTCGCCGCAATCTTCCGCTATGGGTATGAAAACCGAAGGGGATATTCTCCCTATTACGGGGTTGTCCCAACGCATCAAGGCTTCACAACCCTTCACTTTTCCGTCCATTGCCAAGATGGGCTGATAGTGCATTTGTATCTCCCCGTTCGACAAAGCCATCTTCAGTCTGCTTTCCAGTTTGAAACGGTAAAGGTTCCTTTTCTCCATTTCGGATGTGAAAATCAAATATCCGCTAGTTCCGGACTCCTTGGCCTGGTACATGGCCATATCCGCCTTCTTGATGATTTCCTCGACTTCTTTCCCGTGCTCCGGACATATTGCAACTCCTATGCTTAGGGAAATCTTAATGCTGTAGTCAAAAATCCTCAATCCTTTGTCGAGCCTTTCTATTATTCCTTCCATCTTCGAGGCTATTTTTTCATTGTCTCCGCAGTCCGTTAAAACAACAAATTCGTCCCCGCCCATTCTGGCTACCACATCTTCTTTTTCTATGCTGTCCTCTATGTTTTTTGCTACATACCTGAGGATCTCGTCTCCGACATTGTGTCCCATGCTGTCGTTTATATTTTTAAACCCGTCAAGGTCCATATAGCAAACGGCAAGCTTTTCCCCTTCTTTAAGCTTACCCATTCTGCTTCGGAGCTTGTCGTAGAATACCTTCCTGTTGAAAAGTCCGGTCAAACTGTCCCTGTAGGCAAGAAATTCAATCTCCTTTTCCGCCCGCTTCTTTTCAGTGATGTCGGAGTATATTCCATATCCTCCAACCTGCTTTCCATTAAGCCAAACAGGGTATGCCAAAATATCCACATCTATAAGCTCTCCTGCCTTGTTTTTTCTTTTTGTTTCAAACTTTACGGTGTTTCCGCTGATAAGCCTGGACGAAAGTCTTTCCGCTTCCGTAAATCGGCTCTCCGGAGCTATTAGGCTGTTTATGTTTTTTCCCCTGGCTTCGTCTGTTCCGTATCCGAACATAGAGCCGAATCCCTTGTTTATGTCGACAACCCTATCCTCTGTGTCAATCATTACAATCCCCAATGGAGAATTGTCGAACAGCTGCTTGAAATAAGCCCTCTGCTCTTCCAGCTCGCCGACAACATGTTTGCGGCCCCTTATATCCCTATAGTTTACAACCGTTCCGACTATTTTGCCGCCGACAGTTATTGGATTCCCGGAAGCTTCGACATCGATTAGTTCGCCTGCCTTGTTTTTTCTCTTGGTTTCCACATTGACTGAAACGCCTCTTTTTATGTCTTCATTGCACTCAACGGCTTCTTTTATGTATTCTTTTGAAACTATGAATTGGTCAATTTCTTTATTTTTACAATCTTCCGCCTCATATCCGAACAGATTGACAAAGGCCCTGTTAATGTCCATGACCCTTTGGTCCGAGTCAAGCAAAGCCATTGCATCGAGGGACTTGTCGAACAATTGCTTGAAATACTGCGACTGCACCTCTATTTTCTTCTTCATGCGGCTTTTTTCCGTCAAATCCTTGTAAACGGCATAAATTCCAAGAAGTTCGCCACTGTTAATGATTGGATTGACTACTATTTCGACGGGTATAGGGGACCCGTCCCTATGGTAGCGGACCGTGTCAAACGATAAATACTTGCCCTTGAGCGCTTTGGCTGAAATGTTTTCGGCTTCTTCCCTTCTTTCACCCACTGCGACAATGTCGTTTATGCATTTTCCCTTTGAATAAAGCAGGGAATATCCGAAAAGATTCTCAAACGCCTTGTTGAAATAGACAACTTTGTCATCGTTGGTAAGAAGTGCAAGGGCTTCTGTCGAAGTATTGAAAAGGCCCTCAAAATAAGCCTTTTGAAGAGCAATCTCTTCTCTCGCTCTTTTTTTGTCGCTTTGCCCCTCATAAATTCTGTATGTCCCTACAATTTTTCCGTTTTCAAGTATGGGATGCCCGGTAAAATCGACATTGACTGGCCTCCCCCATTTGTCGACAAGCTCGATTTGTCTTTTTTGAATCCCTTTATTGTGAATCTCTTCAAATACGTTCATCCGTTTGATTTTTTCAGAGGGCGGAACAATCAAGTCATAACAATATTTTTCGACCGCCTCTTCTTTTGAATATCCGAAAAGTTCGCTGAAAGCGGCGTTTATGTCAACAACCCTGTCCATGCTGTCGCATATTGCAATAGGCACCGATACCTGCCTGAAAAGATCTCCGTAGAAATGCTCCGTCTTTCTTCTAAGCAAAGCATCTCCTTTTCTCCTTAGGCGATCGAAGATTACAAAGCCGCTGTCCGGAAATTCGCTTTCAGTCGGGACAATCCTAATAGCCGCCTCCAACCTCAATCCCTTGATTTTCAATGCCACTCTCAAATTTTTTTCAGCTTTCTCATCGCTTAAAGCGTCCTTGAGCTGATTGACAATTTCCCTCAAGGACTTTCCTTCAGGCTGTCTCCTGTCCAAATATTTCAAAAAATGCTTTTCCTTCAAATCCGAAACATCTTTTATGTTCATAAGATTTTTGCAGCGGCTGTTTATCCAAACAACTTCCCCGTTCTTGAAAAAAAGAACAGGCATGACAATCTCGTTGAGCACAGCCATTTCAGTTAAAGCAGTCATTTCTACCATCCCAGTCATCCCCCGACAGAATTTTTGTCAAAATCGAAAACGCTATTGCTCAATACTGCCAATCCTCTATGGTCATCCCGGAGCCTACCGCCTCGACTTTCGTATATTCAGAAAGCTTTATTTTAGCTGCAAGGCAAGTGCAGTGGCATGCGTGTATTTTTTCGATTTTGTTCTCCTTGAAATACTGTCCAGTCCTCTCTATTTGAGGCGAATCCGGTTCCATAAGGTGAAATCCGCCTATTACGTCTATTATCCTGTTTTCTCCTGTCACTCTCTTTGCCTGTTCAATTATATTGCATATTCCCGCATGAGAGCATCCTGTAATCACCACAAGGCCCTCGCCCGTTTGATAAGCCATTGCAGTGTCGTCGATTATGGTATCCATCTCCCATTTTCCGTTCCTTAAAACTTCGCCGATTGCAAGCTTTCCTTCGAAGTCGTGCTTTCTTTCTATCTGTCCGAGATACCAAAGGTTTTCTGTCAGTTTCAACGGCTCGTTGGTAAGTGCCATATTAAAATGCCTGCCGCATTTCTCTTCTGAAACCAATGACCCAATCTCTTGGAACTGTTCGAATCTCCGGCTCAGGAACACCTCTTCATGGGCCACAAAAAGGGGCTTTTTAAAATCAATTCCTTCGATTTCCCATTCATTCATCAGCCTTATGTAGGGATCGAGGCCCCATGTGTGGTCCACATGGCCGTGGGAAAATACGACTTTGTCTATGTCGCGCAGGGTTTCTCCCATCTTGAAAGCGTTTTTTACGAATACGTCAGAATATCCCATATCAAAAAGTATTTTTTCGCCGTCGGCTTCAATCAGGAAAGAAAGTCCCGGTTCCCCCAAAAAATATCTGTCGATTATTGTGTTGTTGTCCGCAAGCACTCTAAGTTTCATTTTGCATCTCCCTTTTTTCTCTGTTTTTAATCAATTCACTTTATTTTACCACTATTCCGAATTATTTAAAAACCGCTTCAATGAAAAAAGCGGTTGCTTATGCAAACCGCTCAATAATTGTCATTCATTGTTTTCTTCAAGCTCTTGAATCTTTAAGCCAAAACGGCCCCGCATTTCGTCTTTTCCCGATTCTGCATATCAATACCTGCCTTGGATGTCCTGCCACGGGGTCTCTTTTGCTATCAACGCGTAAAGAAGAAGTTCCGCCGATGTTATGTTTGTCGCAAGCGGCACATTGTGGACGTCGCAAATTCTCAAAAGGGCAAGTATGTCGGGTTCATGGGGCTGGGAAGTTAGCGGGTCCCTCAAGAATATTACAAGGTCAATCTTTTCCGAAGCAACCATTGCGCTTATCTGCGCATCCCCTCCAAGAGGGCCGGAGAGGAATCTTATTACGCTAAGTCCTGTTTTTTCCTGTATGAGTTTACCCGTTGTGCCTGTGGCAAATAATTTGCATTCCTCAAGCATTTTTTTGTTTTTTCGTGCAAAAGCGATTATGGCATTTTTCTTTTCGTCATGGGCTATCAACGCAACCTGCATCTACTCGCCCCCCATGTCTTTTACCCTGGTCAGAATATTATCCAGGGGTTTCCTCCCCTTCGGTGCCTCTTCCTCGATAAATATTTCATTGAGTTCTTTTATATCGCCAATCCTTCCCAAGGCTATTACGGCAAGAAAATTTCTTTCCTCTTCATGCCCAAGAAGTTCTTTTAGCTTCTTTCTGCTGAATCCGCCCATGGCATGAGTTATCAGGCCTCTTCTATGGGCTTCAAGAGACAAGTATCCCCAAGCTGTTCCGGTGTCGAAATCGGCCCACCTGTTTGATTTTCCGCTTTTATTGAATTCGGGACGTGAAGATGCGACTATCAGCACAGGCGCCTTGTCAGCCCACAAGCGGTTCCTGTCATTTATTGCTTGCCTTACCAGTTCAAGCTCATCCTCATCAATCGCGACATGGAATTCCCAAGGCTGCTCGTTGAAGCAGGAAGGGGCATATCTTGCCGCCTCCAAAACCGCCATTACGTCTTCATAATCCACAGGCTCCGTACTAAATGACTTGGGAGACCATCTTTCTTTAATCATTTCACTGATGTCAAAGCCGAAATCGCGCATTTTTTTCATCTCCTTATTTTTCAAAATCCACATAATCAATCGAGCACTCAAGAGTTCTTGCCAATGCGTATATCCAATCCGAAAGGCGGTTTACATATTTGACAATCTCGGGTCTTATGTCCTCTTCCCTGGAAAGAGTCACTATCCTTCTCTCCGCCCTCCTGCAGATTGTCCTGGCAAGGTGAAGGCTTGCCGAGCGGTGGCATGAACCGGGTATTATGAATTTGAATTGCTGCTCCTTGTTCAGTTTGTCAAGCATGGCATCTATTTCACTTTCGAGGCTTTTTATTTTTTCCCCGGTCACTTTTTCCGGGAACTTTGAATGGTCGGCTGTTGCAAGCTCTCCTGCGACGTTGAAAAGTTCCCTCTGCACATCAATTATCGAATTGTTGATTGAGTCGTCGTCAATAAACCCTCTTGCAAGACCCAGCGCGGAATTCAATTCATCAATAGTTCCATAGCTCTCAACCCTGATATGGTCCTTAGGCACGCGTGTATTGTCATAAAGGCTTGTTTCTCCACTGTCTCCACCCTTTGTGTATATTTTCATCAAGCCGCTCCTTTCGCCTTTCGAAGGCATCTTCCCTTCCGCTTAAAATATGTTGCCTGTCAGGCGCGCAGTCGAAAAAGCCGCCTGAAGGTTGTA
>CAZEHH010000028.1:0-8702 GCA_964512505.1 uncultured Peptostreptococcaceae bacterium
GGGATTCAAAGAGAAACAGCAAAAGGAGGTTGTCCTAAGGTCAGCCTCCTTTTTTATAAAGAAAAGAAAAAACAAACAGGAGGAAAACAAAAGATGAACCAGTTTCCAGTAATAAAAGGAGCGGGCTACGTGCTGGTGCACACACCCGACATGATAGTGTAAAACGGGTCCACCCAGACAGTGGAGAGAATGACCAACCCCGATTCAGAATACCTTGCCCAAATAGACAAGCACATAAGGACCTACGAGCAAGTAGTGTCCTACGCCCCAAACCAGACATACATCGGCAACATGACGCCCGAAGAGCTGGGCAAGATAGAATCACCCTGGCATGACAAAAAGACAGAAGGGACCAGGCAGGGCAAAATGGGAGAGATAATGCCCCAGGACGAATTCATAGGCATGCTTAAGATGGCAGACGCCTTCGGACTCGTTAAAATAGACAAAGACTTCATGGGAGGAGTCAAAGAAAAACTCACAAGCCACGGACTCTTCACAGAAGAAGACATCAAAAAACTCGGAGAAGTTGCCAAAGAGGAATTTTCAAAAGCAAATATGCGTATAAAAAACGAATGGATCCGGCATTTGCCGGATCCATTCCATATGGGGGGGTGTTTCAATTGATGATAATTAAAGTTCTCCGCATTTTTTCAGAAGAGTTTCCCATTTTCTGTCGACTTCATTCTGGATGTCTTCAATCAAATGTTCATTGCCTGGTTTGAACAGGTGTTTGAAGCGACCTTGAGGCCTGAGGTAATCTTCTACAGGGAGCTTTTTCTTTGGCTTGTATGAGAGCTTCCATTCTCCGTTGATTACTTCAAAGAGAGGCCAGAAGCAAGTGTCGACGGCAAGCTTGCATATTTTCATCAAATCCTCGGTTTCATACCTCCAGCCCCTTGGACATGGAGCCAATACATTCATGAATGCGGGACCCTCCGTGTAAATGGCCTTTTCCGCTTTTTCGTGAAGGTCCTTGAAATTTCCAATGAATGTTGTTTGTGCGACATACGGTATTTCATGAGAAACCATCACTTCGGAAAGGTCTTTCTTGAACTGCTGTTTTCCCGGCACTACTTTTCCGGCAGGTGTAGTGGTGGTGTCTGTGTATTTGGGAGTTGCAGATGAACGCTGTATGCCGGTGTTCATATATGCGTTGTTGTCATAGCAAACATAGACCATGTCGTGTCCGCGCTCCATCGCGCCCGAGAGAGATTGGAAGCCTATGTCGTATGTTCCTCCGTCTCCTCCGAAAGTTATGAATTTATATGTTTCATCGATCTTATTTTTTCTCTTAAGAGCATTATACGCCGCTTCGGCGCCTGAAACTGTTGCAGCCGCATTCTCGAATGCGGTGTGTATGAAAGAATCCTTGAAGGCGACATACGGGTACGTGAAGGTTGAAACCTCAAGACATCCTGTTGCAACGCCTACAACCGCCTTGTCCTCTTCCTTCAGAGCCCTCATGACTCCTCTTACAGCCAAGGGAGCGCCGCAGCCTGCACACATTCTATGGCCTCCGGTAAGTCTTTCCGGTTTGTTCATTACATCTTTAAATTGATATGCCATTTTTATCACTCCTATTCTCGGACACCGAGGTAACGGTATGCCTCGCCTTGGTCTTTGCCATCTTTTATGGCAAGAAGTTCGTTGTAAATTGACTCGATATGGATCGTTCTGACATCGCGTCCGCCCAAACCGTAAACATAGCTGATAGCTTTTGGCGGGTTTGGAAGGTCGTACAGTACAGTGCGAACCTCTGAAAATACTGGGCCTCCTATTGTCGAGAAACCTTCGTGGCGGTCCATTATTGCCACCGCCTTTACATTCTTGAGGGCCTGGGCAATTTCTTCGCCCGGGAAAGGCCTGAATACGCGCAGCTTCAGAAGACCGACTTTTTTGCCTTCTTCCCTCATAGCGTCTACAACATCCTTGGCGGTTCCTGCAGTCGAGTTCAAAACAACTACAGCGACTTCTGCATCTTCAAGTTTGTATGCTTCAAAGAATTCGTAGAATCTGCCGGACATCTCTCCGAATTCTTTTCCTATTGATAAAATCACTTCCTTGGCATTCTTCATTGCCTCTAGCTGTTGGCGCTTATGTTCCATATAGTAGACAGGGCTGTCATAGGGGCCGTGGGCTATAGTCTCGTTGGGATTGAGCATATAGTTTTCAGGGCAGTAGTCGCCTACGAAATTCTTGACTTTTTCAGTTTCAATAAGTTCTATGTTTTCCACTCCGTGCGATGTTATGAAACCGTCCTGGCAAACCATTACGGGCAATTGAACGTCAGGATGCTCTCCTATCCTGAATGCCTGTATGAAGTTGTCGTAGGCTTCCTGATTGTTTTCCGAATAAATTTGTATCCATCCGGAGTCTCTGGCGCCCATAGAGTCGCCATGGTCTGCGTTTATGTTTATCGGCCCCGTAAGAGCCCTGTTTACGCAAGCCAGAGTGATTGGAAGCCTTGAAGATGCGGCGACATAGAGAACCTCATGCATTAGGGCAAGTCCTGCTGATGAAGTGGCGGTTACGGTTCTTGCGCCGGCCGCTTCCGAACCTATGGATGCGCTCATTGCGCTGTGCTCGGATTCTACAGTCACGAATTCGGTGTCAACTTCTCCATTTGCAACAAATTGTGAAAAATACTGCGGTATTTCAGTCGAAGGCGTAATCGGAAATGCAGGCATGACATCCGGATTTATTTGTTTCATTGCATTTGCAATCGCTTCGTTTCCCGACAATCTATCTCTTATTCCCATCTTAACCCTCCTGTTTCTCGTCTTTGATGAAATCTATTGCGCCGAACGGGCATGCCTTGGCGCATATGCCGCATCCTTTGCAATGGTCATAATCAAAGTCCAATCGTTTTTTATTTACCACCGGTATTGAAGAATCCGGGCAAACCGGAACACAGAGCAGGCATTGCTTGCATTTGTCTTCTTTGAAAACAGGTATCATTGTCCGCCAGTCGCCGGTTTTAAAAAGGTCCGCGCTTCCTGATTGAGTGATTGCTCCACCCGGAGAAATGTTTTTCCAATTCACTTGCGGATCGATATTGCAGGTTTTTCTTTTGTCCATTATTTTGCCACCTCCTGCATAGCTTCTTTTAGAGCGGCCATATTGCCGCTTATGACTTCCGGCTTTGTGGCGAATTTATGCTTGAAGGAACCCTCCATCGCATCGAGGAAGGCTTTTTCCTCCATTACTCCACTGACCTTTACTACTGCGCCGAGCATTGGCGTGTTTGGAAAGTTTCTTCCCAAAGTTTCTTCTGAAATTTTGCGTGCGTCGATTGTGAACATTCGACCGCTGTAGCCTCTTATTTTGGATTTGATTTCATCGACGGATTTGGGCGTGTTGATTATTATGGCGCCCTCCGCTTTCAATCCGGCTGTAACATCCACCGTTGAGAGCAATGTTTCGTCGACCACAACCACAAAATCAGGTTCATAAATGTTTGAGTGCACCCTCAAAGGGGCTGAACTGATTCGGTTGTAGGCGGTAATCGGGGCCCCCATTCTCTCGGGTCCGTATTCGGGAAAACCTTGAACATAATTGCCAGTGTTGAAAGCTGCATCCGCCAAAAGCAGGGAAGCTGTTTTTGCGCCTTGCCCGCCTCTTCCATGCCAGCGAATCTCTGTTAGATTTGACATAAACCATACCTCCTTAAATTTGTTAACTATATATGCAAAAGATGTGCCAAAAGAAGAATGCAGGTTTTTCAATGCATTATTGATACAATTGTTGTTTGAATGTTAGAATAGATGTTATAATGCGAATAAAGTGTTAGAATAATGGAGGCCGAAATGGGGAACGATTTAAAATTCGAAGTAGCTGACAATATAATGAACAAATCGAACGACGGCGTCAATGTCGTTGACAAAAGAGGTGTCCTCATCTATGTAAACCAGGCGTCGGCTGATTATGCGGGTTACAGGATCACCGACATGGTTGGAAACCATATTACGAAATACTATCCGCAAGCCGTATTGTTGAAGGTTCTTGAGGATCGCCAGCCTATATTGGAAAAGAGGATTCACTATGTGAAGAACAAGCGTTATGTCGTTAATTCATATCCATACTACATGGATGGAGAATTCTCGGGTGCTTTTTCCATTTTCAGAAGCATAAAGGAAATCGATGAACTGAACAAGAAAATAAAATATCTGGAGCTGCAATTGGAATTGAATTCGGTGGTTGAAGATGTTCCTTCAATGATAGGAAAGGGCGGAAGTTTGAGTGAAGTCATAAAAAGGGCCAGAAGAACAGTTGGGTCATTGGGAGGACCACGCCACTCCATCATAATTGGTGAATCCGGAACAGGAAAAACAATGGTTGCCAACATGATATACAATTATGCGAAAGAGATTGGGGTAATAAGCCAGGATGCCCCGTATATTGAAATAAATTGTGCTCAATTCACAAATTCCGACATCGCAGCCGTTGAAATTTTCGGCAGCGAGGAAGGTGCATATACGGGATCCAAAAGGAAAAAGGGACTTTTTGAACAGGCAAACGGTGGAATACTCTTCCTTGACGAGGCCCATGCATTGGAGCATTATCAGAATCTTCTTCTAAAGGTCATTGAAACAGGCAAGATAAGACGCATTGGAGGATCAAAGGAGCATAGGGTGGATGTCATTGTAATAGCCGCGTCTACAAGGAACCTTAAAGACGAATTGTTGCCCGAACTTTATCAAAGGCTTGCCCAATACGAAATATACCTTCCGTCTTTAAGCGAAAGGGACATGCGGGAAAAGAATGAATTGCTTGAGTATTTCATTATGAAATACCAGGATGCGGTAAAGAATCTTCACGAAATAGACTACAAAGTCGTAATTGAGGATGACGCGAGGCAAATATTGCTAAATGCCTACTATCCAAGAAACATAAGGCAGATGAGGGATGTTATAAACTTCAGCATAGATTCAGCTTCGCCCTTGATAGACGACATAAACCGCGACAAGGAAATCATAACCAGAGTGGGGATTGACGATTTGCCTTTCGAATTGATCGGGAAAGATAACGGGAAGAATTCAAGACGCATAGACAAAACGATTGAAAGGATGATAAACGCATATCATTCGGATGGGATGGGTGCCAGGAAAATTTCCAAGGAGCTTAAACACAAAGGCTATGAAATAGAATACTACCAGGTGGCGTATTTCTTGAAAAAAAACAAGGCGTAAAACTATTTGTTGATTCAGAATATTCGGGATGGAATTATTATATAGTATAATAAAACAATAAACTATGATATTGAGGGGGCGTTTATATGCCGGAATTTGCGGAAAGAATGTCGGCTATGGAAAAATCGGCAAATGTCATAAAGGGACTTTTTGGAGCTATGAATGATCCGGATCTGATTTCATTTGGCGGGGGGGCACCTGCTTTCGAGGCTTTGCCGGTAGACATTGTGCGGGCAATCGCAAATGATGTAATCAGGAAAGACAAAAGGGGCGTGGAAGCTCTTCAATATGGAAATGTGATGGGAGCTGAGGATTTAAGGCAAGTAGTCGTAAAGGAACTTTTACAACCAAAGGGCGTGGAAGCAAACGTTGAAAATATAATGATAATAAACGGCGGACTCGAGGCAATGAATCTGCTTTGCCAGCTTTACATAGAGCCGGGCGATGTAATTTTGGTTGAGTCTCCTTCATTTGTCCATTCTGTTGAGATTTTCGACATGTTTGAAGCCAAATGCATAGGGGTTGATATGGATGACGAAGGCATGGACCCCGAAGATTTGGAGAAAAAAATAAAGCTCTACAAACCCAAAATGGTCTATGTAATTCCTACTTTCCACAATCCCACGGGAAGAACATTGTCTCTTGAAAGAAGAAAAAGAATCGCCGAATTCGGCGGCAAATACGATGTGATCATTCTCGAGGACGACCCATACAGGGACATAAGATACAGCGGAACGGATTTGTTGCCAATCAAGGCGTTTGATAAAACCGGTCATACTGTTTTGGCCAACAGCTTTTCTAAAATCTTTTCGCCAGGGAGCAGATTGGGCTATATTCTTGCAAACGATGCAATAATGCAAAAGCTTTTTGCGGCAAAGACTGCAACAAATTCCCACACTTCAATGCTTCCTCAAATACTATGCGCCGAATTTTTCAAGAGGGGATATTATCCGGACCACCACAAAATGATATGCGATTTGTACAGGGAACGAAGAGATGCGATGATAGAGAGCATAGACAAGTTCTTTCCCGAAGGCACGAAACGGGTGTTCCCGGATGGAGGACTGTTTACATGGGTTGAATTGCCTGGGGGGATAAACACAACGGAGCTTTTGGCTGAATCCTTAAAAAATCCTGAAGTAAAAGTCGCTTTTGTCGCAGGGGAAGGTTTTTTTGTAGAGGGCGACGGCAAAGGCAACAACTGCATGAGAATAAGCTATGGATCTGTTCCGCCCGAAAAAATCAAGATGGGGATAAAAAGACTCGGCAAATTTATTTGTGAGAAAATCAAATAAAAAAACATAATTTGTTGCAATACGACCCGCGAATTGATTTCGCGGGTTTTTCAATTCTAAGGATACTTTAAGATTATTCAAAGCAGCGGCAAAGAATATGCCTGTATATTTAAAACGTGGAACACAAAACCATTAAATTCAATTAATCGGGAGGAAAAGGAAATGAAAAAAAATATGTTGTGGATTTCTATAGTATGGGTTTGCATGATTTTATTGGGCGGATTGATTGTCATGGCATCGTGGAATCTTGTTGTGGTAAAATTGTTTGAAATCAAAGAAATCAGCTACTTGGCAAGCGTGGCGATTTCGTTTGTGATTGGCTTGTTAAAAAGGGGAAGACATCCCAGAACATGCAGCGCGGCAAGAAATTCAAGCAATTGATTTTGGCAATTGAAAAACCGGCAAAAAAAATAAGCGAAATTGACATCTGTTTCAATGAGAATGTCAATTTCGCTTTTATCTTTATAACTAAACAAAAGGCGATTATACAGTTTGTGCAGAATAAAACGAATGTAAAAAAATCGTCTGAACAGCTTTGACTATTATTCGAACCATTTTCCCTTAATCAAATCTTTTGCGTTTCGGGTAAGCGGTATCAAATCGGTTCTGTCCAAATAGCATACATCGAATTTTCGATTCAGGGCGGCGAAATGCCTGAGACCAAAAGCGATTTTGTTCAAATATGAGAAAACCCCGATTGCTCCAGGTGAGAAATCGTTGGCACTTTTGCCGTAAATGGCTCTAAGTTCCGCAAGGTCTCCGTATATGTCTTCTATGGTGTCGCCGTATTTCTTGAACAGTTTTGGCACATTGCCGGCCTTTATCATATCGCCGGTTTTTTTGCCGCTCATGGCTGCGGCCATTGCAGCCCTGCAAATGCCTACCGCTGTAACATCTCCGTCGCCATAAGAAAGCGCCTTGAATACCTGGTCTTCGGATGCAAATCCGCCGGTTACGGTTATTGCAGGGACAGAAAGACCCTCAGCTTTTAATTTTTTTGTGATTGTGCAAATGGCCTCTTCCATTATGACTGTTGGATAAGCCCATTCGTTCATCATTTTGCATGGGCTGTATCCGCTTCCGCCACCGGCGCCGTCAAAGGTAATCATGTCGACACCCGCCTTTATTCCGAGACGTATCGATTTTTCCAAATCGGAAGGGTCGTAACCCGCCATCTTGAAGTATATGTTTTTTGCGCCCATGGATCTGAGTTCCGCTATTCTTGGAACAAGATACTCCTCAGTCCATTGAGGGAGCCTTGAATATGTATAGAAATTCGGGCATACTCCCTTTTCATAAGCCGCAGCCACTTTTGGGTCGCTCGGATCGGGATGAACAAAATATCCGGTGCTTTGCTTGGCAAGTGCATCTTCTATTCCGTTGACGCGTTTTACAGGCTGAGTACCTTTTGCTCCCTGTCCGAACTTGATTTCTATGGCCTCGGCTCCGTGTTCTCTTATCGCATAGTCGGCAACACCGAGCATGTCGTCCTCGACATTTGTTTGTATTATTATTTGCCCGTATCCACGGTAGTACTTTCTGAATGTGTCGAGCATTCTGCCTATTGCGGGGAAATTGACAATCTTGCCGTTTTCAATCTTGAGCTCGGGGTCCTTTTCCCTTGCGTCTTCGCCGATCACACAACAAACGCCTGCCATGGCGGCCCCTCCAAAATAATCTTCCCAGTTGAGTTTTATCAGTGCGGGCAATATGACCGGCATTGCAAGTCTCACGGGATTGACCAAGCCAAACTCACGTTCAAGGTTGACATTGAATATTGTCGCCTCATCGTGGGTCGGATTGGCGCCAATTGCTCCGAAAACACGCCCATTGATATTGAAATGGGAGTAATCGATCGGATAATCTTTTTCCGAACCTACTTGGTTTGCACCTGTTGTGGTTGGATAGACGGTTCGCATGCCCAGAACCGCAGCCAAGCCTAGTTCGCAGGTTGTTGCGCAATCCTCTGTGCACAGGGAGCACATTCCGGATTGAGGCGACAGCTTGTCGCTTCGATTTCTTGTCTCGTTGAAAGCAGACGACAGTGACGGTGAATAAGTCATTTCACTTCCCCCTTTACATTAAAATAAATGTGGATTCCCAAAATTTCGTTTTATAAGTCAAATAGGGCAAATGCTCTTTACTGTAATATTATAACAAATAGGTATTTCATAAGCAAGAATGCCAGGCTTTCAAATGCTTTGCCTGATTATTTTTG
>CAZEHH010000028.1:8802-17350 GCA_964512505.1 uncultured Peptostreptococcaceae bacterium
GGTATTTCATAAGCAAGAATGCCAGGCTTTCAAATGCTTTGCCTGATTATTTTTGAAAAAAATCAGTTTAGCTGGAGGGGGATTTACTATATAGGATTTCAAATAAAAAAGATTGCCATTATTTAAGGCAATCTTTTTTATTTGCTTTTATTTTCAGCAACAGTTTTATCAGTTACTATGCGAAATGCCGATATGGTCTGTTTTAGAGTTTCATGTTGCACATCGGTTGGATCGAATTTAAGAAGCTTGAATGTTGTCTGAATGAAATATCCTATGGCGAATGCGGAAACTACTGTACCTATACCGAACATTCCGCCTAGCTTCCATCCTGCAAGTGCTGTTGTCAATTCTATTGCTCCGCGGCACACACCCACAGGCAAACCTGTTTTTCGTGTAACTGCGACCATCAGGCTGTCGCGGGGGCCTGCTCCAAAACCGGAAGCAATGTAATGGTAGCTTCCATATGACAGAAGAGTCATGCCCATTGCCATCATAACGATTCCGTAAAAAAAATTGCTTGCAATAGGTATTGGCTTTAAGAATAGGAGCATATCTATAAAAAGGCCAATAATTAACATGTTGAAGATTGTTCCAAGGCCAAGTTTTTCTCCAAGCGCTACAGTCGCGATGCAAATAACCAATCCGACCGCAATAGAAGCAATTCCTATGCTTGTACCGAAAGAATTTGCAAGACCTGCGTGGAATACATCCCATGGAGCATAGCCTATGTTTGCATTAAGCATAAAAACGATGCCAACTGAACAAATAAAAAGACCCCAATTGAGGCGGAAAAAACGAATAATAAAAGATTTCATAGCAACTCCAGTCAAGGCTTTGAGAAGGCCCAATTGATTTGATGCACAAACAATATAGATATAATCATTGTTGACGCATGAATAAATTCTATAGGTTTTTAGAATAAAGTCAAGAGGGCAATGCTTGACCAACTGATATATTACTGATATATTAAACATATATAAAAAGAGGAGGTTTTGCTATGATTGAAATAAGATGGCATGGACGAGGGGGACAGGGCAGTTTTACGGCGGCCAGAATCCTTGGAGCGGCAGCTTCTGTGCATGGCGGGAAGTACGCCATGGCTTTTCCGTCATTCGGACCGGAAAGGCGGGGCGCGCCAGTAGCTGGATTTACGCGGATTTCCGATGAAAAGATTACAGACAGGAGCGAGATAATATCGCCCGATTATGTAATTGTGTTGGACGAAACACTTTGGGAAAACGGAGTCACAAACGGATTAAAGGAAGATACTGTTCTAATCATCAATACCGATAAGCCTGAAAAGTACAAAAGACTTGTATCGAATAAGGTCGTGGCGGTAGATGCGACATCCATAGCTTTGGATATCTTGGGATTGCCCATAACCAATACGGCCATGATGGGTGCGTTTATTGCAGTAAGCGGTCATGTTTCGCTTGAAGATGCAAAAAAGGCGATAGACGACAGTCTTAAGCCCAAGGTGGCTGAGAAAAACAAGAAGCTTATCGAAAAAGTATATGAATTGGTGAAAGGAGCATAAAGATGGATAGACCTAAAGTAAAAAAATGGGAGGCACCCAAATCGGTCAGGGAGTTCCCTTTGGGTTCTACCTGCGCAAGTGACCACTTGACGAGCATAAACGCGGGTTGGAGAACATTCAAGCCTGTCATTGACCAGGACAAATGTGTGAATTGTCTTAGATGCTTCCTGGTTTGTCCCGACGGGGCTATAGATAAATCGGGAGAAAGACTTGAAATAGACTATGATTACTGCAAGGGTTGCGGAATATGCGCAACTGAATGCAAGCTTGGAGCCATTGAAATGGTCAAGGAGGTGAAATAGCATGAGTAAATCAATGAAGTTTATTTGCGGAGACGATGCAGTTGCCGAAGGAGCAAGGCTTTCAAGACCCCATGTCATTTCAGCTTATCCGATAACGCCGCAGACTATTGTTGTGGAAAGACTTTCGGAATTCGTTGAAGACGGATCTCTCAAGTCCGATTTCATGCATGTAGAGTCCGAGCACAGTGCAATGTCATGCGCCATAGGCATTAGTGCAGTCGGAGCGAGGGCCTTTACGGCGACTTCGTCGCAGGGACTCCTATACATGGCTGAGGCTCTGCCATATGCAAGCGGGCAACGCCTCCCTATAGTGATGATGAACGCAAACCGCTCGATTGCAACTCCATGGAGCATTTTTGGAGACCACATGGATTCAATGTTTCTTCTGAATTCTGGGTGGATTCAAATATATGTCGAGGATGCGCAGGAAGCGCTGGACATGACAATTCAGGCATACAGAATAGCAGAAACCAAAGAGGTCATGACTCCTGTGATGGTGAATGTCGACGGGTTTGTGTTAACTCACACATACGAAATGGTTGAAATACCGCAACAGGAAAAAGTTGACGAGTTCTTGCCTCCGATTTCAATGCCTGACAACAGCATGTCTCTTGAGAATCCAAAGAGCCTTTGCATATCTGCAGGTAAAGACACCAATATGGAATTTAACATGAAGCGGCATTTTGAAATGGTCGAATCGGAAGCCCATATCGAAAAAATCGACAAGGAGTTCGGGGACGCCTTCGGCAGATACTATCATGGAATGATGGAAACGGTTTATATGGAAGATGCCGAGGCCGCTTTGATAACAACCGGCAGTGTGACAGGGACGGCAAGAGTTGTTTTGGAAAAAATGAGAAAAGAGGGCAAAAAGGTTGGACTTATAAAGCTTAGGGTTCTAAGACCTTTCCCGACTGATAAAATGGTGGATGCACTTAAGAATGTAAAGGCTTTCGGAGTGCTGGACAAAAATATTTCTTTCGGCTATGAGGGAAGCATATTCACTAACGTGAATTCTTCAATAATCGAGATGGGCAACATTCCCAAGGCAATCAATTTCATAGGAGGAATAGGCGGAAGGGATATAACCCATGAAGATATAGAAAAGGCGTATGACGAACTTTTGTCTGCAGCCGAAGGAAATTCATTTGAAAGGGTACAGTACATGAATGTGGGGTGTGAATACTAATGGCAAAATTTAATGCGCGCACAATAACAAACAAAGAGTATTTTTATGGGCACAAGGCATGTGGAGGCTGCGGAGAAAGCTTGGCTCTCAGGCATGCAATGAAGATATTGGGAGAAAACACTTTTGCGGCACTCCCTGCCGGTTGCATGGCTGCGGTATCCTTCATATACCCTCATATGTCTTTTACAACAAACGCTATGATTACGCCATTTGCAGCAACAGGGGCCGTAGCTTCCGGAATGGCTGCAGGGCTGAAGGCTCTTGGTGTTGAAAACACACAGACAATAGGTTTTGCAGGCGACGGCGGAACTGCCGACATAGGTCTTCAGGCTTTGTCGGGCGCAATCGACAGAAACGACGATATAATATACATGTGCACCGACAACGAAGCCTATATGAACACGGGAATCCAAAAGAGCGGATTGACTCCATATGGGACAAGGACAACCACTTCTCCTGCCGGCAAAAACCTTCCGGGTTCAATAACCCACAAGAAGAACATGTTCGAGATAGTCGCCGCACATGGGATATCGTACGCTGCTACAGCAAGCGTGGGTTATCTTGAGGATTTTCTCATGAAGGTGCAAAAGGCAAAGGATACGAAGGGAACATCATTCCTTCATGTGTTTGTTCCGTGCCCTACAGGATGGGGTTATCCGGCTGATCAAACCGTGGCGCTTGCAAAAGCTGTTGTAGACTCGGGACTTTGGTATCTTGCGGAGTATGAAAACGGTGAATTCAACGTAAACAAGAATCCGAAAGAGTTTACGCCTGCAAAGGATTATTTGAAGGCGCAGGGCAGATTCAAGCATTTGACAGATGAAGACATAGAGGTCATAGAGGCTCATCGAGACAAGAAGTGGGAAATGATAAGGAAAAAGTGGAACGTATAGGGAGACTGGGGTAGAGGAAATGAAAAAGCAGGCGAATGCCGGAATCTTTCAGATTCTAAAAAAAAGAATCATAGAAATGGAATATGAGCCTGGCATGGCGGTTTCCGAAAAGGATTTGATTGAGGAGTTCGGAGTCAGCCGGACTCCTGTAAGGGAGGCATTGCTGAGGTTGTCGCAAATAGGGCTGATAGAGATGGTGCCGAGAGTAGGCACATTCGTTACCCAAATCGATTTGATGATGGTCAAATATGCTTACGAGGTTAAAAAGAATCTTGAGGGTTTGGCGGCTGAACTTGCATGCCATAGGGCGACAGAAGATGAAATAGAAGAGCTCTTCGAGATTATCGAACGTTTTGGCAAATATGACATTGTTAAAGACTACAAGTGCTGCATTCAGGATGATCAAAGATTCCATGCCATCGTAAGGCAAGCTGCAAGGAACCCCATTCTATCTGACGCATTGGATGAGCTCAACACAAAAACTGCCCGATTCCTGCAATACATCCATTACGTGATAGACGACTACGAATGGTTCAGTTCATCGCTGACCGAAATGGCTGAGGCGATAAAAAAAGGGG
Organism: uncultured Peptostreptococcaceae bacterium; assembly: GCA_964512505.1. Classification (GTDB taxonomy): domain Bacteria; phylum Bacillota; class Clostridia; order Peptostreptococcales; family BM714; genus BM714. The sequence goes on from CAZEHH010000028.1 coordinate 13,302, forward strand.
ATTGTCAAAAGGCTCGCCTGTCTACTGAAAGGCATACATTGAAATTTCTGGAACAGTTGTCAAAGAAATTCTTCGGGAATCCTCAATAAATGAGGATTCCTTTTTGTTTTGGGTAAAAATGCAAAAGGAGGGGATGAAATGAAAAAAAACAGCAATCTTAAAATATTGGCTGGACTGAACACATTCTTATTTTTGGGAGTGCTTGCTGTCAATTACATGGCAAACGCGCTTCCGATAAACGGACTTAATACCGGGGAACTGTCGGACTTCATCCCCAATTTGTTCGTGCCTGCGGGCGTTACATTCTCGATTTGGGGGCTTATCTACGCATTGCTTGCAATGTTCATACTGCATCAATTCCATTCGCTTAAAAAGCGAAATGGGAGGTTCATAGGGGATGTTGGGATTTGGTTTGCCGTATCTTCGATTGCAAACATATGTTGGATTTTTGCATGGCATTACAGGCAGATACCTTTGTCGTTGGTTTTTATGCTTGTTATTTTATTTAGCCTGATTATTATTGTAGTTCGTTTGAGACCAAATAGAAAATATGCGACGGGACTGGAAAGAATAGCGGTATATCATTCTTTCAGCATATATTTGGGGTGGATTTCAGTTGCGACAATTGCCAACGTAACGGCAGTTCTTGTGACAATCGGATGGCAAGGCTTCGGATTTCCGGATGAATTTTGGACAGTCATTGTAATAGCTGCAGCAATTCTTCTTGCATTGATCAGTTTGAACAGATTTGGCGACATTCCGTATGCTCTTGTAGTGGATTGGGCGCTTGCCGGCATAATACTGAAGAGATATCAAACCGGCGGGTTGGAATATATTTGGATAATTTCAGCAGCGGCGGCAGGGATTTTTCTTATAAGTGCTATTGGCATATATAAATTTGTAAAGAGATAAATGTTTCTTTGATGAAGGGCCGTGAAAGGATATTCCTTTCACGGCCCTTCATTTATTCTATTTCAGATCGCCTGCATTGTCGTATCCTAAGCTTTCCCAATACCCCTTGAAGTCCGGGTTGTTCGATATTTCAATTTCCGTCACCCAACGTGCCCATTTGTATCCGATTTTGTCTTCGGCAACGACAATGAACGGATATCCAAGGGCTGGGGGCAGTTCGATGCCGTTAGATGAATAGGCAAGTATCATTTGATTTTCAATGACATCGGAAATTGGCATTGAGGTGTTGTAGTCGTCAGCGCAATGGAAGATTATTGTGTTTGCCGAGGATTGAATTGAGGAAGGCTCGATTATGTCTTTGATAAGGGAACCCTTCCAAAGAACTGTCGATTCCCAGCCTTCAACACAATGAAGGGTCACAAGTTTTTCGTATTCGGGCAATTCCAGAATTTCCCCGTACTTGTAAGAAAGCGTTTCATCCACCAACCCGGACACTGAAAGAGAATAGTCTTCGATGTCTATATATTGTATTCCTTTTATGGAATTGTCTCTTGGTCCTATCGACGGATCCAAACGAACACCTTCGTAATCCCTGATTTCATTTTCCGTGTACCTGTTTTCGGTAGCTTGCGATACTTCATCAACCGGAACGCCTTCTATTTCACCAGGATTGCTGCAGGATGAAGCTGCTACAATGAAAGCCAGCATAAAAAAGTAAAAAATCCTTCTGCTTTTCATGATCGCACCCCTTTCCATACATATGCAGTATATTTTATATACCCGTATTGAGGCGTTTGAATTGTTAATATAGTATAAATACTGTATTTGCCTGTAATTGTAATACTTGAAATGAGAGTTTTGAATCGCCTTGACGGTTATTGACAATCGCTATATCATAGAACAAAATGGCCGATTTGCATTATTATAGAGTAAACAGAAAAAACGGCATATGACAATGGACCGTAAAAAACATAATATCTATTTTAAGGAGCATTTCATGAGTGTTTTGGTTGCAGAGAAAATAACAAAACGATACAGCGAAAAGATTTTGTTCGATGAAATTTCATTAGCTATAAATGAAGGGGAAAAAATCGGATTGATCGGAATCAACGGAACTGGAAAATCGACTCTGCTTAAGGTGATTGCCGGACTTGAAACCGCGGATAAAGGAAGAATAACAACCGGAAGCGATGTTAAAATCGGGTATCTTTTACAAAGCCCGGAATTCAAGGAAGGAACAACTGTGCTTGAGCAGGTTTTCAAAGGGAACACGCCGGTAATGAAATTAATACGTGAATATGAGGATATCCTCCAAAGGCTGGAAGAAAATCCGGGAGACGCCCATTTTCAAAAGAAAATGATTGAATTGACTCAGAAGATGGATTTAATGGAAGCTTGGTCGATTGAGACCGAAGCAAAAATAATTCTCACAAAACTCGGAATAAGCGATTTCAAGGCCGATGTTGCAAAGCTTTCAGGCGGGCAGCGGAAAAGAGTTGCGATGGCAAGCGTACTCATAACACCTGCCGACCTGTTGATACTGGACGAACCAACAAACCATATAGACAACGAAACGGTGGATTGGTTGGAGAGTTATATAAAAAATCGAAAAGGCGCCCTCCTTATGGTTACTCATGACAGATATCTGTTGGACAGGGTTGCAAACAGAATAATTGAACTTGACAGAGGAAAGCTTTACAGTTATCAGGCAAATTACAGCAAGTACCTGGAAATGAAGATCGAAAGGAACGAAATAGAAGAGGCGTCGGAAAGAAAACGGCAAAATCTCATACGGACAGAACTTGAATGGATAAGAAGGGGAGCCAGGGCGCGTTCTACCAAGCAAAAGGCAAGATTGGAAAGATTTGAAAATCTAACCCGGGAAAGGGCATCGCTCGAGACGGCTACAGTTGAAATGCAAGGAGCGTTTTCAAGGCTTGGAAGAAAGATAATCGAAATGAAGAACATAAGCAAGAGCTTTTCCTGTGGAGAAATCATCAGGGATTTCAGCTATGTTCTTTTGCGGAACGACAGGATAGGAATAATTGGTCCAAACGGCGCAGGCAAGTCTACGCTTATGAAGATGGCGTCTGGAATAATCGAGCCTGACTCGGGAATCGTAGAGACGGGCGAGACTGTTAAAATAGGCTATTTTTCGCAGGAAAATGATGATATGGATACAGGCATGAGGGTGATGGATTATATAAGGGAACAAGCAGAATTCGTCGACACCGGAAAAGGTATGGCAAGCGCTTCTCAAATGCTGGAAAGATTCTTGTTTCCTCCGAGTGAACAGTGGAAGCTGATTTCCAAATTGTCTGGAGGAGAAAGAAGAAGGCTGTATCTTTTGAGGATACTCATGGGGGCGCCGAACGTATTGATGCTTGACGAGCCTACAAATGATTTGGATATACAGACATTGACCGTTCTTGAAGGCTATCTGGACGAATTTCCGGGAGCGGTCGTAGTCGTTTCACATGACAGGTATTTCCTTGACAGGGTTGCGGAAAGCATATTTTCGTTTGAAGGTAACGGTTTCATAAAGCGGTTCGCCGGAAATTATTCAGATTACAGCGAATTCGTCAAGAGTCTCAATCATGTCAAAACGGATTCTGTTTCTGCCAAAGATAGCGATGCAGGCGGGAAAAGGGAAAAAAAGAAAACAAAAAATCTAAAATTCACATACAAGGAACAAAAGGAGTTTGAATGCATCGACGACGTGATTGCCGACCTTGAAGGGAATATAGCCGAGATTGGAATCTTGATGCAGGAGGCATCAAGGGATTTTGAAAGACTTCAGGCACTTTCTGAAAAAAAAGATGAACTGGAGAAGGAATTGGAAAATGCAATGGACCGCTGGACCTATTTGAATGAATTGAATGAGGAAATAGAAAATAAAAGAAGCAAGTAAAATGTAAGCCGAACTGCCAATCGGCTTACATTTTTTTCGCTCTTCTTCAATACTCGATATACGTCAACGAAATTATTTGGCGATATGTTATTTAAATTGATAGAAAATAATATAGTTGGGAATATATACAAACGGGAGGGGTTGGGATCCTGTGAACTGGAGTTGAATAAAAGGAGGAGAAAAATGAAAAACAGAGTCAAAAAATTGTGTGCATTGCTTCTGGCTT
>CAZEHH010000029.1:0-8113 GCA_964512505.1 uncultured Peptostreptococcaceae bacterium
CCTATTACAAATGCCAAATCGCTTTTGCCGGAAAGAGCAAGGCTGTCAATTTTATCGGAAAGTTCCTCCGATGTCAGCTGCTTCCCTTTTAGGTCCAATGCTATGACATATTGGTTGTCCTTTATCTTCCTTAGTATGTCCGACCCTTCATCATCCTTTATTTTAATCTCCTCTTTGGCGCTGAGGTTCTCGGGCGCCTTCCGGTCGGGAACCTCGGCGAAGGAAAGCTTGCAGTACTTTGAAAGCCTTTTTGTGTACTCACCCGACGCCTCCCTCATGAATTTTTCTTTTATTTTCCCTACTGACACTATCGTTATGTTCATATGCTTTCCCTTTCGATTCAATACGAGGTTTCGTATATCCTGTATCCCTTGATGGCTTCGGGAAACTTCACTTCCCTTATCCAGTCCGGGGCCTTTCCTTCTATAAGCCTTTTCTTAAGCGTGTTCTTTCCGCTTCCGTCATCATTATATTTCAATGGCGGATCAAGCAAAATGATTTTTACAAAGCGGCTCTTCATCATCGATTTAGCCTTTTCCATATCCACCTCGTCCATTGTGTCGTAATAGAAAAGGATTCCCTCATCGTTTCTGTGGTAGGGTGAAGAAATAACACTCATTTTAGTTCTGTAAAGTATCTCGGGTCCGCAGTCGACATCGGCAAGAACTACAAGGTCTGCTCCTTGGTAGCGGTCATCCATCCATTCGCAAACCGCTTTCAGGCTCGACTCGGCTTCATCGGATTCACCCGTATTGGTTTCTTTTTCCATGATGATATAGTCCAATGCAAGGAAGGAAAGGCAAAGGGCTACTATGGTAAGGCCCCTTGCAAGCACCTGCAATTTTAAAGATTTCATTTTTTCAATGCGGGCAAAAACCTGTTTGACTATCAGCACTGCCGGAAAAACCGAGAGAATCTGGGCATAGGCAATCCACCTTATTTGGTACATGCCGAGAAGCATGTATGTCAACAGCCCAATCGCAACCATGCCCCAAACGGCCGGCTTTACAATTTTTCCCTTGGCAAAGAAGTATGCAAGACCTGTTGCGGCTACGACGGGAAGCCCAAAATAAAGTATGGCGTTTCCGAGGCTTATGGCGAAAATATTCTTAACCTCTACAACCCTGCTGAGCCAGACAGGAACAATGGCAGGATTGACTCCCGCAAAAGGTCCCTTTATCATTTCGGGATAAAAGCACAGAACCAAACAGAGGAGGCCGCCCCCGGATGCAATCGTGTATGCTGTCCGCTGGCGCCTTACTGAATTTTTAACAAGGCTTCCGCCCCATGCAAACAATGTCATGGCGGCGAACAAAAACAGATACGGAATAGATATTTTGTCATATTCCACAACCATTATATCTGCAAATGGCCTTTCCACCAAAATGAAGATGCCGACCAGAACTGAAAATGTTGCGGAAAAGATGCGGAGCCTTTCCATTGAGTCGTCTCCCCTGATGATCCAGCAGAGTGTCAACACGAGTGCAAGCATGGCAGGCATAAAAACCGTTTCCACGCTAACCCAAAAGGCCATCGCCGCGGCAAGGGCCGATGCAAAACCCCACAATCGCTTTTTCTCCTTTCCTACAAGCCTGAAGGCGCAGGCGAAAAACGATATGAAAAAAAGAATGATAAGACTGTGGTGGTCGGGTCTTCCTATTGCGAAATATTGCAGTGCGAAGTACTGGCTGAGAAACAGTATTATGGCAATCGGCGTCAAGGACCATTCAAACATGTATGATGAAGCCCAAAGCATAGCCAAAATCGAGAAGCCTCCAATCACAAGGCTTACCGTGAGCCCGGACAATTCGAATGCCCTTTCTATGCCTGTAAATGGCTCGATTATCTTGGCCTCGCCAATTATCAGGAGGTCCATCAGTCTTGTCCAATGAAGCTCATCGCCATAGGGAAAATTGTTTCTCTCAATTGTTGAGTCGTACCAGGAACCGCCGTCGTAAAGCTCCTGTGCTCTTACCATTCGCATGTATGTATCGGTTCCGATAAACTCCACTCCGTTTTTCTGGGTGTCGGGCTCCATTCTTGCTGTTTGTATTGCTGCAAATAAAAAAACGGCGAAAACGGCAAAAATTATTGCATCGGTTCTTTTTTTTCTTTTCAAAAAATCACCTTCCCCATGGCTCTTTGAATTTCCGAACACTTCTGTATTATTTCTATAATTTTACTATTATTCCATCTTCCTATGCTTTTCGATACCCTTATGCCTCAATTATACAACATATAATTATAATTTCAGAAATTCTTCCAGCCAGTCCCCTTCGTTCGAAACGCCGCGCTCTATCATTCTTTCTATATCGGCTGCGGCGAAGCCGCTGTATGCAAGCGACACTATCTGATTTGTGCCGTCCCTGCCTATGGCGTTTACCGAAATACCTTTTCCCGCAAACAGCCTTTCTATTTCTTTTCCGCTCCTCCCGGTGCGAAATCCAAGAACCATGCTGAGTCCCGAATCGCTGCTTAGTATCTCCACACGCCCGGCGAATTGATTCCTGATATATCTTTGCATCAGATAATTCTTTCGCTTGTAGTTGCGTTTTATTCTCCGAATGTGTTTTTCCATGAAGCCCTCTTCAAGGAACTTTGCCAGCGTAAGTTGTTCGAGTTTCGATGCGGACTGGCTGTATCGACTTTTTATCTTTTCATAGTCATTCAACAGACGGTGTGGCAAAACCATGTAGCTGATCCTGACCGACGGAAGAAGAATCTTTGAAAAAGAGCCGAGGTATATGACCCTGTCATGGGAATCCAGTCCTTGAAGACACGGCACGGGTCTGGATTCGTGCCGTATAAGGCTGTCATAGTCGTCCTCTATTATGAAGGCCCCCTTCTCCCTTGCCCAATTGATCAGATCGATCCTCTTTGGAACCGGCATCAGGAATCCTGTGGGAAATTGGTGGGAAGGGCTGACGTATACTATGTCGGCCTTTGATTCATAAAGCGATTTGATGTCAATCCCGTTTTCAAGAACCCGGATTGAATCTGTCTCAAATCCGCAATCTTCGAAAACATACCTTGCCTTCTCATACCCCGGTTCCTCAAACGCCGCGCGTCCTCCGTCCCGCCTCACAAGTCCTGCAAGAATTACTATCAGATACTGCACTCCCGCTCCCACGACAATCTGGTCCGGGCTTGTCCTCGCACCCCTTGTCTGGTTTATGAATTTCGATATTTCCCTCCTGAGCTCGAACTCTCCTCTGTATTCTCCAACCGAGAATATTTCATTCCTGAAGTCCTTTAGAACCGAACCGTACATTCTTTTCCATGTGGCTGCATCGAAGCTTTCACTGTCCACATCCTCGTTGAAATATTTCTTTTCCCGGGAAATATCTGTTTCCAAGGGTTTCTCTTCCTTCTTCTCTTTCTCCCATGGCAAGTCCCATCCGATCTCAGTCAGGTCAGCCGCATAATATCCGCTCTTTGGCCGGCTCAATATGTAGCCTTCCGTCAAAAGCTGAAAATATGCGCTTTCTATTGTAGTCCTGCTGAGGCCCGTGCTTTGGGATATTTCCCGTATTGACGGAAGTTTTTCGCCCCTGCCTATTTTTCCCGCAATTATCTCTTTTCGCATATGCTCGTAAAGCTGCATGTATACGGGCTCATTGATTCCCCGTTTAGGATAAAATGTCATCAACATTTCATCTGTCCCCTTTCGTTATTATAATTCTGTCTCTTTCATTATGGTCACATCCATAGTATATTGTAAATAGAAAAATTAAAAAAGGAGAAATCGACATGGGTTCAAACCAAACAAAGAAACTTGTTCGCACTTCCGTTTTGGCTGCTGTGGTATTTGTAACCACCTTTGCCGTTACAATACCCCTCGGATACGGATACTTCAACATGGGAGACGCCGCGGTATTCCTGACCGGCCTTCTTCTCGGTCCCAAGTACGCTTTTTTTGCAGCCGGAATAGGTTCAGGCCTGGCCGACTATACTGCGGGATACATGTTCTACATACCGTCCACCTTTGTGCTGAAGGGAATCATGGCTCTCCTCGCATCCAAGGCAAGTGAAAAGAGCTTGAAGACAAAAATTGCGGCTATGTTTGCAGGCGGCCTTATCATGAACATCGGCTACTACGTCACCGAAGGCATAATATACGGAAACTGGATAGCCCCGCTTTACAACCTGCCATGGAACGCGCTTCAATTTACTCTCGGCATGTTCATAGCCCTGCTTCTCTACAAGCAATTGAAAAGATTCAAATAAATCCAAAAGGACGCATCCTTTGAAGTATGCGTCCTTTTTTCTATCTCTTGACTTTTGCAATTTTTATTATGATGTCGTTTCTCACATGGAATGAGTGGCTTTTGCTGAGAAAAACCGAAACCTTGCCTGTCCTCTCAAGCTTGTCCACCTGACCTGCAATTTCCTTCAGCTCGGCGCGCTTAATCTTGATTCCCGGAGCCAATATTTTTTCATCGTCGACAGCCCTCTTGAATTGCCTCACAGCCCTTTCTTTCCAGTCTTCCGGCACCGCGCTCTTCTTGTACTTATTGCACATCCTGCAGCTTAAAGCCATATTGAACAAATCGTCAGGTCCGCCCATGCTCCTTGGATAGTAGTGATCCAAACTTATTTGACTGAACTTAAGGGGTTTTCCGCAATACACGCATTCCCTTCCGTCCCTTTCATAGATGTAGCCCTTTTGTGTTTTCTTTTTTACCATTGGGAAAACCTCCCGGGAATTGCCGTGTTTTCTTTTGCCGTCTGTGGATATGGCTTGCTTGCCAAGCAAGTTCTCCACAATTTCGGCATTTATGCACAGCTTTTCAATTGCAAAGGCCTTTCATCACTCTATTTCTTCCCTGGACACAAAGGTTATCTCGTATGAAAGAACGTCTCCGTTCCTTACGACTTCGACCGTTTCGGCGTCTCCCGGCCTGTAGGCATAAAGAACCTTTATTAGCTGGTTCATGGTTTCAATTTCGTTTTCTCCGATTTTTGTTATTATGTCCCCTCCAAGCAATCCGGCTTTGTCGGCAGGAGAATCCTTGTATACCTTGTAAACGAACACTCCTTTTTCAAGCCCCGTATCTTGACCCGAACTTTGCTCGAACTCTTCCAGGTCGATCCCCTGAATTCCCATATAGGCCTTCGAAAACTCGCCCTTTTCTATGAATTCGTCAACTATCGGCTTTGCTATGTTTATAGGTATGGCAAAACCCAAGCCCTCCCCGCTCTGTATCTTGGCTGTGTTTATTCCAATGACCTCTCCCTCGGCGTTCAGAAGCGGCCCTCCTGAATTGCCGGGGTTTATCGATGCGTCTGTCTGTATGAGGCTGTCTATGCTTTCGGAATAGCTTATGGGTATGCTCCTGTTGAGTCCGCTTATTATGCCGGCCGTGACCGAACGCTCGAAAGTGAGGCCCAAGGGATTCCCTATTGCTATTGCGGTTTCCCCTATGACAAGATTGTCCGAATTGCCGAGATCCGCCACCGGAAGGTTTGTTTTTTCAACTTTTACGACTGCAAGGTCGAGTATGGGGTCATTCCAAAGAACTTGGGATTCAAGGTTTTCCCCATCCGACAGCAGAACCGTCACTTCTTCAACATCGCCGTCGTTTATGACATGGGAATTTGTCAGGATGTACCCTCTGCTGTCGACTATTACGCCTGTTCCCACCCCTTCGGCCCTTCTCGAACCGAAAATGAAGTCATTCTGTATGGCGACTGTTGTAATCCCCACCACAGAAGGCATAGCTTTTTTCGCCACGGCTGAAACAACCGTCAATCCCTCGGTCTCCGAAACTATTTCGTAAGACGGCCCGTTCTGGACATAGAATCCGCTGTAAGGATCTTTTATTATCTTTCCATAAAGATATGTCGGGGCTATATATGCCGTAAACAGTCCCCCTATCATGGATGCAATTATGGCAACTGCTATTATCTTCATGAACGATGTTTTATAGATTACAGTTTTTTTGTCGTCAACTTCAGGCGACCCTATTTCAACGCTTTCGTTTTCCTCTTCTTTCAATTCGACAGATTCCTGTTTCTCCTCGATTTCATTTTCTTCATCTCTTTTATCAATTTCATCATACTCGCGATACAAGGCCGTTCCCTCCTATTTTGTTATGTTGTATAGTCTTCCCACCCTGTTGCGGTAGGTCATGTCGAGGTCAAGATCCCGTCCATCCCTCAGTCCGTTTTCCTCAAGAATCCCCCTTACCGTCTCAAGTGCCAATTCGGGAAAATTGTTTTCATGGCTCAAGTGACCCAAAAGAACGCACCCTGGAGAGCCCCTCTCAAACATCTTTACGAGGGCCTTTCCTGCCGATTCGTTTGAAAGGTGGCCCGAATCCCCCAAAATCCTTTGTTTGAGGAACCACGGATATCTCCCGACTTTCAGCATCTCGACATCGTGGTTGGATTCAAGCATAAGCAGGTCGCTGTTCTCGACAACCCTCAATATGTCGTCGGTCATGTGCCCCAGATCCGTCGCAACGCTTATTGCTACCCCTTCGTTCCTGAAGGAAAATCCAAGCGGATGCGCCGCGTCGTGGTCCACATTAAAAGGCTGTATTGAAATGTCCTTTATTTCAAACGGACGATTCCCGTCTATGAAATTCACCTTTTCAGGATTGATTTTTCCCATCTGCGCCTGCATTCCCTTCCATGTATCCTCATGGACGTAAAGGGGCAGGTCGTACCTGCGCATAAGCACCCCAACGCCCTTTATGTGGTCGCTGTGCTCATGGGTAACCAAAATGCCGTCCAGGTTTCCAGGGTTTTCGCCTATTGCCTCCATTGCCTCTTTTATGTACTTGCCTGTGACTCCGGCATCGAGCAGTATTCGCGCCTCTTTGGATGCTATGAATTGGCTGTTGCCGCTGCTTCCGCTTGTAAGAGAGCAATATTTCATAATCTTCCTCTTTTCTGCAATCTAATTGCTGATCACTATGCCTTCATAAGCATCGACATATATTGAGCCGCCTTCATTTGAAAGGTCTATCCTCCATACAGGCAGCGCTGTCCCCGACTTGATGTCCTGCCATTTCGACAAGGATGTTTTCTTGGTATCGAAAAGATATGTCAAAACAATTTTGCCGATTTCATCCTCCCCGCTCTCCTCCAAAGCCTCCATGGCCATCAAAAGGGCCTTGGTTGCGGGAATGACTTTCCTGGCGGTTTCTCCTTCCGAAAGGACCTCCATCCATATGCGGTCGAATCCGGCTACTCCGCTGCCGGAAAGCCTTATCTTCATCCTTCCGTTTTCCAGAGGAAGACCGCCCTTCGACTGGACATATGTCATTTCAATGAAACCGTTTTCCCTTTCAATGGCCTGAAGGATTGCATCGTCGGTGGAGTACCCCTTTTCCGCTAAAAACTCTTCCGCCAAGTCTTTTGCCGATTCATCTCCGGGTTCTGTTCCCTTTTGAATTTCGCCGTTTTCGTAGATTAGCCTCTTGCCGTCCATGACCATCAGTTTCTCGTTTCCTTTTACATAAACATCACCTGAAAACGTATATTCGCCCAGGAATATTTTTGCGGCCGCTTCCGCATCGACACTTGCGTATCCAACTTCGAGAGATGCCACTTCCGGCACATCCATTGGTATTTCGCCGTCAAGTAGAATACCCCTGCCTTCGAGAATCTCTTCCACGTCATCTGTCCTCTTGTCCGAAACTTCGGAAATGTTTTCCGAAAATCCGTTTCCCCTTTCAAGATTGTAGAAAAGAAAAGCGTTGGTTATTATGAACGCAATTATCAATATTGTTTTCGCCTTTGTCCAATCCATGGAAGTTTCTCCTTACTCCACCCTGCTGCGATATATTATATTCCCGTTCCTGACATTGAAATAGTAGATTCTTTTTTCTGCTGCGATTCTCCAAACCGGGATCAAGACTTCCTTGCCGTCTTTTTCATCGAGATAGTAGGCCATTTGAATATTGTCTATGGAACTCAAGATGTCAAACAGCAATTGGTCCATGGATATTTCGCTTATATCAAGCCCCTTGTCCACAATGTAGGCGGCCGCTATTTCCCTGAAATTCCTGTCTATGACCTTTTGGGGAACTAGTACCGTTCCTGATGGCGATGAAGCGCCTTCCCGGATATTCATTTTTTCCCTGAACACTCTCCGCTTGTAATA
>CAZEHH010000029.1:8213-17119 GCA_964512505.1 uncultured Peptostreptococcaceae bacterium
TTTATGGGGAGAAGTATGTCCGAATCAATCCCCAATATGTCTTCCGTCTTGAAATAGTCGGTATGGGGAATAGACTTGACTTCATCTATCTTCAACGCTATGTTCCCGTCTGTGTTTTCACCCTTGAGCTTGAGATGGATTCCCTTCGACTTGTCCGCCACATACAACACGTTTTTTTCTGTGGCCGGAATCACAAGACTGTCTATTGCATCCATCCCTTCCTCCAGATTCCATGCTTTATAACCCGAATAAAACAATTCGAGCGGGATCGGAAAAGAAAACTGCAATTTCACGGATTTATACTCATTTGCTTCCTGCCACTGCTCCCGGCTCAGCGTTTCGTATGTGAAATCCTTTTCGATAAAAGCATCCACCGTATCTGCAACTTCAGTCCAGGTCCCATTTGGGTCCGTGAAAAAAATTGTATGATAACCGCCCCCAAAATTATAAATATAACTTTGGGGGCTCAGGATTTCGGCATATATATTCAATTCCTCTTCCACGACTTCGTCTACTTCAGTAGAAAACATTTCACCTGAAGGGATGATTATCCAAAGCTTATGTGTAAGAAGTACGCTGAGGACAAAGAGCATGGCAAGAAAAACGGTTTTCATTTTTTCTCTGCCCATATTCACGCCTCCGCTTCTACCGGCTCATGATTCCGGTAAAGCTGTTTGAAAGAATGTCGAGCACTTCTTTCTTTATTTCTTCTTCGTCCATGATTATGAACGAAAAATCTCTTACTTCAATTTGTTTTTCCTCTGAGTCTATTATTTCTTCGTCTTCGCCGACGACCTCGAATTTGATTCTATATTTGCCAGGTTCAATGTTTTCAATTTTTTTATAGTAAAACAGCATGTCCCCGTCCGGCCCTTCATCAAAGGGCTGAACACCGGACTCAGTTGTAAAGCCGAACACTTCTCCGAGTTTTTCAGCAATCAGCGATTCCTCTGTTATTTCTTCCATTTCTTGAGGTTCTTCTACTTCGTAGGGAATATCACCTGCCGCAATAGCCTCCTGATCCGGCTCTTCCGATTCTTCGGAATAAAACAGGGACTCGTCGCGCCTTTCAATCAATTCCGATTCGTAAATCAGTTCCTCTGAAAGCTCCAGAGGCTCCGCCTCTCCGACAAGATTAAGGCCAGCGGAAAAATTCAAGTCGGTGGTTTCCTTGAAAACATAAAGCTTCGCCTTGGCTCCATTGAAAATTTTGGCGGATATGAACAGGTTTGTGTCTGTTACAACCTTGCCCAAAGGCCTGATGATATTGACAAAAACAGGTTCTTCCTGCTCTATGGCGAGACTATTCAGTTGTTGGTCCGCATCCTCAAACAATTCTCCTGTCGCCCAGGCAACGGTCCCTTGGGATATTGCAAGCGATAGAATCATTGCCAGGACAATGAGCCTTTTTTTCATAAAAGCCTCCCAATAATCTTTACATGCTCCAGCAAGGATTATTATACTCTTTTTTTGTTACAGCAGCGTTACAGGGTCATTACACATCGCTTAAATCTTTCTGCAAAGCCTGCTTTCAAGCGGAAACGAAAAAACTACTTCCGTCCCTTTCCCCGCGCCGCTTTTTATTTCGATGGTTCCGCCATGGCCTTCAATTATGTTTTTTGAAATGGACAGTCCCAGTCCGGTTCCGCCAAGGCTCCTTGACCTGGCCTTGTCGACCCTGTAAAAACGGTCGAAAATCCTGCCCAAATCTTCTTCCGGTATCCCTATTCCCTGGTCCCTTACCGAAACAACCGCTTTTTCATCCGTCTTTTCAAGCGAAACGCTTACTGTCGTTGACTCGTCACTGTACTTTATTGCATTTGAAAGCACATTCAGGAATACCTGCTCTATTCTGTCATGGTCGAAGAAGCCTTCCATTGTTTCTATCTCGGATTCGAAAACTATGTTCATATTCTTGCTTTTGGCTGTGACGTCCATCTTCATTATCGCCTTGCCTACCAGATCCCTGACATCATGGCAGCCCTTGTTCCACGTCACTTTTTCATAGTCGAAATTGGACAGTTGAAGCAAATCCCTCACAAGCCTTGTCATCCGGTCGGATTCGCTGTCGATTACCGTCAGAAACTTTTCAGCAACGGCCTTGTCTTCGACGGCCCCTTCCAAAAGGGTTTCGGTATAGCTCTTTATGCTGGTTAGCGGCGTCTTCAATTCATGCGAAACGTTGGCAACAAATTCCTTCCTCATGTTTTCGAGTTTCTGCTGCTCTGTCACATCCTGCAGGAGAATTACAAATCCCGCATATTCCTTGTTTTCGTCGTTGAATGTAGCATAATCGCCCCTGTATATGGAATTGCCGATTGTAACGTTTCTGCTTCCAGCCCAGGATGTTTTTTCCTTGCCGATTTTTTTGATTGTCAAGTCCTCGTCATAAGCTCCGATGATTGCGTCGTACCCCTTTTCCAGGTCCTCCGCTTCCATTCCCAGAATTTCCATCGCCTTTGGATTGGCGTGTATTACATTTCCCTTGAGGTCGACGGCAAGAAGACCGTCTGCCATGTTGTTCAGAATTGTTTCAAGCTTGCTTTTTTCTGAAGACATTTCCCCAAGAGTGTTCTTGAGCTTGTCTGTAAGTTCGTTGAACATCGCTCCCAGCAGGCCTATCTCGTCATCGGATTTCACATCGACCTTCTGCTCGAATTCACCGTTGGCCATCCTCGAGGCCTTCCTTGTGACCTCGGCAATGGGCTCTGTGACGCTCTTGGCGAGAAGGTATCCCAATACGATTGTTATGAAAAGTGCAAGCATTGTAGCCTGTGTGAGTATCCATTTGGATTCGTCGAGTGTGTCGTATATGTCGTTGAGGCTGTCCCTGATGTAAAGGATTCCATTGACATTGTCTCCGCGCACAATGGGAAAGACTATGTTCTTTGTGCGGAGGCCCGAATCGCTTTCGAGGTCAATTTCTCTTACATCTCCCTTTGCGGCGTCGATTATGAGTGTGTATTCAAGTATGTCTATGGCGTTTCTGCCTATGAAATTGGCGTTGCTCGTGGCTATTATCTGGAAATTTTCATTGATTATGAATATTTCCTCCCTGAAACCTTTCGACCACGTGTCGATTATGTTTTGAATCTTGTCTTTGTCCTCGTCCAAATCATCATATGGAGCGACAGAAGGTAGTATATAGTCCTCTGCAATCCTGTTGAGCTGTTCGCTGACCGTTTTCAGATGATATTTTTCAAATTGGTCGACTATATATACGCCTACAATCGCCATTGCAATGAAAACCAGGAGAAAATATATTATTATGAACCGCCATCTAATGCTCTTAAACATCTACTTCCTCCTGAAATAATATCCTACCCCTCGTTTGGTTAAAACATAAGTCGGATTGGATGAGTCGTCCTCTATTTTTTCCCTCAGCCTTCTCACCGTGACATCCACGGTCCGTATGTCCCCGTAGTATTCATATCCCCATACGTCCCTTAGCAATTGTTCCCTGTTGAACACTTGGTTTTCCTGCGTAGCCATAAATTTCAAAAGCTCGAATTCCCTAAGGGTCAACTCGATGATTTCCTCTCTCTTCTTGACCTCGTATTTGTCCAAGTCGATTGACAGGTCTCCCGATGAGATTCTGTTTCCCGTGTCTGTTGTGTCTATTTTAACCCTGCGCAGATTCGCCTTGACCCTCGCGACCAGCTCGCGCATACCGAAAGGCTTTGTGATATAGTCGTCGGCACCCAGCTCGAGGCCCAGCACCTTGTCTACTTCCTCTTCCTTTGCGGTTATCATGATTATGGGTATGTTCATCGTCTCGCGGATTTTCCTGCATACCTGGAAACCGTCCATTTTGGGAAGCATTATATCGAGAAGCACCAAATCAGGCTGTACCTGGAAAACCTTTTTCAAGGCTTCCTCTCCATCGTAGGCAACAACCGTTTCATATCCCTCTTTTTCCAAATTGTATTTGATTATATCGGAAATCGGCTTTTCGTCATCAACTATCAGTATTTTCCTGTCCACAATCTTCCCTCCTTCTTTTTAACAACTTCCTGATTCAATGATATCTGTTTGAAGCCCCATTGTCCATATCATTGTGCGGGGCAGAACAAATAGCGCAAATGTCCACTTTCCGCATCAAGCTCTGTCCCCATTTCACCCGAGAGCCTTTTTATCTTTTCAATCATTCCTTCCAATTTACCGCCTTCGGGAACGACCGGAGCCCTCTTGTCCTTTACATACAAGGGGTGCAAGCGTATGGACTTCATCTCGCCCTCGAATATTTCGATTTCAGCAGCCATTCCCTGCTTGTTGTTTTCGTCGTTTTGGTCGAAAATATAATTTCCAAGGCTGTAGATGATTGGCCTGTCCCTGTATATTTCAAGCCCCTGTATAACATGGGGATGGTGCCCAATTATTATGTCCGCGCCGCCGTCAATCAGAGCATGCGCGATTTCCCTCTGAGCTTCTGTTTCCATGTTTGATTCCTCTATGCCCCAATGGAGCGAAACTGCAACAAAGTCAACCTCGCTTTTAAGCTTCTTTACATCCTCGAGGATTGGCCCGAGATCCATGGGGGCTGTTCCCGGAACGTTCTCGCGTGCTGCAAATTGGCGTTTTTCCTCATAGCTCCAAAAGTAATAGGAAAATTCATTATAGGCAAGAAATCCTATTGAAACATCTCCCTTTGTGAAGATTTCAGGTTTTCGCGCAGCCTCGATATCCTTTCCCGCTCCCACATGGCCTATTTCTTTTTCATCAAGAAATTCCACCGTGTCCTGAAGGGCCTCGTTTCCATAATCCAGTATATGGTTGTTTGCAAGAGAGAGAACCGAGAATCCCGCCTCCTTGAGAATATCCGCCTTGTCCGGAGACGCCCTCAGCCATATTCCCTTGCCGAGCAGCTTTTGGCCTCTTTCAGACAAGGAGCATTCAAGGTTCCCGAACAACACATCGGTTCTGTCGAAGAGAAAAGAGAATCCTTGGTAGGCGCTCTCCCCTCCGTTCTCGTCCAACAGTCTTCCCACCCTGCGTCCAAGCATGATGTCCCCAACCGCCGAAACTACAATTTCCCTGTTTTTCAAATACGATTCGTAAGAGGCCCAAAGCTCGCGCCCCTCGCCATTGCCGATATGCGCTGGGTCAAGTTCGTCTTTCATTTCCCTCAATATCGAAGAATCTACGAAACAAGCTTCTTCGACGCATCCCGCCAGCAAGACGGCCATGATCAATACAAATGTCAACTTTTTCATTTCCCCCGCCTTTTGCCGCATATTGAAAAACAGGTCCGAAGACCTGTTTTAGAATTTCACATAGTTTCTCGGGTTTTGAGGAACACCGTTTTTCCTTATTTCAAAATGAAGATGCGGTCCCGTGCTAACCCCCGTATTGCCGCTTAAGGCAATCTGTTCTCCCTTGTAAACCTTTTGACCCTTGCTCACAAGTATCTTGCTCAAGTGGGCGTATCTGGACTCCATGTTTGCACCGTGGTCTATGAAAACAACATAGCCGTAGCCGCTCTTATAGCCGGCAAACGTAACCACTCCCCCGTCGGCTGCGCGTACACTGGTTCCGCTAGACATTCCTATGTCGATTCCCTCGTGGCGCCTTCCCCATCTCCAACCGAATTCCGATGTCACATATCCCCTGTTGGAAGGCTTTTGGAAGGTTCCAGTCCCGATTCTCGGGGGTGGATCCTTGGTGCCTTTGTATGTGATTTGAGTAACGGGTTCCTTCACAATTTCCTCGCTTAGGACAATCCGTTCATATTCTATTCCGTTCGCCCTGACTATTTTCGCTTCGACCGTCCGTATCCCGTCCTCGCCGCGTTTCTTTATGGCGTATTCACCCTTGTATATTCCTGAATTGTTTTCGTAAACCGTTTCGTGCTTTATGCTTTCATCGTAAACTTTGTTTTCAGTCGTCATTACGGTTATGAAAGGCTTTGGCACAAGCAAATTGATTTTTTGGCCTATCTGCAATTTCCTCGGCGATACGTCGGGGTTGGCTGCCTGGAGATCCGAAACGTGTATTCCGTACAGCTCGGCAATCTTACCGTAATAATCTCCTTTTTCAATCACATGAACCTTTTTCTCCTTGGTTCCCCTTCTTATGTATTCAAGAATTTCTTCGCTTTCTCCAATAAGGTCCTGCGGGACAGGCTCCTCGGAAACTTCAACTTTTTCCTTGAAATATATCTCGAGGATTTTCACGCCGTCTTCCCTGTCAAGGTAGGGATCCCTTATGGCTTCGAGTATTTCTTCAGCCTCAAGCCGCGTCCTAAGGCCGGCTATGATTTCTCCATCGACTTTTATGGCAAAAGAGTTGATTCTCACTTTCAGCAATTCTTCTATGTCGCGCTTTATTTCCTGCGGGTAAATGTTTTCCATCTCTTGGGTTTCCTGCTCCTCTTCAGAAGAAAACAACCCAAAAATTCCTTTGTCGGCATATGACGAAACCGGCGTGATCATTGAAATCGCCAGCGCGCCTGCCATTGCAAAGGAAAACATTTTTTTCGCTTTTTCAATTTTGAATAAACCCCGGAGAAAAGTATCTATCTTATCCATTCATATCCCCTGTCATGCTGTTTTTTTCAAAACAGAAAACACTCCATTAAATATTCGACATTCTATTTATATAAACCTCTTTTTTTGTCGAATATGCAAGCCTTTTAATCAAAAATCGCGAGCCTTTTTTCCGAAAAGCTTCTTGCGGCAGGTAGACTCGGATATGTTATAATAGCATATATGACGATTTAATGCAATGGAAGGAGTTGCCATGGCCTTTATAAGACAAACCACGGAAGTTGATTTCGGAAGCACTTCCATTGAGAATATTTTTATAAACGATTTCATGCCGGGCGCCCAGGGAACCTATGTAAAGGTTTATTTGATGGGCTATAAATACGCATGCGACAATGACTTCGGAATGAAAATAAGCAACAAAATGCTTTCACGCCATTTGAGCCTTCCCATCGAGGATGTGTTGGGAGCATGGGACTTTTGGGAAAGCAGGGGAATAATAAGAAAATTGCCTTCGGACAAAAACGACGCTACAGATTTCGGCATTGAATTCCTGTCCCTTCGGCAATTGTATGTGGACAATAATTTCCGTTCAAACACGCCTCTAAAAAAAGACGCTTCCTCCTTTTCGCCACAAAAGCCCCAAAAGGAACTCCAGTCCGGCAAAGAGACTGAAGACATGTTTGAATCCATAGAAGAAATCGTAGGCCGTCCGGTTTCGGTCAACGAAGCCATTGAAATTTCAGGGTACATGGATGTTTATTCCATGAGTCCGTCCATGGTTGTCGAAGCCTACACCACCGCGAGCGAAAAAAGGGGAATCCACACGTCAAAGTATATAGGCGGAATATTGAAGAACTGGTACGACAAGGGTGTCTTTTCAATAAAAGATCTCGAGGCGCGGCGCGAGGAGGATACTCTCCTGCAGTTCCAATACAAGCGTATTTTCGATGCTCTGGGCTTTTTCGGCCGCAACCCGACAAAAGCGGAGAAAAAGGCAATGGACCAATGGCTTGTCGAATGGCAATTCCCAATCGAGATGGTTATGAAAGCCTGCGAGAATACCGTCTATGCGACAAAGCCCAGCATAAAATACATCCACAGCATTCTGGCCGCATGGCACAAAGACGGTTTGAAAACCATAGACTCTCTCGAAAATCATAAACCTGCAAAAAAAACAAAACCATCCGGTTCGAACAAGCGGTCCGGAAACAAGTTTCACAACTTCAAACAAGCGCCTCCTGATTATTCGGAAGACGAATTGAAGAAGAT
This sequence comes from uncultured Peptostreptococcaceae bacterium, assembly GCA_964512505.1. Lineage (GTDB taxonomy): Bacteria > Bacillota > Clostridia > Peptostreptococcales > BM714 > BM714. The sequence continues at coordinate 15,968 of CAZEHH010000029.1, forward strand.
ACTTAAGGAAATCAACAACCTGAAATGAGGTCTGCAATATGAAAAGCAATTACATCAAGGAAATATTGAAGGAATACGAACAAATCAGAAAGAAGAACGAGCAGGCTTTGGCCCTCAGGCGTAAAGAAGTGTATGAAAAAATACCCAGGCTGAAGAAAATAGATGCCGAGCTTGCTTCAGTAGGCGCCGGAATAGCCCGAATCGCTCTTTCAGGCAATTCCGATTCCACCTCCGCTCTCGAAAGACTGAGGGCTCATGTCGATTCCATCCGAAGGGAAAAAGCCTTCCTTTTGACGGAAGACAATTTTCCCCTTTCGTATATGGAGCTGCAGTACGATTGCGAGGTCTGCCGCGACACGGGGTTCGACTCGTCCGGAGCGCGTTGCAATTGCTTCAAGCAAAAATTGATTTCAAAGGCATACCGAATGTCCAACATAGAGGATGCTTTGAAAACCGAGAACTTCGAAACATTCAACCTTGATCTTTTTTCCGACAAGCCTTACGCCGAGGAAAAACTGACACCCAGACAAAACATAAGCCAGAATTTGAGCATATGCGAGAGCTTCACACTGAATTTCGGAAATCCCAGGGAAAAAAACCTGATCCTTTACGGACAGCCCGGACTCGGAAAAACCTTTTTGTGCAATTGCATAGCAAAAGCCCTCATAGACAAGGGGCATATTGTAGTTTATCAGACATCCTTCAGGATTCTTGAAATACTCGAAAAACACAAGTTTTCCCGGGAAAAGGATTTCGCTGTGGAAATGGCATACGAACTTTTGTTTGATGCGGACCTGCTTATAATCGATGATCTGGGAACCGAGATGACAAACGCCTTCACAAATTCGGAACTGTTCAACATACTGAATTCAAGGCTCCTTTCATCGAAAAAAACCGTGATATCGACGAACCTTTCTCCTTTGGACATCTCCCAGGTCTACAGCCACAGGATTTCTTCAAGAATAAACGCATATTACACCCCTCTTGAGTTTTTCGGAAGGGATTTGCGCTTGGTGTCCCAGTCGAAAAAGCACAGGTAGCCTTTGTCAAAAGCAACTTTAAAATTAGAAATCAAAAGAGCCATCCAGTCATTTACCCCGTATGGCTCTTTTTACTGTTTTTTTATGAGCGACGCATTCCGCAAGCTGCATT
>CAZEHH010000030.1:0-16990 GCA_964512505.1 uncultured Peptostreptococcaceae bacterium
CCCAATGAATTCGCAGTAGTTATGAACATTACCTTTGAAAGGTCGAAAGGCACCTCCAGATAGTTGTCGGTGAACTCCTTGTTCTGTTCGGGATCCAAAACCTCAAGCAGGGCCGAAGCTGGGTCTCCTCTGAAATCACTGCTGATCTTGTCTATCTCGTCAAACAGGAAAACCGGATTCTTGCTGTTTACATCCTTTACCGAGGTTATTATTCTGCCCGGGATGGCTCCTATATAAGTTCTCCTGTGTCCGCGAATTTCGGCTTCATCCCTTACCCCGCCCAAAGACATTCGGACGAATTTTCGGTTGAGAGACCTTGCAATGGATTTTGCTATTGATGTTTTCCCCACCCCCGGAGGCCCTACAAGACAGATTATTGGCCCTTTCATACTTTTTACAAGCTTGCGTATGGCGAGGTATTCCAATATCCGTTCTTTTACATCCTTGAGCCCGTAGTGGTCCTCTTCCAGTATTTTCTTGGCCTTCTTGATATCTATGCTGTCCTTGGTCTGCTTGTTCCACGGCAATTCCAAAAGCCATGTAACATAAGTCCTTATTACATTTCCCTCCGCAGAACCCGGCGCCATCATCCTCAAGCGTTTGATTTCCTTTTCGGCTTTTTCTCTTACGCTTTTTGGTATTTTTGCATTATCGAGATTTTGATAAAGTTCTTCTATGTCGTCATCAAAACCCGGTCCTTCGCCCAGCTCGTCCTGAATCGCCTTCATCTGTTCTTTCAGATAGTAGTCTTTTTGAATCTTGTTGAGGCGTTTTCTGACCTTCTTGTCTATTTCGTTTTCTATCTCCAGTATTTCTATTTCCTTAAGAAGTATCTGGTAAAGTACTTCCAAACGTTCCTTGGGATTCAGCGCTTCAAGTATCTCCTGCTTCTGGCTCGTTTTCAGAATCATGTGTGAAGCCGCCGCATCCGCCAGCCGTCCCGGTTCCTCTATTGAAGAAACCGTTATGAGAACTTCCGGGGAAATCTTGGCGCTTGCACTGATGTATTCCTCGAACGCATTGATTACCGTACGCATCAATGCTTCGCATTCCTTGGTCACTTCCATTTTGTCCTCATCGATGTATTCTTCGATTTCAACCCTGAAAAAAGGGGTTTCCTCTATGATTTCAACGATTTTGCCGCGATCCACACCTTCAACAAGAACGCGGATTGCATCTCCCGGCAATTTAAGCATTTGTTTTATTTTGGAAACGGTTCCCACTTTATAAAAATCAGAACCTGTCGGCAGATCGACCTCTACTTCCATTTGCGATGACAAAAATATCATTTGATCCATCATCATGGCTTCTTCCAATGCCTTGATGGATTTTTCCCTGCCTATGTCAAAATGAAGCACCATGTTTGGAAAAACCGTAAGCCCTCTTAGAGGAATCATCGGAAGTTCTATCAGATTCTTCTTTATTTCATCCATGTTGTCACTCTCCTTGTCGCCGGTCCGCATTTGCGGCGCGGTTTCTTGAAATCGTCTTTAAATTATTAAAACCCTTGAATTAAATAAGAAAGCGAGAAACCCGCTTTCTTATCCAGTCATTTCTAAGACGCATTTTCTTCCTTCTTGATGCGTTTTCGTTTGCTTTCTCCGTAAACCAGTTTCGGCTGAACGCCTTCGCTGATCGTTTCCCTGGTTACTATGCATTTCTTGATGTCGTCCCTCGAAGGAATCTCAAACATTATATCCCTCATGACGCTTTCAATTATGCTTCGAAGACCCCTTGCCCCAGTGTTTCTTTTAACGGCTTCGGTGACAATTTCGTCAATGGCTTCGTCGTCAAACTCCAATTCCACCCCGTCAAGTTCGAAAAGCTTCTTGTATTGCTTGACCAAAGCGTTCTTAGGTTCGAGAAGTATCCTTTTCAGCGCATCCTCTTTCAATTCATGCAATCCCGCATATACGGGCACACGGCCGATGAATTCCGGAATCAATCCGTATCTAAGCAAATCCATCGGAAGAATCTTTTCAAGCAGTACGCCTATTTCCATTTCTTCTTTGCCTATGACATCGGCGACAAAACCTATATTCTTCTCTCCGATTCTTCTCTGGATAATTTTGTCTATACCGTCGAATGCGCCTCCGCATATGAAGAGTATGTCGCTCGTGTCTATCTGTATGAATTCCTGCTGCGGGTGCTTTCTGCCGCCTTGGGGCGGAACACTTGCAACCGTTCCTTCGATTATCTTCAGAAGGGCCTGCTGCACGCCCTCTCCGCTTACATCCCTCGTGATTGAAGGGTTGTCGGATTTTCTTGATATCTTATCGATTTCATCGATGTAGATTATCCCCTTTTGTGCTCTTTCGACATCATAATCGGCAGCCTGTATGAGCCTTAGAAGTATGTTTTCAACATCTTCCCCGACATAACCGGCTTCCGTAAGGGATGTGGCATCAGCAATCGCAAAAGGAACCTTGAGCAACTTTGCCAGGGTCTGGGCCAGAAGCGTCTTTCCGCAACCGGTGGGTCCTATAAGCAAAATGTTGCTTTTCTGCAGTTCAACATCATCTTCCTTTTTTTCCTTGTTGATTCTCTTATAGTGATTGTAGACTGCAACCGCCAATGTTCTTTTGGCGCCTTCCTGACCTATGACATATTGATCAAGAATTTCCTTTATCTTTGCCGGCTTAAGTATGCCGGACATCTCCACATCGAAAGTCTCGCTCAATTCCTCTTTGATGATTTCCATGCAAAGTTCAACGCATTCGTCACAGATATAGACATTGGGTCCGGCAATCAACCGCCTTACTTGGTCTTGCGTTTTCCCGCAAAATGAACATCTGAGCTGCTTTCTCTCATCGGTTTTCGCCATTAGAACACCTCTTTCGTCCGTTATCTTGAACTGATAACCTTGTCAATTATTCCATACTCCACGGCTTCTTCTGAACTCATGAAATTGTCCCTGTCCGTATCAATTGATATTTTTTCGAGACTTTGCCCGGTTCTTTCGCTTAAAATCACATTCAGCTTTTCCCTTATTTTAATGATTCTTTCGGCATGGATCCGTATATCCTCAGCCTGCCCCTGAGTTCCTCCGAGGGGCTGATGAATCATTATCTCGGAATTGGGAAGCGCATATCGTTTCCCTTTTTCTCCTGCCGCCAGCAAAAACGCGCCCATCGATGCGGCCATGCCCACGCATATTGTGGAAACGTCCGGTTTTATGAACTGCATTGTGTCGTAAATTGCCATTCCCGAAGTGATTGAGCCGCCGGGACTGTTTATATAAAGTGATATGTCTTTATCCGGATCTTCAGATTCCAAAAAAAGCATTTGAGCAACAATAAGACTGGCCGTAGCATCGTTCACGTCTTCTCCTAAAAAAATTATTCGGTCTTTCAGCAGTCTGGAAAAGATGTCGTAAGATCTTTCGCCTCTATTAGTCTGTTCAACAACTATTGGCACCAGCGCCATAAAAAACACCTCCTATTTCAATTATACCTTTTATGGTTTGATTTCTAAACAAGTTTTGCCTTTTCAACCAGAAGATCGATTGTTTTTCTGGAAACTATGGATTCCTTGAGGTATTCCATGTTTTGACCGCCGTAAGTCATCTTGACTTTATCCAGTTCCATTTTGTATTGCTCGGCGATTTTTTCCATTTCTTTTTCAATATCCTCTTCCGAAGCTTCAATGGCTTCATTTTTGGAAACGGCTTCTATGGTAAGGGCAGTTCTGACCTTTTTCTCGGCATCCTCTTTCATCTGCTCTCTTAGGTCTTTTTCTTCAGACTTGGTTATTTCATAGTACTTGTCCAAATCCAAGCCCTGATATCTCAATTGATATTCAAAATCCTTTATCATAGAATCTATTTCATTTTCTATCATGATTTCCGGAAGATCCATTTCACAAATCGAAACAGCTTTTTCTACAACCTTGTTCCTTATTTCCGATTCCGCACGCTTTTGGGCTTCCTCTTCAAGTTTGGCTTTGGTGTCGGCCCTGAACTCTTCCAATGTATCGAATTCGCTTATGTCTTTTGCCAACTCATCATCCATATCAGGCAATTCCTTGCGTTTGATTTCTTTCACGACAACCTTGAATACGGCTTCCGCGCCTGCAAGCTCTTCTGAATGATATTCTTCAGGAAATGTCACTTTGACCTCTTTTTCTTCTCCGGCCTTGCTTCCCACCAATTGCTCCTCAAATCCCGGTATGAACTGATTGGAACCCAATTCCAAAGGATGGTTCTCGCCTTTTCCGCCCTCGAAAGCCTCGTCTCCCACGAAACCTTCATAGTCGATCATTGCGGTATCGCCTTCTTTTGCCTCTTCTTCAACGCTTATCAAACGGGCATTCATTTCCCTCGATTTTTCCATTTCTGCGTCTACATCCTCGTCCTTTACCTCTGATGAAACATTCTCTATCTCGATTGAATTGTAGTCTCCAAGAACGACTTCCGGTTTTACCGTGACATCTACAGTGAAAACTACAGGTTCGCCCGGCTCCAAAGTTTCGATGTCAACGTCAGGTCTGTCGACAGGATCCAATCCAAGTTCCTCAATCGCTTTTTCGTATTCAACCGGGAAAGCTTCATTTATAGCATCGTCATAAAAAACTCCAACTCCGTATTGCAGCTCTATTACCTTTTGCGGAGCTTTGCCTTTACGAAAACCCGGTATATTGAATCGGCCTCTGTTTTTCAAGTATGCCTTTTGTATGGCCTTCTTGAAAGCCTCGTCTGAAACAGTAACCTTCAAACTGACCTTGTTGTTTTCCTTTTTTACAAATTCTGAACTCATGATAGTGTGCCTCCTCTAATTATATGTGAGCTTTTTCCCCGCTTCCAGGGTTGTAATCCGATGATTTAATTAAAAAAAAGTTTATACCGTTACAATAACACATTATATCATAGATGATGTATCAAGGTAACATATAAACTGCTCTTCTATGAATATCCCCGTAAATTATACCACTCGTCAAGTCTTTGTAAACCCCTTTTTGCCATTTGGAGGCGGTTTCATGTTTTTTCAAGGACTTTCATTCCATTTCAATCCATTTTAAACCTTTTATGACTGCAAATCGACAGTTTGCAGACTAAATGAATCAAATATCACGCAAGACAAAACGGCCAAGCTAGCCGCCCATCGGCAAAGTCGCAATGAAAACACCGCAAGCCAATAGAATGATTGCAGCTCCCGAAGGCAATCCGTATCTGTAGGCCAAAAACATTCCGGCCAATGAAAAAACAAGTCCCAAAACAGATGCAAGCGCCATTGTCGTTTCGATTCTTTTGGTGAACCGTCCGGCTATCATGGGAGGGATTGTCAAAAGCGCTATTGCCAGTATAATCCCAACCAGTCTCAGAAGGACAACAACCGAAACCCCAACAAACACATAGATCAAATAGTCGAAAAAACCGTTTGCGCTGCCTGTAGCTTCCGCGAACAGCTCGTCGAACAGATAGGACTTCAGGTGTTTCATATATGCCCATGTAAGAGCAATAGTAACAACTGTAAGCAAAGCCATCGGGTAAAGGTCCAAAAGCCTTACAGCTTCAATGTCTCCGAAAAGATATGCATGTATGTCCGGCGGCTCCCCCGGCTTCAAATAGATGAATATGCTTCCCAGCGCCATTCCAAGCGCCCACAAAACACCTATTGTTCCGTCCATGTGCTTGGAATCCTTTTTTTTCATTGCCGCCAATATCATCGCTCCAGCCAACGCAAATGCAAAAGCCCCCCATATGGGTTCGAAACCCATGAGAAATCCAAGCCCTACACCTCCGAAAACCATATGGGCTATTCCTCCGCTCACCATGACCATATTCTTTTCGACTATCACAGTGCCTACAATTCCGCATAGTATGCTTGCAAAAATAGCGCTGAGAAATACGCGTTGCGAAAACGCAATTCCGATAAAGTCCTCAATCATTTCCTCTCACCCTCTTTTTCATGATGCTTCAAAACCCTGTGCGGAACGCCGTGTGCGAGAAGATCCACCGGACATCCGAAAGTATGCTCTATTATGTTTTCATTTATTTCCGATTCTCCATGATAGAACAATTCCACATTCAGGCATGCTATGCTTTCCACATATGCAGATATGACTCCCAAGTCGTGGGTTATCAGTATGATTGTCATTTCTTTGTTGAGTTCTCTGAGCAAATCGTAAATCGAGTCTTTGGACTTTGTGTCAATGCTTGCGGTAGGCTCATCCAAAATAAGTATTTTTGGCTCTGTTGCCAAAGCCCTCGCGATAAGCATTTTCTGTATTTCCCCGCCTGAAAGCGTTTTGACCCCTTTTCCCTTAAGGTGCATTATTCCCACCATTTCCATTATTGAGTCCGCCTTAAGCAAATCTTCTTTGCCGTATCTCCTGAATGGCTTGGCTTTCCCTAAAAGCCCCGTGAGTACAACTTCACCGACGCTGATCGGAAAATCTTTTTCGAATGTATTGAATTGCGGCACATATCCAACCAGTCCGCGAGCCTTTTCAGGCGTCATTCCATATACCAGCACGTATCCTTCTCTGGCCTCCTTGATTCCAAGAATAACCTTGGCAAGGGTTGTCTTCCCTCCCCCATTCGGGCCTATTATGCCCAGAAACTCTCCTTCGGCTACATTCATGTTCACATTCCTCAGTACGCAATTGCCGTTGTAGCATACATTCAAATTCTTTATTTCAATCGCAGTTTTCAATCACAAGCACCCCGTTTCCAATCTGCCCGCACAATAGAATCACTTTCGCTCTCTGCCGGCCCTGAACATTACAGGGGAAGCGCCGAATATGAAACCTTCCTTGAATGCCGCCAGCTCCATTGTCGACAGTTCCTTTACCACATCTGTCATGTTGCGCAAAGTCAAAGGCTCGTTTATGCTTTCAATTTCCCTTTTGTAATTTTTCCTGTAATAAGCATAGTTTTTCCACAACATCTGCTTTATTTTAGCAGGTGTCGATGGTTTTCTAAGCATTTCAAGTATTTCATCCCTCAAGTCTTCCGCATACCCGGCTTCGAGAATTCCCTTCGACGAAGCAATCCTTCTTCCTATTTCCCTCGCCTTTTCGTTGTCGATCTCCTGGCATATGAATTTCAATGCATGCCACATCGAATAAATATCCTTCTTGCTTTCAAGCGGCACCGATTTCAACCATGTGAAAGCGAAAAGCCTGCGTATCCAGTCCCATCTCTTTATAGGGCTCTGCAGATCAGCCGCAGGAATCAGAAAAATCCTTTTTTCCAGCAAAAGCGACCCAAAGATTCCAGGGGGATTTCCAAGCCTCCTGCCTTTAAGCGATGTCCTGTAAACTCCACAAGACGGACTTCCTTCCATAAAGACAAACGCGTCCACCTTTGCTTTATCGAGCGTTTTCATGCAACAGACGCAGCCGTCCTTGATTGCTTCAGTCACATCTTCTCCGCCCCTGTTCTTTACCTTTGCCTCCCCTTTCCATACATCGTCACCACCGCCGCCTCTAAGGCTTATCGGATTCCTTGGAATTCCCATTCCCGACTGTACTTCCGGACATACGGGAGTGAAAACAAAACTCTCCTTTTCCCTTCCGAACAGACCCAGCACATCTATTCCCTTGCCATTGTATCTGGTCTTGCATCCATATACGCAAGCGCTTATGCCTATTGAAATTCTTCTTTCTTCTACTATGCTCATCCCAACACTTCCTTTTATTCAGTCTCAAATAAAAAAGCCCGCCTAAAAAACTCCATTGTTTGTATACCCATTTTTTTACATGAAAAAACCGCCCTCTCAGACGGTTTTGACTTATAGATGCAAAATGCTGTTTATTTTTCCTTCAGAGCATCCTCAAAATAGGCTGCCATGTCATCGATGTTGTTCGCCCTCATATCTTTCGGCAAAAGAGGAAGTTTTACGATGCTCTTGTCGCTGAAAAATCCCTCTATTTCCGCAACATATTTGACTTCATCCTCTTTTTTCGATTTCCAGAAGTCATCCGTCATCTTATCCGGCAAAATCCTGTTGATTACAAGGTCTCTGACCGGCATGTCGTATTTCTTCAATATGTCAATCGCCTTTTTCGTTTCTTCTATTGCAAGTTTTTCGGCGTTAAGCACAAAAATGAAATCCAATTTCTTGTCGTCTATCATAATTTCGCGCGCCTTCTCCATATTTGTCTTTCTTCTGTTTAAAATCTTAAGGATCGGGTCATGGTCGAGATAAGCTTTCGACCCTCTGTCAACCGACTTTGTCATCTGGGATATTTCCAATGCCCGCTCTCTTTTTGCCAAAAGAGAATCTATCCAAACTCCCAAAAGTTCCGGGAGCGAGAACAGCCTGATTGTATGCCCTGTGGGTGCCGTGTCAAAAACTATTTGATCATAATCGCCTGACTTCTCGACGATAATTTCTATCATTTTATCGAATACAGCAGCCTCATGAGTTCCCGGTGAAATTGAGGAAGCGTCAAGCTGCCTGTTTATCTCTTCCATTATAACCGGACTTATTACCTTGCCGAGGCTTCTTTTGACTCCTTCGATGTACTTTTCACTCTCATGCTCGGCATCGATTTCAATTCCATCCAAATTGTCGCGAATATGAGTAGTGTCCATTCCTATAGGCATCTCAAAAATATCCGAAATCGAGTGGGCAGGGTCCGTCGACACAATCAGTGTCTTCTTTCCCTGTTTAGCCGTGTATGCTGCAAAAGCTGCCGAACAGCTTGTTTTTCCGACGCCGCCCTTTCCTCCAAAAAACACAATTTTATTCATCAACATCCTCCTCGCTCAAATTGTTTCTATGCGTCAAGATCCCAGTCTCCCCATTTTTCCTGCCAAATCGATTTTCTGCCCATCATCCTTCTCTGCCACTTTTCCAAGTCCTCGGCCAAATAAGGCAATAGCTCCAATGTGTAATAGCTTGTGGGAATGGGGATTCCCAAATTGTCGGCAAAACAAATCAACATGAAATTGTCCATCTGCTCTGCGGCTTCCTTGTCAAGTATAGACCTCGATTTTCTGTGAAAATCAGTTGCAGCTCCAAAAAATTCTTTCATGAATTGAATGAAACCGGTTTTTTCTTCATGGGTAGACATTTCATCATCTCCTTCATACGGTCTGTATTTGTTTTAATTGTATATTGAAAAAATCCAATTTACACTCGCAAAGCATCGAAACGCTGTAATTTGCGTCTGTAATGCAAAATCAGGTTTTAAATACCCCCTACTCCTATTTATATTTTATCATATCCGTCAAGCAATTGATTTCTATTAAAAAGACCCGGCATCAGCCGGGCCTTTTTATTTTGAAACATCCGAATTCTAGAATCTTATCCGCGAATATTCAACTTCGTTCGCATCAATCAAACAGCATTTTTTATTTTGAAATCCCCATAGCTGCTTATGCCGTGCTCTTTGAGGTCCAGTCCGACTTTTTCTTCTTCTTCACCGACTCTCAATCCGATCGTCATGTCAATTGTCTTGAAAAGCACAAAGGTCGTTGCAAGCGTCCATATCGCTATCGACCAAACTCCGATTGTCTGCGTAAGCAAAAGGTCGGTTCCTCCTCCATATAGAAGGCCTCCGTCGGTCGCGAAAATCCCTACAAGAACCGTTCCCGAAAATCCGCATATTCCGTGGACTGCGGAAGCTCCTACAGGATCGTCTATTTTAAGCACTTTCTCTATGAATTCTACCCCCAATACAACCAAAACCCCTGAAATAAGTCCTATTGACGCGGCGCCGACCAAGCTGACCGCATCCGTTCCTGCCGTAATCCCTACAAGCCCTGCCAAAGCTCCGTTGAGTGTCATTCCAACGTCCGGCCTTCCCCACTTTATCCATGTGAAAAGCATTGCCGATGTGGCAGCCATTGCCGCCGAAAGGTTTGTCGTCATGAATATGTGTGAAATGTCTTCAAACGCCATTCCGGAAAGTGTCGACCCGGGGTTGAACCCGAACCAGCCAAACCAGAGTATGAAAACTCCCAATGCTCCCATAATCATGTTGTGGCCGGGTATCGTCTTTGCTTTGCCCGACGAATCGTATTTTCCGATTCTCGGCTTGAGCATGTAAGCTCCGACCAAAGCAGCCATGCCTCCAAGTCCGTGGACTACACTCGATCCTGCGAAATCATGGAAGCCCATTTCAGAAAGCCATCCTCCGCCCCATGTCCAGTGCCCTACCACCGGATATATGATCGATGTGATGAACAAACTGAAAATCAAATACGCTGGGAACTTGGTTCTTTCCGCCATTGCTCCGGATACAATGGTTGCTGCCGTGGCGCAAAATACCGTTTGAAAGATCAGGAAAGCCTCAGTAGGGATTCCAAGGCCCAGGTGCGAAAAATCACCTGCTGAAAAAAGTGTTAAGGATCCGAAGAATCCGTAGTTGGTGATTCCAAACATCAGTCCGAAACCCAGAACCCAATACATGATAGACCCTATGGAAAAGTCCATGAGGTTTTTCATTATGATGTTTCCCGCATTTTTCGATCTTGTAAAACCTGCCTCCACCAAAGCGAAACCCGCCTGCATAAAAAATACAAGTGCCGCCGCAATGAGAACCCACATTGTGTCAATTGCCGTCATAGTCAAGCCTTCCATAAAATCACTCCTTTTCATTGTCCTTTGTTTGATTTGAATATAAAAAGACCCATCATCCCTGTCATAAGGACGAAAGGTCATCTCCCGCGGTGCCACCTCAATTGCTTTAAAGCCTGCTTGCAAGTACAAATGCATAGCATTCATACTCTTGGGATATAACGGTCCCTTTCCGTCTGAGCCTACTCTTTTCATTTCGGTCAGAGACTCCGGGATGTTCTTCAAAACAATCCTCCCGCCGGTCTCGCACCATCACCGGCTCGCTTGAGTTCAGATTGAGATTACTCTTCCCTTCATCGTCTTTTTGTTTTTATGTTCTATTGTTTTTCTGTATTTTGTATACTTAATATAGTTCAGAATTATATGACCATTCGGACTGCATGTCAATGCTTTTACGAAATATTTTTTATTATTTTTTAATATTTTCACATATAATGCACTTTTCACGAACATTTATTGCTATTTTGTATTGGTTTGTTCGTTTTAATGCATAAATTAAACCCCGGCATAAGCCGGGGTTTAATTTATATTTACTGCAAGTATTCTTTCACGATTCTTCTGAGTTCATCAATGATTTCAAGATTTTTTTCAAGGCTCAAACCGTCAACAGTCATTTCATTTTTTCTTGTGCACCCGTCGACCGAACCTGCCTCGACTATGCTTTTCAAAACATCCTTTTCCTTTTCCCTGTCATGGAGGAGCAGTTTGCCGTTCAGTGCGCCTATGAATGACGCCAATGCATGCCCTCCCCAATTGGAGACGCTTGCCGCTATAAGATAATCGGAAGGCGTCTCGCACCATATGGTTTCACCCAAGTAGATCTTTTTTCTCTTTTGCCCCTTGACCTTGCCCATTCCTATTTCATTTCCGCCGTCGCCGACTGCAGTTGTTCTTATGCCCCTTTTTCGAGCTTCAAAAAAGAAATCATCCAATTGGGGAATTATGTCGTTTAAAACCTCGCCCCTCATTGAATAGCTGTTTCCGTCCGACGACCTCCCGGTTCTCTCTATCGAAACAATGTGGTCGGGCTTGTATTTGTCGATGAGGGTTTTGGATAGGATTGATTCTTCACCTTTCTTCACACTTTCCAGGGATGCCTCGACTTGTCTTTCCTTAAGCCCCGCACTTATAATCCCAAGCGAAAATTCATCGGTTACTATTACAACTTTTTTGCCCAAAGACTTAAGAGCGCCAGCCAGCGAAACAGCTCCCAGGGGACCGTCGGTTTCACCCGCCATAGCGGATTTTACGCAGAAACCTGTAATTATCATTACGGAATCGGCTTTGTTGACTGACCTTGCCGAAAGTTCCAAGTCTTCGGGGAAGAAAATATCCTCAAGCCCTCTTTTCTCTATGCCTTTTCTGATTGTCGAATTCATTTCAAGTCCCAAATCTTTTTTCATCCCGACCCCCGTCATTCTCCGATCGCCTCTCTCACCGAGACCTCGTAATTTTTGCCGCCCAGCCGCACATTGTATTCCTTAGGCAATCCATAGGTCATTTTCCCCTGCCTTATTCCTCTTTCGATTTCATCCAGTTTTTTCTGTCTGCACTCAAGCAATTCCTGCGCCTCAACCGGATCGACCTCTTCAAAACATATTTTTTCTCCCGGCTTCATTTGGGCCAGTCGGTCTATGTCTACGGTTATCACATTGGCGATTTTCGAATAGCCTCCAGCGGTCTGCCTGTCGGCCATCATGATTATAGGATGGCCGTGCCCCGGCACCTGGACAGCGCCAAGGGTTATCCCCCCTGAAAGTATGTCGGCTCCGTCACAATGCCTTACCACCGGTCCTGCAAGCCTGTATCCCATTCGATCGCACTGGTTTGACAGTTCAAACCCGCTTCCCAAAAAGGTTCTTATCCCTTCGTCCGAAAACATTTCTTTTTCGGGGCCAAGAACAACCCTAATCTTTTCTTTTGCCCCGCAAAAGCATGCATCCGCTTCCGGAACATAGCATGATTCGAATTCAAAATCCGAATCTCCTATTTCAAGGCAGTCGCCTTTCTTGAGTTTTCGTCCCTCGAATCCTCCGAAGCCCGCTTTCAAATAAGTCGATTTGCTGCCCATAACAGGCTTCACAGCTATTCCGCCTGCAAACGATACATATGCTCTCATTCCGCTTTCCGCCGTCTGCAGCTTAAGGACATCCCCTTTGGCAGCCTTGAAGGAGCCGTGGTTGGGCAACCTTTTTCCGCCCAGCAAAGGGCGCATGTCTGCACCGGCAACAGAGAAAACGCATTCATCCAAAAATTCAATTGCCGGACCTGCAAGCGTGCATTCAAGAACAGCCTCGCCTGGCGAGTTCCCCACAAGCATGTTTGCCAGCTGCATCGAGTACGAATCCATTGCACCAGACACGCTCACGCCGTACTTTTGAAAACCGTATCTTCCGAGATCCTGAACGGTGGTGAGCAGGCCCGGATTTTCAATTCTGATTTTCTTCACAGGCCTCTCCCCCTTCATTAAGAATTTCGAATTCATAAATCCCTTCATCTATTAGCTTTTCAATCTCCAAATACTCTTTTTCATCTACAGGCTTGAATTTCACAACCATTCCGGCTGAAAGAAGGGCGGGATTTTCCCTTTCCGGATCAAAAAGGCGGATAGGGGTTCTTCCTATTATCTGCCACCCTCCCGGACTTTGCATCGGATAGACTCCGGTCTGGCTTCCTGCAATCCCAACCGAACCGGCGGGTATTTTCTCCCTGGGCGAAAGCAGGCGGGGAGTTGCTATTCTTTCATCCATTCCTCCAAGATACGGAAAACCCGGAGTGAATCCTATCATGTACACAATATAGTTTGCATCACTGTGAATTTCCACAACTTCTTGAGTTGTCAGACCCTTGTGAATTGCAACATGCTCCAAGTCGGGACCGTACTGTCCGCCATAGCAAACAGGCAAAACACATTTTTTCCTTTTTTCGGCAAGAGCCGAAACATCTCCCGTGGATTCTTCCAAAAACTCAAGACGCTTCCTCAATTCCTCGAATCCGATTTTGAGAGGGTCGTATACGACAAGAATAGTACAGTATGCCGGAACCAATTCCATGATTCCTTCTATTCCCTGCGCTTCAATTTCCGCTGCCGCCAATCTTATTCTATTGTTTGTTTCCATGCTTATCGAATCCCCGAATACAAGAATCAATCCGCTGTCTCCAGATGCTTTCATTTCAATTTTCATTCCTACCGTCCTTTGCTGTCCTTGTCATTAGCCCAAAGGCTGAATTCTTATGCCTTTGCCGGACAACTCTTTTCTCAGCCTCTCTGCGAATATCAGAGCCTCTTTGGTGTCTCCATGTATGCATATGGTTTCCGCTTCCAGCTTTATTTCCTTTCCGTAAAAAGACTTTATGCTGCCGTTCTTTATCATCGATACAACCCTGTCCACGACAACATTCTCATCGTGTATAACAGAACCGTCAACGCTTCTCGGGATCAGAAAACCATCATTGTCGTAAGCCCTGTCGGCAAAGGCTTCGCCAGCCGAAGGCAAGCCTTCATCATTGGCCGCCTTCACAAGCATCGAGCCGGCCAAGCCCACCAGGATGAGACTATGGTCGATGTCCTTGACCGCCTTTGCAATAACCAGCGCCATTTCATAATCCTTCGCCGCCATGTTGTACATGCTTCCGTGAGGCTTGACATGGTTTAAAGAGCCTCCGCAGGCTTCAACCATGGATTTCAATGCTCCGACCTGATACAATATGCAAGCCCTGAGCTCTTGGGGAGACATGAACATCTTTCTCCTTCCGAATCCGTTGAGGTCTGGGAATCCCGGATGCGCTCCAATTGAAACTCCGTTTTCAACAGCCGCTTTTATAGTATTTTCCATAACGAGCGGATCTCCGGCATGAAAGCCGCATGCTATGTTCGCAGATGTAATATGCCTTAGGACCTCTCCGTCCATTCCTAATGTGTATCTTCCGTAGCTTTCACCAAGATCGCTGTTCAAGTCGATTCTCATGCTGTTTATCCCCCTTAAAATACTGCCAGTTCCGTATTCTTTATGTCCGCGACAAACATGTATCCGGGAGCATGCGTAATCATTATTTCAGGCTTGACTTCCATTGCCACAGCCTGCGGAGTCACTCCGCAAGCCCAGAAGACCGGAACTTCGCCCGGCGCTATGGGAACCGCATCTCCAAAATCAGGCTTTGTTATATCCTTTATCCCTATTTCCTCAGGCGCTCCTATATGTATAGGCGCTCCATGGACACCCGGGTATCTGGATGTTATCTGCACTGCCCTTATTGCATCCTCGCTCTTGAGGGGCCTCATGCTTACGACAACGGGACCTTGGAATATTCCCGCCTTTTCGCATTCTATGTTTGTCTTGTACATGGGCACATTGCATCCGCATTCTATGTGCCTCACTCCTATTCCGGCCTCGATGAGCGCCGATTCGAATGTGAAGCTGCAGCCTAGAAGAAACGCTACAAAATCGTCTCTCCAGTACTCTTCCAAATCCGTGACCTCGTCAGTCATCACGCCTTCTTTGTATATTCTGTATTTTGGCAAATCATGCACTATATCGCTTCCCGGGGCCGCCTTCCTGAAAACCCTTTCCCCTGCCTCCGTTACATCGAGTATGGGACATGGCTTCGGATTTCTGAATGCGAAAAGCAAAAAATCGTATGCCAGGTGTTTGGGCAATACCACAAGATTTCCCTGCGCATAGCCCCTTGCTATTCCGGCTGTAGGAAAAAGATAGCCGTTCTCTTTTATTATTTCTCTGATTTCTCTTGGATGAGCCGTTTCAAAATTCATATAACCACTCCTTTTTACTTTTTCAAAAAATAAAGACCCGATGCACTTTTTAGAGCCATCCGGGTCTTATCCGCTTTGGTAAGCCGACTTTCAATCGGAATACCGGCCAATAAAACGTTATTTGATTGCGTTTATTATATCATCTTCATTCATTTTTTTCCAGCCTTGAATGCCATGATGTATTTGTTCCTGGCTTCTTTAAGAGCTGCAACAACCGCCTTTTGAGCCATTCCAAGAAACCTCTCGTTTATTTCATCCACCATCTCGTCAATCTCGTCAACCACATTGTAGCCGACCATTATGGACCTCAAAAAATGACAAGTGACCTCTTTTACGGTGTTGCAAGTCATTTCAACAATTTCATCGGTCTCCCTGTCCACGACTATGCCAACGAAAAGGCAGTCGTAAGTGCTTGTTATGGGATCGTTGCTCGAAGGCTTTGAAACACCCGTTACGTATACCATGTCCCTGCTGAATATCATAAAATTACCTCCATTATTTCTTGAAGAGCTGCCGCTTTAGAATGCGTTTAGAACATCCGCAGCTTCCTCTATGTCCCTTTCCCTTATGTCGTGGACGTCGCTTTTCACCTTTGCCACCATTTTCAAGGCCGCGCGCTCGTACAGCTTCATTTCTTTCCAGACTATCTCCTGGCCGAAATATCTTACAAACAACGCTTTGTCAACAACCTCATCCGAAATGTTTTCCCTCAGGTAAGCCTCTGCCTTCTCTTCAAACCCGCAGCAGACAAAGAAAGCATATTCCTTTTCCTTGAGCTTGTGCTCGTTTATTTCAATGAAGTCAACAAATTCCTTGTGCAGCTTTCCTGCATATACCGAAGTCCCAAGCACGACTCTTTCGTATCCGTCCAAAGATTCCGGAATATTTTTTTTCAGATTGAAGCAGTCGACATTCCCGCTCAATTTTTCCGAAAGCTTTTTAGCGGCCCTATCAGTCGCACCATGCTTCGATGCGTAAACAATAAGAGTGTTCATTTTTTCCCTCCTTCAATTCTCAGATACTCCGGAAGCGGGAGACTCTTCAATTCTCCCCGGATTTTCCATTTTCAGTTTGACTGCAAAGACCGAGGCTCCGCACATCACCAACAAAATCCCGACAATCTTTACCACACCCATCGTCTCCCCGAAAACCGCAAAAGAAAGAAATGCCGCGAATACAACCTCCATGGAGGCAAGAATGCCGGCCTTGGAAGATTCTATTCCATATGTATATGCCTTTATGTATATGCTGTAGCCTATGACCGTTGGGATGAGCCAATGCATCAAGGCAGTTCCGACCATACCGGCGGACCATTCCATATCCAGTATACCGCCGATTTGAGAAAAGGGCAGGAAAAATATCCATCCGAAAACCATCGCATAAAATATTATTGTGAATTCATTGTAGTCGTCGGACAAATATTTGCACATGATTGTAAAAACCGCATACGTTACGCCCGCTCCCAGTCCGTTCAATATTCCGGGCGAGTTCAATACAAGGTTGCCCAAATCCCCTCCGGTGCTTACAAGAAGACATCCGCCGAAACTTAAAATCAAGGCGATTCCCTTCCCCCAATCAAAAATCTCCCCAAAAATGAAATACGCCATTACGGCTATGAATGCGGGCGAAGTGTAGAGGAATACTGTAATTGTGGAGACCGAGGTCAACCTTAGAGTCTCAAAGTAAAACC
>CAZEHH010000031.1:0-5955 GCA_964512505.1 uncultured Peptostreptococcaceae bacterium
AACTTACTACTGCTCTTATCTTTGCTTTTGTTCTTAATCTTTTACTGCAAACTGCCCACTGCTTGCTGCAAGCTGTTCTTCCTGCCCACTGCCAGCTGTCTTTGTCTTTTATCTTTTGCTTTTGCTCTTACTGACAACTGATATCTGATATCTGACATCTGACATCTGCCAGTTGCATGCTGCCCGCTGTTCTTCTTTTTATCGACAAGCAATTTGCTGAACATGTTCCCAAAATGGACTCAAAAATGTCTGTCCCTTTTTAGTTTTTGTTCTTAATTTTTTGTATTTAATCTTTTACTGCAAACTGCCCACTGCCAGCTGCAGGCTGTCTTTACAATATCCAATTGAACAAATAACCTACCAATACGATTGATGTGCCTGTGATTCCAACGAATATGGCAATCAGCTTTGGCTTGATGACTTGCTTCAGTAGAATCATTTCAGGCAGCGACAGCGCCACAACGCTCATCATGAATGCCAGAGCGGTTCCCACTCCGACTCCCTTGTTTATGAGGGCCTCCACGATTGGGATTGTTCCAACTGCGTTCGAATAGAGCGGTATTCCCAGAACAACACTCATGAATACTGCGAAGGGATTGTTGGGTCCAGCGTATTTCACCAAAAATTCCTGAGGCGCGTATCCATGTATCATGGCGCCCAAACCGATTCCTATCAGTATATAAAGCCAAACCTTCTTCACGATGTCCTTGACTGCGTCAAAAGAGAAGGACACGCGGTCTTTGAGTGTCATTTCCGCAATTGCGACTTTTTTCGAGTGGATCTGGTAAACGTATTCCATCACCAGATGCTCAAGATGAAGCTTTTCGATTATCATGCCCGAGACGATTCCTATCGCCATTCCGGCGCCCGTATAAAGAAGGGCTATCTTGGGGCCGAAACTGATGAATAGAAAACCGAGAGCGATTTCGTTGACAATCGGTGATGTGACCAAAAATGTAAATGTAACTCCAAGCGGAATTCCCGATTCCACAAACCCTATGAATATAGGGACAGTAGAGCATGATCAGAAAGGGGAAAGGACCCCCAGCACCGACGCCATGAAATGGGCTATGAATCCATTGAACTTGGACAATATGCTTTTGACCTTCTCGGGAGGGAAATAGCTCCTTATGAATGAAATGGTGAAAATCATCACGGTCAGCAGCAAAATAATTTTCAAGGAGTCGTAAATGAAGAAATTTACGCTGTCTCCCACTCTCGAACTCAAATCGAGTCCCATTATTTCCTCTACAATGTAATTCGAAAAATTCTGAAGCAAATCATCAAACTCCTTTCAGTCCCTCATATGTCTCGTCAAGTATGCCCTTTAAAAATTTCTCCGACTCTTCAATCATCGAGATTATTTCACGGCGGCTTATGCGATACATTATCATGGGGCCCTCTCGCCGGGTCTTCAAAATGTCATTGTCCCTGAGAACCTTGAGGTGCTGGGAAACATTGGACTGCTCAAGGTCGAGAGCCTCGTATATTTTGCAAACGCATTCTTCCTGTTCTTTCAGAATCTCCAAAATCCTCAGCCTTGTCGGATGGGCCAGGGCCTTGAAGACTCCCGACGATTTATTGTAAAAAGTATCTGTCATAAAAACCCCCTCTATAATCATATTAGAATATTCTAATATGATTATACCGTGTGACTTATTTTTGTCAATAGGTTTTTGTTCACCCTTATTTCTTTTTCGTCACATAACCTTCACATATGATGCTTATGCTATATATACAAAGGAGGGATGCACACCATGAGATATTTTGGATATTGGCCACACGGTCTTTATGGAGGTGGTTTTATGCTTATATTGGGACTTGTTCTCGCGGCAATACTGGTCTATTGGCTTGTGAAGAAGTCTTCCGCAACTGCTGTACGCTCGAGCAATGCATTGGATCTGCTTGACGAGAAATTCGCCTTGGGTGAAATTTCGGAAGAAGAATATTTGAACAAGAAGAAACTTCTAAAAAAATAGATTCGCAACTGGGGATGCCTTTTTAGGCGTCCCTTTTTTTGCTGTCATATTATGCGGCAACAAGGGTATAATAGTAAGTAATGAGAATTTGGAAGGCATATGATGAAAGGACTGTTCCCATGCCGATAGATCGGGCCACGTCAAACGAAATGAAAAAAGACAAGATGATATGGAAATTTTGCCTTTACGGATTCCTCAAGAACCTAAGGTTCTTCGAGCCCTACCTTGTCATATTCCTATTGTCGCTGAAACTGAACCTTTTTTCGATAGGAATACTCTATTCCGTGAGGGAGGCCGTGACATACATATTCGAGGTTCCGTCCGGCATAATAGCGGACACATACGGAAAGAAGAAGGAGCTCATGGTCTGCTTCATATTCTACATAATTTCCTTCGGGCTTTTTTTCGCGGGAAGGGGCTTTGCCGTTTTAACCCTTGCCATGGTTTTTTTCGGACTGGGGGAGGCTTTCCGCTCGGGAACCCACAAGGCAATGATATATTCCTATCTTGAGCGCATGGGATGGTTCGACCACAAGACTTATGTCTACGGGAGGACAAGGTCATTTTCGCTTCTGGGTTCTGCCGTGTCCGCATTTCTTTCGGTTGCTCTTATTCTGAATGTCCCTGCCATGAGGTGGATATTCCTTTTCAGCGTTATGCCATATCTGCTGGACTTTTTTCTCATAAGCACATATCCGTCATATCTTGACGAGCGCAAGGAAAGCGAAATAAGTTTGTCGGGCTTCTACAAAGGCAGCCTGGTCCGCCTGAAAAGCATATTCGGCAACAGAGCCCTTAGGAAGATACTTTTGAGCTCATCGCTTTTCGACGGTATATTCAAGTCCATCAAGGACTACATACAGCCTATACTCGAAGTCATCCTCCTGGGGGGGATTGCAATCGGGATGTCGGGAGCCGGAACCGAAGACGCATTGAAGGTTTATCTGGGCATAACATACGGTGTTTTCTATATCTTCAGCGCGCTTGCGTCCCGCAATGTCTACCGCCTGAAAAAATTTGCCGCTTCAAAACTGCTAATGGACGTTTTGTTCGACATAATGGGAATTGGAGCCCTTGTCGCCGCATTTGCAGTATGGAAAGGACAAAAATTCCTGGCAATAGCGGTATTCTTCCTGCTGTACATACTTAAGGATGCAAGGAGGCCGCTTTTTGTCGATGTGTCGGGGGACCTCATGAAAAAAACGGAAAGAGCTACGGCTCTTTCCGTTGACAGTCAATTGAAGTCGGTTTTCATGATAGTTCTTGCTCCCCTTTTCGGCTTCATCGCCGACAGGTTTTCCATGGAAATCCTCTTTGCGGCAATGGGAATTGCCTCTATTCTGGTGAATCGGTATTTTCATTCAGAAAACTGAGCTGCTTGTACTCTTTTTTTGCCGCATACATGAGTTCGTCCGCCTTTTTTATCAAGTCCAAATAGGTTTCACCGTCTTGCGGGAATTCCGAAATTCCGTAGCTGAACGACAACGGGATTTCGACATCATCGAATTTGCAGGGGTGGGCCTTGAAATACTCGCGGAATTCCTCTATCCTGACGACCAGGTCTTTCCAATCGCAAAGATAGAAGGATGCGATGAATTCGTCGCCGCCGTAGCGGGCAAGTATGTCCTGCTTACGGACAAGCTTCTTGAGCTCGCCCGCGAAATATGAAAGGCATCTGTCTCCGGCCAAATGGCCGTAAGTGTCGTTTATGCGCTTAAGTCCGTCAAGATCGAAAAGTACAATGAGGAATGTTATTGGGTAGCGGGTCGACTTTTGTATGTCCATCTTCACAATGTCCCTGAAATATCGCCTGTTGTAAACGTTTGTGAGAGAGTCGAAACGGGACAGGTAGTAAAAATTTTCTATGCGGTTTCGGTTCTTTATCGCAAACTCCGCCTGGGTCGTGAAATACTTCATGAAATGGAGGGAATCCTCGTCGAATGCGTTCTTGCGTGTGCTGTCGACATTTATCATTCCGTAGAGCTTCCCGTCGATAAAAATGGGAGAGCTCATGGTGCTTTCGAAACAGAGGTCTATGGTTTTTTCGAACGCCTTGAAAATTTCAGGGTCCACTATGGACTTGCTGAAATCATGTGAATTGTCGACGATTACAGGACCATTTATTTTTCCGTTTGTCTTTTGCCAAAGGAAGGTTTCTTCGATGTCCATCTTTATGCTCGAAAGGGCTTCTGCGTTGTAGCCTTTGGAGGCCGCAAAGGAAAGCTTGTTGTCGTCGCCTACCAGCATTATGCTTCCTACCACGGCGTGGTTTATGGAACTGATCGCGTATTCGAGAATTTTTTCGAACGCGTTTTCCGTGGTCTGCACATCCATGAGATCGTGGGTGAGCGCAATTATCCTGTCCTGGACCTGGGCGTTTTCTATAAGCTTTTCGTTTTCCTTTTTGGAACGGGACAGTTTTTTGTCCGAGGACTCGAGAAGGTGCCTTGTATATAGAAAGGAATAGGTCAGCGCAAATAAAACCGCCAGCGTAAAAATGCCGAATCTGTAAAGAAGCGAGTCTCCCCACGGCAGTATGTTCTGTGATGCCAGAACTATTCCCGAAGATATTATAAGAAAAATGCCAATCAAAGAGTATTCAATGAACAAATTGCTGTATTTCCCCATAAAGAAGGGCCTCCTTAATTAATCGAATTTCAAAGTATATCAATTACAGTATATTACAAGTCGGGCACATTTTGAAACCATTCCGTAAATATTTGCGTTAAAAATTTTGATAGAATCCAAGAGAAGGCAAAAGCTTGGCAAAAGGGGATGATTTTGCAGTGACAGTCAAAGCGAATCAGGCATTGACGTGCCTGCATATTCCGAATCGAAGGAAACAGGAATTCCATTCCATCTATAGCATTGGAGAAAAATTGAAAAACAAACAAGCGACTGATGGGATAGTTTCAGCGAAAAGAGGGTATTTAAACCCTATAGAGAAGGGAGGCGAGAGCCATTTTTGGATTCATAACGGATATTTGGTTTTGGATTGGAGCGGCTGTGGTGTTTGCCGTCATAGAGGCGATAACATTCGGGCTTGCTACAATCTGGTTTGCTGTGGGGGCGGTAGCAGCTATAGCCGCATCGGCCATAGGGTTGAATTTCTACATGCAAACGGCTGTGTTTTTTGTGGTTTCGATAGTTCTGCTTTATTTTACACGTCCCATTGCAAAGGAGTATCTTAAAATAGGCGCGCAGAAGACCAACGTGTCGGAACTCAAAGGACAAAATGGACTGGTAAAGAAAAGGATTCTCCCCCATGAGACGGGACAGGTGAAAATAAAGGGACAGATATGGACAGCCGTTTCAGAAGATGGTGAAGAAATCGAGGAAAAGACTGAAGTGGTGGTCGCCGGAGTCGAAGGAGTCAAGGTGATCGTCAAACCGAAGAACATACAAGGAGGAAATTGAAATGGCGCAATTCATAACAACAGTCGTAATGCTTTTGCTGGTTCTGGCGCTCATAGTGCCAAACATACGGATCGTTCCGCAGGCGAGGGCATACGTAATTGAAAGGCTGGGAGGATACAACGGAACATGGGAGGTGGGGCTGCACTTCAAGCTTCCGCTCATAGACCGCATAGCGGGCAAAGTTTCGCTCAAGGAGCACGTGATAGATTTTCCGCCCCAGCCCGTAATAACCAAGGACAATGTAACCATGCAGATAGACACCGTTGTATACTATCAAATAACGGATGCCAAGGCATACGCCTACGGAGTCGAGAACCCAATGAGCGCGATCGAAAATCTTACCGCAACGACGCTGCGTAACATAATCGGCGAGCTCGAGCTTGACCAGACCCTCACATCGAGGGATGTCATAAACACCAAAATGCGCAGCATACTCGACGAGGCGACAGACCCCTGGGGAATAAAGGTCAACCGCGTTGAGCTCAAGAACATAATGCCGCCCGAAGAGATCCAGGACGCCATGGAGAGGCAGATGAAGGCCGAGCGAGGCAGAAGGGAA
>CAZEHH010000031.1:6055-16104 GCA_964512505.1 uncultured Peptostreptococcaceae bacterium
AGAGATCCAGGACGCCATGGAGAGGCAGATGAAGGCCGAGCGAGGCAGAAGGGAATCCATCCTGAGGGCAGAGGGAGAGAAGCGGTCTGTGATACTTGTAGCCGAAGGAAACAAGGAATCCGCCATACTAAACGCGGAGGCCAAAAAAGAGGCTGCAATACGCGAGGCAGAGGGAGAGGCGGAAGCCATACTGAAGGTTCAAAGCGCAACAGCCGAAGGGCTTAAAATGCTCAAGGCGGCGCAGCCCGACAACATGGTGATATCCATAAAGAGCCTTGAGGCCCTTGCCAAAGTGGCTGACGGGAAAGCCACCAAACTTATAATACCGTCCGAAATACAAAGCCTTGCCGGACTGGCGGCATCCTTGAAGGAAATAGTTTCAGAAGTGGAAGAAGGACAAAAATAGAAGACATTATTGTCGAGCCTCCCGGAAGCATCTGGATGAATACGGGGGGCTTTCGATTTCCTAAAATTATAAATTAATAAATTAATAAATAATTAATATAATTTATAGAAAAAGGCTTGCCAATATTAATTGGATATAGTATATTGTATACAAGCTAAATGATAAATCTTTTTCAAGCAACTCCTCGTAATAATTTTTATTATCTTCAGCCTGCAGACGGCGAAACGCTTCGGGTTGAAGATACATTTTTTTGAAAGAGATTGTTAAAAATATAACAAAAAAGGAGAAGCCATGGAAATAAGCATATGTGTCGGAAGCGCATGCCACCTGAAGGGCTCTTACGATGTGATAAGGGCTATGGAGAAGCTGGTCGAGGAAAAAGGGATGGAAGAAAAGATAACGGTCAAGGCCGCCTTTTGCCTTGGGCAGTGCACCAAAGCAGTTTCTGTCCAGTTTGACGGAAAGATCTATTCCGTAAGGAAAGAAACGGTTGGGGACTTTTTTGAAAACCATGTCCTTGCCAAGGCAAAGGAAATGGAGGAGTAAAAATGAACCTGTTCGAGATAGACAAGGAAAAATGCAACAACTGCTACAAATGCTTGCGCGCCTGCCCCTCCAAGGCCATAAGAATGGTCCACGACCGGGCGGAGGTTGTAGAGGACAGGTGCATATTCTGCGGAAACTGCCAGACAATTTGCCCGCAGCAGGCCATTTCGGTCAAGAGCGACCTCTTCAACATAAGAAAGGCGATTTCAGAGGGCAGGGAAGTGGTGGCGAGCATTGCGCCTTCCTTCGCAGGCGTTTTCGAGGAAAAGAATCCGGAGCAGATTTCATCAGCCCTCAGGAAACTTGGCTTTTCCCATGTCGAGGAGACGGCATCGGGAGCCGCCCTGGTGACCAGGGCATATCGCCAAATCATAAAGAGCAGGGGCCCCGGCCTGTATATTTCGTCTTCTTGCCCGTCTGCGGTCAACATGATCGAGAAATACCATCCGGACCTCGCAGGCAGGCTTCTGCCTGTCAAATCACCCATGCTGGCCCACTGCGAACTCATAAAGTTCATTTACGGAAAGGAAGCGTTTACGGTTTTCATAGGCCCATGCGTAGCCAAGAAGAAAGAAGCGGCCCAAGCCCCCAAAAGCCCGGTGGACGCGGTTCTTACATTCAAGGAGCTCAAGGAGTGGCTTGAAGACAGGGAAATATCCGTTCCGGGCTTGAGGCCTATGCCTTTCGACAGCAGAAGCACTGCCATGGGAGCGGCATATCCGCTCAAGGGAGGAATAGCCTCAGGCCTTAAGGACCTTGTTTCCTGCCGTCAGGTCGACGGAATAGAGGAAGCCGAGGAAATGCTTAAATACCTTGAGGGCGCAAAGGATGAGGCGGCTTTTGTCGAGATAAGCGTTTGCAGGGGGAGCTGCATAGGAGGCCCCGTATTGCCTTCGTCCGCCCCCAACTATTACGGCCGGGAAAAATGCATACAAAATTACAGGGAAAGAATAAGCGCAATAGGGGAGGACGGAGACAAGATGTTTCCTGCCGCCTTCGACATTTCGGCCTCATATTTGCCCAAACCCGTAAAAAAGGCGGAGCCCGAAGAAAAAGACATAAAAAGAATTCTTCAGCAGATGTGGAAGTACACAGACAAGGACGAACTCAATTGCGAGGCCTGCGGATACAAAAACTGCAGGGAAAAGGCGGTTGCCGTCTTCGAGGGCATGGCCGAAACGTCCATGTGCCTTCCCTACATGAGGGCTAGGGCCGAAAGCCTCAAAAACATAATATTCGACAACAGTCCAAACATAATATTCATGCTTGACAGGGAACTCAGGATAAAAGAGGCAAACCCCAGGGCCGAGGCGGTTTTCCAGATAGACGCCAAGGCGTGGAAGGGAAGGGACATGGCTGACCTTGTGGACACGCAAATTTTCCGGAATGTGCTTGAAACGAAGAAGAACCTATACAGCCACAGGAGGACCTATGCCAACTACGGTCTGACTATGCTTGAGAGCGTTCTCTACATCGAGGAGCAGGAAGTCGTGCTTTGCATAATGTCGGACGTCACGCGCCAGGAGAAAGGCCAGGCGGAACTATCCGAGATGAAAAAGAATACGATAGACGCCGCCCAAAAGGTCATAGACAAGCAAATGCGCGTTGCCCAGGAAATAGCTTCCCTCCTCGGGGAAACCACTGC
The DNA here is from genome assembly GCA_964512505.1 of uncultured Peptostreptococcaceae bacterium. Classification (GTDB taxonomy): domain Bacteria; phylum Bacillota; class Clostridia; order Peptostreptococcales; family BM714; genus BM714. The sequence continues at coordinate 8,653 of CAZEHH010000031.1, forward strand.
CGAGACCAAGGTCACCCTCATGAAGCTCAAGAAACTCTCCCAGAAGGAAGGGGGAGGGTATTGATGAAATATTTTGCCGACGTTTCTGTGGACAGCCTCAACAAGCATGGCGAGGAGCTTTGCGGTGACAAGGTTGAGGTGGTGCGTACAGAGGACAGCACAATAGTCGTCCTGGCCGACGGGCTTGGAAGCGGTGTAAAGGCCAACATACTTGCAACCCTGACGACAAGGATCGCCGCCACAATGCTGAGGGAGGGAGCCGACATATATGAAACAGTGGACACCATAGTAAAGACCCTTCCCGTGTGCCAGGTGAGGCAACTGGCATACTCTACATTCGCCATAGTCAAGATACAGGGCGACAGGGAAGTATATATAGCGGAATACGACAATCCGCCCATTTTCTTTTATAGAAACGGCAAGTACGAGGACCTTCCCAGAAAGAGCCTGGTCATATCGGGCAAGACGATACAGGAGAGCAGCTTCGAGCTGATGGAGGAGGATACGCTTGTGCTCGTATCAGACGGCGTCATACACGCCGGAGTCGGGGGATTCATGAATCTGGGCTGGCAATGGCCCCAGGTAAAGGAGTTTTTGGACAGGAGAATAGGCAAAAAAAGCGCCAAGATAATTTCAAACGACCTGGTTGAGGCGTGCAGCTGCCTTTACATGGAAAAGCCGGGGGACGACACTACGGTCGCGACGATAAAAATACGCCGCCCCGAAACGCTCCATCTGTTTACAGGCCCGCCCGAGGACTGCCGGGTCGACGGATGGCTGGTGCGCGAGCTTGTGGAGTCCAGCGGAAAGCGGGTAATCTGCGGAGGGACAGCCGCCAACATAGTGGCAAGGGAGCTTAAGGAGGAAATTGTCGTGGACTACGGCACCCTAAGCCCGGATATTCCTCCGGTTGGAAGCATAAAAGGCTTCGACCTTGTGACAGAGGGCGTTCTCACCCTGCGCCATACAGTCGAGATACTGAAGGGCTTTCTCTCAGGAAATGAAGGGCAGGCCGTAAAACTCAAGGAAAACAACGGGGCGGCAAAGCTGGCAAGGCTGCTTATGGAGGACTGCACCAATCTTACGCTTTGGGTGGGCAAGGCCATAAACCCTGCACATCAGAATCCGGATCTTCCAATAGACCTCAGCATTAAGATGCAGGAGGTGGAGCGCCTGGCCGACATAATGAGGCGGCTGGGAAAGGAAGTCTCGTTCAGGTATATATAGAAAGAAAAGGGCTTTGCAGAAAGTCCCCATACGGATTTGTTCCCATATGAAAACAAGGAGAAAAAATGAGAACCTTCGAAAACAACGTCCAGCTTATAAAACACAGCGTGCTGAAAGAGGTGGCAAAGGCGGCATATGCCGAAAACCCGGAGCTGCAAAGGGGCATCCCCGAAAGGATAATCAAAGGGCCGGAGCCCATAACGAGGTGCTGCATATACAAGGAAAGGGCAATAATAGAGGACCGGGTAAAACTTGCGGCCGGAGGGAGCGGATGCGGTGACAGCATAATACAGGTCATCGATTCGGCATGCGACGAATGTCCCATAAGCCGTTTCGTGGTTACCGAGGCTTGCAGGGGATGCCTTGCCCACTACTGCTCCGAGGCCTGCCCTGTCGATGCCATAGTCCACATAGGCGGCAAGGCCTTCATAAATTCAAAGAAATGCATAGAATGCGGAGCCTGCCGAAAGGCATGCCCCTACAACGCAATCTCCGACGTGATGAGGCCCTGCCGAAGGGCTTGCCCGGTCGGCGCGATTTCAATAGACCAAAACAAAAAGGCCATAATAGACGAAGAAAAGTGCATACTCTGCGGAGCCTGCGTATACCAATGCCCCTTCGGCGCAATAATGGACAAATCTTTCGTTACAGACGTGATAGGGCTTCTAAAGGAATCCAGAAAGGATTCTTCCTCAAAGGTCTATGCAGTTGTCGCACCGGCAATATCGAGCCAGTTCTATGGCTACAGCATAGAAAACATAGTTGCGGCGCTGAAGAAGCTCGGTTTCCACGACGTGGTCGAGGCGGCTCTTGGAGCGGACTTTGTGGCTCTCAAGGAAGCGGAGGATTTCGTCGGAGAGATAGGGGAGAAAGGCATGATGACCAATTCCTGCTGCCCCTCGTATGTTCTATTCGTAAAGAAGCACCACCCCGAAATGCTCAGAAACATGTCGCAAACGGTTTCTCCCATGATAGCGGCGGCAAGGCTCATAAGAAAGACAGACCCCGAGGCCAAGGTTGTTTTCATAGGCCCCTGCATAGCAAAAAAAGGGGAAGCGGAAGAATTTCCGCAGGATATCGACTTCGTCATGACCTTCGAGGAGGTTGCAGCCATTTTTGAAGCCGCCGAAATTCCGCTCGACCACATGGAGGAGAGCCCGCTCAACAACGCCTCTTCGGGAGGGCGAATCTTCGCCAGGAGCGGAGGACTCTCCAGTGCGGTTGGCGATATTGTCAAGAATATGGATCCGGGTGTCGACTTCAAGCCGGTCTGCTTCGACGGAATAAAAGAATGCGAGAAGGCCTTCAAGCTGCATAGCATCGGAAAGCTTGATGCCAACTTCATAGAGACCATGGTTTGCGAAAACGGATGCATAGGAGGGCCGGCATCGCTCCATCACGGCCGCAAGGACAGGAGCGAGGTGGATGCCTACGCCGCATGCGCACACGAAAAAACCCCCGAGGAAAGCGTGAGGGTTTTCGGCATCGATTCAATTGAGCTTGAAAGGAAGCTTGTCTGAGGATTTTCTCAGCTATGCCTTGGCAGGAAAAAGTGTCCCTATCTCAATTCCGTCCAGAGCGGCATAAAGAAGCTCTGGGGAATCGCTGTTCATTATAAGCGTGCTTATTCCGGCCTTCTTGCATATTCTCGCCGCCCTTATCTTTGTCACCATTCCGCCGGTTCCAAAGTCCGATCCGGCGCCTTCCGCGGCTTTTTCGACCTCGTCGTCAATCTCTTCGACGATCCTGACTATCTTTGCCTTGGGGTCCTTCCTGGGGTCGGCAGTGAACAGGCCGTCTATGTCGCTCATAAGCACAAGCAGGTCGGCCTTTATGAGGGCGGCTACAGTGGCTGACAAGGTGTCGTTGTCCCCGAATTCCATGCGTCCCTTGTATCCTGCCTCAATTTCGTCTGTTGCTATTGTGTCGTTTTCATTCACTATGGGGATCGTTCCCCATTCGAGAAGCCTGTTGAAGGTGTTCTCGGCGTTGTTCTTAGTCAATGGATTTTCCAGTACGGACTTGGTTATAAGCGCCTGTGCCACTACCTGGTCGTAGGATTGGAAGAATTTTTCGTAAATCCTCATGAGGGCAGCCTGCCCTATTGCGGCGGCCGCCTGTTTTCCGGGCAGGTCGCTCGGCTTTTCCTTCATTCCCAGGCGTATGGTTCCCGTTCCTATGGCCCCTGATGTCACAAGAACGATTTCCAGGCCTTTATTTCTCAAGTCAGACAGAATCCTTGCTATGAGGTCTATCCTCCCGAAATTGAGCTTTCCGCTCGGATGGGTCAATGTAGAGGTTCCGAGCTTGACGACCAGCCTCTTTGTGTTTTTCAGTTCTTTACGGTAGTCCATGAAATCACTTTCCTTTTTGTATTTGTTTGTCGCGGGTTTACTAGATTATACTACAAAGAGCGCATTTCAGATAGTGCTAATGCAGGTTCATGCCGCCTGAAACCGTCCTGATCTCCATAATGGGACCTCCTCCGCCTATGTCGGCAAGAAGGTTGTCGTCCTTTCCACCCTTTATAGTCAAGGGCGCGTCGCATACAAGGTTTCCTGAAACAGTTTCAGTTTTGAGAGTGAATGCGGCGTTTTCCGGAATCGAAATATCCAGATTGCCCGAAATGCTTTCCATATATACGGGGCTTTCGATTTCTTCGAAGCGTATGTCCATTTTGCCCGAAGTGGTCTTTGACAGCACCCTCCCCGAAAGAGAACCTATTTTTATGTTGCCGGATGTGGATTCGAATATGCCTTCAGAAAGGGACAGGCGCTCCGCCTTTATGGCCCCCGAGACCGAGCCCAGGTTCGCCCTTTTGATTTCGAACGAGCCCACATTTATATTTCCGGACACTGTTTTTACGCCCAGCTCATCGAGGCTCTCTTGGGGTATTTGGACCGAAAGAAGCGAATCGGTCGACACTGCTCCCGCAAAAAGCCCTTTCGGATGCTTGACTTCAATAAACAGACCGTCGTCAGTCGCAGACACGTCCAGATAGGGCATCGACTGTTCGTCTGAAGCCTTGAAATTGCCCGTCAATTCAGCCTTCAACACTCCAAGAGTCGGAACCACCTCTACTGGAACGCTGACCGTTTTTATCTCTATGGTTTCATAAGTTTCATTTCCGAGGCTCATAGAGTCGTTTATCATTTTCGAGTATCCGTTTCCCGAAGAAGAGTCGAAACGGGAAAGGTCCGATGGAACGACTCCCGCCTGCCTGAAAAGGAAAAAGGAAATTCCAAGACATATGACAGCCGTGCCGGCAAGCCAAAACATGGCGCGCTTTAAATCGATTTTCATTTCTCTACCTCCTTGCAATTATGTTTATGTTGAGTTTAAGATATTTCAGAGTGATCCGGAAAACCCACACAGACACGTATCCCACAGCAATAAGCATGAGGCATCCCAGGGAAACGAGCCCGACTGAAAGGAAGGCCGAAGCCGCCGTGTTTTCCGCAACAAATGCCGGAAGATGGGCATTTCCAAAAACGAAGGGAAGCGAAGCCGCCTCTGTAAACACGGCTATTCCCGAAATGACCGCAGCCCCCGATACGGCGAAGAGCGCGAAGAGTATCGCCAACAGCCCTATGAAGGGACCGAGAACGAACACGAGATTGAAAAAGCCCAGGCCAAGCGTTGCAAGCACGGCCCTGAACAGATTGGCGGCAGTCCGGTTCCTTTCCGCGTTTTCCACATAATACTCCGCCTTGTATTTTCTGGCGAGCGCAGTCGGGCTGCCCAATGCCTTGGCTATTTCCTCCTCCGATTTTCCGTCGGCCTTGCCCATCGAGAAATGCTCCCTGTAGTCAAACAATATATCCTTTTTTTCTTCTTGCGGAATCCCGGAAAGCTCCTTTTCCAGGAATTGAAGAAACCTTTTTTCATTCATACGTCTTGTCGCCTCCTACAATGTTGTTTACCTTCTTTATGAAATCGTACCACTCCGATTCCAAATCGATCCGGGTGGAATCACCCTGTTTTGTCAGGCGGTAGTACTTCCTGGGCGGACCTTCATTGGATTCCTTAAGATATGTTTCGAAATACCCATCCTTGGTCAGACGCCTCAGAAGGGGATATATGGTCCCCTCCGAAATGCTTATGTTTTTTGATATCTCGTTTACCAGTTCGTATCCGTAGCAGTCTCGGTTCTTGAGGATGGAAAGAACCAGCAGTTCCAAGACTCCTTTTTTAAATTGTATGTTCATTTTGAGATCTTCCTTTCATCGCATTTGCGTCACATCTTCATTCTTGAGCAATTACATAATAACATAAGCTATCTTGCAATGCAAGGTACCTTTGCAAAAACTTTGAAATATTTTTGAAACACTTTTACCCGAAACATAGTCTATAATGAAAAGGGGTGCGTATCTTGAAAAAGCGCCGCGCCTTTACGAACAATGGAGGAGATAATATGAACATGGCAAAAGTGGCAATTGGAATTTTGATAACCGTGATTGTGGTCGCACTGCTTATTTTTGCTGCGGGAGACTATATGGGACTTTCAGGCCCTTCCGAAGAGCCTTCGGCCCCCCAAGCGGAAACCGTGCCCACCAGGAGGGCGATGCCGCCCGAGATATACCTTAACGGGCCTGCCGGCAGCGAACTCATAAAATCAGGCAGCACAAAAGTCATGTCCGGCAACATAAGCCTCACATTCAAATTTTCAGAACCCGTCAACATAGAGAAACCCGGAGGCTTTTCGGTCGATACCGAAGACATGGAAACGATAAACCGGACAGGGATAGGATACGCGGGAGTCGACAGGACCGTGGTGTGGATGAACATTCCGCCTTCTGACATCGAGTCCGAATCAATAAAGATAAGTGTAAGCCGCGACATATTCTTCGAGGAAGGGGCGACGCTCCGCGAACCGGTCGCGCTTTACATAAACAGATACGAGCCCAACAGCGCGGAAATGAAGAGGGTTTCAGATGAAGGATCCCTTTCGGAGCCTCAGTATTGGACGACCAGAGGCACAAAGGCTTTCAGGATTTCATTCAAGCGCCCTGTAAACATGCCGAGCGTAGAGAAAGCCATACGAGGAAACATGGCCCTGCATTCCGGGGCGGATGTTCCCGAAATGTCCTTCGAGTGGGAAAACGACAAGTCGCTTGAACTGACGCTCAAGGACCTCTCGACAGGAGTCTATGAAATAGACCTCTCCGGTGCCGAGGACATGATAGGGCTTAAGATGCAGGGGGAATTCGGCATAGGCAATTCATGGAGGCTGGATGTCGGGGAGAGGCAGAGCATAAAGGTTGTAGACCTGAAATCGCAGTTCATGGCGCAGACTGCCGAGACGCTCGAAGGGGAAGCCTTTGAGGGCTTCAGATACCTTTCGGGAAGAGTCGGGGACGGAATGCTCATGCTGCACAAGTACGACGAGCCCTCCCCCTATAACGAATACCTTGCATTCGACAAGGTCATATATGACGAGACAAGCGGCCAAACAGTTGAAACGGACCAGGGCGGACCTCTCAAAAGCCGCTTTGCCGATCTGCTTCCAAAGGGATGGAGATTCAGGGGAATACGCCTTTCGCCCGGAGGCGAAACCGCGGCGGCCTTCATGAGCCAAAACGAGATAGGCAAGACTGCCGCAAGCCTGATGCTGATAGACATGGAAAGCGGAACCATGCTCTCGCTCTACGAAATGCCCTTCCACATATATTCTGCGGGAGACGGCACCCTTCCCATGGACCTTCACTTCGACTGGGTAAGCGACAAGGTCATATTCTCGGAAGGGTATTCGGAAATGGGCAACGTGTCCGACATATACGGAATAAACACCGAGACGGGCATGGCTGTGGCGCTTGTAAAAAAAGCGAGGGAGCCGCGCTTCATAGAGAGCATAGACATGCTTTCCGCAATAAAGCTTGACAAGACCGGGGAAGGGACAATCATGCGTGACGGCCAAGAAGAAGAGCAAATCACATGGCACGGAGACTCGCAAATAATGCTTCTTGGAATATACGGCAACCAGATGAAGAGCTACAACGCCATAGAGGGATACTCTAAAACGGAATGCCCCGGCTGCAGCGCAGCATACGACGCACCCTCCTCTTTGATATGGAGCTGGGAGAACAAGCTCGTATATCCTCAAAAGACAGAGGGCAACAAGGTTTTAGTCATACAGGACCTGGGCACAGGGGAGGAGCAGACCCTCGAAATGGAAGAAAACTTCACATTCCTGGGCATAAAGGACGGCAAAGCCTACCTTCTCGA
>CAZEHH010000032.1:0-16010 GCA_964512505.1 uncultured Peptostreptococcaceae bacterium
TTCTGCCTCTATCTCAATCTGATTCAATAGGATAATCAATTTTTTCCAATAATAATGAAAAAGGGATTAAGTATGACTTAACCCCTTGGTTTCTCATCAGACGACTATACCAGTTCCAAAAGAACCATGGGTGAAGCGTCTCCTCTTCTTTGTCCAATTTTAATTATTCTTGTGTAACCGCCGTTTCTTTCGCTGTATTTAGGTGCGATTTCATCAAACATGTTCTTGACAACGGTTTCATCAAGCATATAAGCGATAGCCTGGCGTCTTGCATGCAAGTCGCCTCTTTTGGCCAGCGTAATCATTTTTTCCGCTATTTTTCTGGCTTCCTTGGCTTTTGCCTCGGTTGTCTCGATACGACCGTTCTTTATCAGGCTTGTCACGATATTTCTAAGCATGAGATTCCTGTGGTCGGTCGTACGACCCAGCCTTCTGTATCCAGCCATAAAGATCCCTCCTTTATTGAAGTCTATTCATCATCCTGCTTGAGGACCAGTTCCAATTCAATCAGTTTTTCTCTAACTTCCTCCAAGGATTTCTTGCCAAGATTTCTTACTTTCATCATGTCATCCTCGGTTTTCTGTATGAGATCCTCAACTGTATTGATGCCTGCACGCTTCAAGCAGTTGTAGGAACGAACTGAAAGATCAAGTTCTTCAATAGTCATCTCAAGCACTTTTTCCTTCTTGTCTTCTTCTTTTTCAACCATTATTTCAACATCGCTGATACTCTCCGTCAAGCAAATGAAAAGATTCAAATGTTCATTCATTATCTTTGAACCCAATGAAACTGCTTCGTCCGGACTAATGCTGCCGTCCGTCCATACTTCGAGAGTCAATTTGTCGAAATCGGTAACATGTCCAACCCTTGTATCTTCAACCTTGTAGTTGACTTTTTTTACAGGAGTATAAATCGAGTCCACCGGAATTACGCCAATCGGCATTTCTTCGTCTTTGTTGCCTTCTGCCGATACATAGCCTCTTCCTCTGGAAATTCCCAACACCATGTTCATTTCCGCATCTTCGTCAATGGTTGCGATATACATGTCGGGATTTAGAATTTCGACGTCGGCATCAGCAATGATGTCTCCAGCCGTTATTATTCCTGGGCCCTTCTTCTCAATCCTTACTTCCTTTACCGATTCATCGGAATGAATCTTTGCGGACAATTCTTTAAGGTTGAGTATGATATCGACAACATCCTCGCTTACTCCTGCAACTGTTGAAAATTCATGCAGTACGCCGTCAATTTTAATCCACTTGACAGCAACTCCAGGCAAAGACGAAAGGAGAATTCTTCTAAGACTGTTTCCTATGGTTATTCCGTAGCCTCTTTCGAGCGGTTCCACAACAATTTTTCCATACGTGCCTTCATCAGACATTTCGACACATTCAATTCTCGGTTTTTCAATTTCTATCATTCTATGCCCTCCCTCTTAGCATATTGTCATTTCGAGGGTTACCGGATTCTAATTACTTGGAATACAATTCTACGATCAAATGTTCTTCAATCGGTATATCGATGTCTTCTCTAACGGGTAACGCTACGACCTTGCCTTCCATTTTTTCAGGGTCAACTGAAAGCCAGCTCGGAATATTAACCGATTTTTCTGCTATCGCCTTGAATTTTGCGGAAGATTTGCTTTTGTCCTTAACAGCTATAGTATCTCCAACTTCAACTACCATTGAAGGTATTGTAGCTTTCTTGCCATTGATTGTAAAATGTCCGTGAGTAACGAGTTGGCGGGCTTCTTTTCTTGAAGCGGCCATTCCCATTCTGAATACGGCATTGTCCAATCTGGTTTCGAGTATTCTCAGGAAATTTTCACCCGTTATGCCGGATTGCTTTTCTGCCTTGTCGAAGTGTCGCTTGAATTGGTTTTCCAAAAGTCCATAATACCTTTTGACCTTCTGCTTTTCTCTTAATTGAATCCCATAGTTGGAAGGCTTGCTTCTTCTTCCTTCACCGTGTTGCCCAGGCGCTTTTGCGCGTCTGTTCATAGCACATTTATCAGTATAGCATCTTTCACCTTTGAGAAAAAGTTTCTGCCCTTCTCTTCGGCAAAGTCTGCATGACGGTCCTGTGTATCTTGCCATTATACGTTCACCTCCTAATCTAACTTAAACTCTTCTTCGTTTGGGCGGTCTGCAACCATTATGCGGTACCGGTGTAACATCTTTGATTGAACTGATTTCCAACCCTGTGGCTTGCAGCGATCTGATTGCAGCTTCTCTTCCTGCTCCCGGACCCTTTACATATACTTCAACATGTTTCAGACCATGCTCCATAGCATCTTTTGCGGCTTGTTCAGCCGTCATTTGCGCTGCATAAGGAGTGGATTTTCTGGAACCCTTGAATCCGAGTCCTCCGGCGCTTGCCCATGCAATAACATTGCCGGACATGTCACTGAGTGTCACGATTGTATTATTGAATGTAGACTGAATATGTGCCTGTCCACGTTCTATATGCTTTTTCTCACGTTTCTTTCTACGTGTCTTGCGGACTTTCTTCGCCATGTTTCAAAACCCTCCTTTGCTATTTCTTTTTACGTCCTACCATTCTCTTTGGACCTTTTCTCGTTCTTGCGTTGGTCTTGGTCTTTTGCCCTCTTACCGGAAGACCTCTTCTATGACGTATTCCTCTATAACAGCCGATTTCCTTGAGTCTCTTGATGTTCAAGGAAACTTCTCGTCTTAAATCTCCTTCGACTTGATGCTCGTCTACGATGATTTGCCTTAGCTTGCTGACTTCCTCTTCTGTCAAATCCTTGACTCTGGTATCTTTATTGATTCCAGCCTTTTCAAGAATTTCCAAGGAACTTGATCTTCCTATGCCGAAAATATAAGTCAAGCCGATTTCGACTCTTTTGTCTCTTGGTAAGTCAACACCTGCGATTCTCGCCATTAAACCGTACACCTCCTGTTTAAATCCGTTTGTTGTTGTTTTCAATTCATTAGTGCAGCCGCGCTTTTATTTGAATTGACAATTACTTTCACTCAACCCAAGCACAAGCATCAACCTTGTTTTTGCTTGTGTTTGGGATTTTCACAAATAACCATGACCTTGCCTTTTCTTTTTATCACTTTGCATTTTTCACACATAGGTTTTACGGAAGATCTGACTTTCATTGTTTTCCCTCCTCTATCACTTGCCTCGCCATGTGATTCGGCCTCTGGTCAAATCGTAAGGAGACAATTCCATTGTAACTTTGTCGCCAGGCAAAATCCGAATGTAATGCATTCTAAGCTTGCCTGAAATATGGGCCAAAACCACATGTCCATTTTCCAGTTCCACTTTGAAAGTTGCATTCGGCAGAGCTTCTAAGACGACGCCTTTTACTTCAATCGCATTTTCTTTAGCCATTAGGAAGCATTCCTCCTATTCCATGGGCCGGTCGGTTTCCAGTTTGTCGATTTCTGTTCTGAGCATCAAATTCGTTACAGTGAGATTTTGATTGTTTCTTCTTACTATCAATTCACTTATAAGATTGAACTTGGCAAGATGTTTCACTTTCTTTTTCTTGGGGTTGCCTATTCTCCTCAGGTCGCCGTCGGCGACTAAAACATATTGATCGTCGATCACATCTACAATTATGAAAACCCTTCCTTTGTCTCTACCGGCCTTCGATCTTACAAATTGCCCTATCGTCAATTCCTTCGTATCCAGCAATTCAGACACCTCTTTTACAGTTGAGTCAGTATAATCGGTTCTTCCTCGGTTATGGCTATGGTATTCTCGTAATGCGCCGACAATTTTCCGTCAGCCGTTACAACCGTCCATTCGTCTCCGAGGGTCTGCACCCTGAAAGTTCCTGCATTTACCATGGGCTCTATTGCAATAACCATCCCGGCAAGCAGTCTGGGACCTTTTCCGGGAGGACCGTAATTTGGAACCTGTGGATCCTCATGCAAGGCAGTGCCAATTCCATGGCCCACATAATCCCTTACTACGGAAAAACCATTTTCCTCGACATATTTTTGTACTGCATGCGATACGTCGGAAAGTCTGTATCCCACCTTGCAATACTTCAAACCTTCGAAAAAACTTTGACGCGTAACAGCTATAAGCCGTTCGGCCTCTTCGCTTATTTCACCGACAGGGAAAGTTCTTGCCCCGTCACCATAATATCCTTTTAACTTCGAACCGACATCGACGCTTATTATATCACCGTTTTCAAGAACCCTTCCATCCGGGATTCCATGGACAACCTGTTCGTTCACGGAAGCGCATATGGCAGCCGGAAATCCTCCATAGCCCTTGAATGCCGGGATTGCTCCCATCTCGATGATTTTATTTTCAGCTATCTGGTCTAGCTCCATTGTTGTCATACCGGGCTTTATAACCTCTGCCATAAGTTTATGGACTTCAGCGACAATTTTCCCGGCTTCTTTCATGTATTCAATTTCTTGCTTTGTCTTAATTGTAACCATCAGGCTTTGCCTTTTAATGCGTTTTCGATATCGGCAGTGACTTTTTCAATGTCCTGCTTTCCATCTATGTCAATCAATATGCCTTTTTTCGAATAATATTCAATCAAAGGCTGAGTCTGCTCAAGATACACCTGTATGCGTTTTGATACAGTCTCTTCGTTGTCGTCGCTTCTTTGATACAATTCTCCGCCGCAAAGGTCGCAAACCTCTTCTTTTGCGGGAGGATTGAATTCGACATGGTAAGTTGCTCCGCAGCCTCGGCAAATTCTTCTGCCGACAGCCCTTCCAACCAATATGCTCTTGTCGACTTCAATATTGACTACATTGTCCATAGCGACATTCATTTTTGCCAGAACATCGTCAAGCTCTTTGGCCTGATTGAGAGTCCTTGGAAATCCGTCAAGCAGAAATCCTTTTTCGCAATCTTTTTCTTTAAGTCTGTCTTCAACTATTTCAACTACCAGCTGGTCCGGTACAAGAAGGCCCTTGTCCATAAAGCTTTTTGCTCTTGTGCCAAGTTCCGTACCTTCCTTAAGGTTTTTTCTGAAGATATCTCCTGTAGAAATATGGGGGATACCGAAAGCCTTGACGATACCGACTGCCTGAGTTCCTTTTCCGGCCCCAGGAGGTCCTAAAAGTATCAATCTCATATTAACCCCTCCAATACGATATTATTTAAGAAAACCTTGGTAATGCCTCATAACCATCTGTGCTTCAATTTGTTTCATGGTTTCGAGAGAAACCCCTACCGCAATCAAAAGCGCTGTCCCTCCGAATCTGAAATCTATGCTTGTGAAATTCAGGATCAATGTAGGCAAAACGGCTATCATCGCCAGGAAAAACGCTCCTGCCAAGGTTATTTTGTTTAGTGATTTTTGTAAATATTCAGCGGTTTTCTTTCCAGGTCTTATGCCAGGTATGAATCCGCCGTTTTTCTTCATGTTGTCTGCCACTTCAACAGGGTTGAATGTAATAGCCGTGTAGAAGTATGTGAAAAATATTATCAGAAGCGCATACAACAGATTGTAGAAGTATATTCCGGGGCTTCCTGTAGGTGAAAGGTACTTTGCGACAAAATTGGCAAATCCTCCATCCGGGAAGAAATATGTCAGCGTCATTGGAAACTGCAACAGCGAAATTGCGAATATTACCGGGATAACCCCTGCCTGATTCACTTTAAGCGGTATATGAGTGCTTTGTCCGCCGTACATTTTTCTGCCTACAACGCGTTTTGCATACTGAACCGGAATTTTCCTTGTTCCCTGTTGAATTGCTATTACGCCTGCTATAACGAACAGAGCCAGCACTGCGAAAATCAGCAATGGCAATACCGACATTTCACCGGCGGAAACCTTTTGGAAGGTTTGGCTGATTCCAAGAGGAACCCTTGAAATTATTCCCGCAAAAATGATAAGCGATATTCCATTTCCTATTCCGTTTTCAGTTATTTGCTCACCGAGCCACATAAGGAAAGCGGTTCCGGCTGTAAGTGTTATTATAACAGTCGCCACAGCCCAGAAATCAGTTGATATAAGAGCTCTTCTAAAGAGTCCTATGCTGATTCCAGTCGCTTGGATTACAGCCAATACGACTGTTCCATAACGTGTGAATTGAGCAATCTTCTTTCTGCCTTCTTCCCCTTCCTTGGCCAACGCTTCAAGCTTAGGAATGGCAATGGTCAGAAGCTGCATTATGATTGACGACGTGATGTATGGTGTTATACTCAATGCGAAAATGGTGAAATTCTTGAAAGCTCCACCCGACATGAAGTTAAAGAAATTAAGGAGTCCTCCGTCCGACGCAAAAAATTGATTCAATATTTCTCTGTCAATTCCAGGCACCGGGATGGATGTCCCCAATCTGAAAATGGCAAACATCATCAGCGTAAACAAGATTCTCTTTTTTAGATCCGGAATCTTCCAGGCATTCCTTAAGGTATGAAGCAATTAAATCACCTCTGCCTTTCCGCCGGCCGCTTCAATTTTTTCTTGAGCAGACTTTGTGAATTGATTGGCTTTGACTGTCAGCTTCTTTTCAATTTCACCATTTCCAAGAATCTTTACGCCATCGTTCAATTTCTTGATCAAACCGTTTTCCATAAGGATTGCCGGCGTGATTTCCGTGTCTTCCTCAAATCTGTTCAAATCTTCAACATTCACTATAGACCAAACCTTCTTGAAAGGATTGGTGAATCCCCTTTTGGGAATTCTTCTGTAAAGAGGCATTTGGCCCCCCTCGAAACCGGGTCTTGTACCTCCGCCCGATCTTGAGTTTTGCCCATCGGCACCTCTTCCGGCAGTTTCTCCCTGCCCGCTGGCAGTACCTCTGCCGAGTCGTTTTCTATTCCTTACTGCACCTTTTGCAGGTTTCAACTCATGAAGTTTCATGGCTACACCTCCTCCAACTTATATTTCTTCAACTTCCAGTAGATGTTCAACTTTTCTTATCATGCCGCGCATTTGAGGATTATCCTCTTTTTCAACGACTTGACCTATTTTTCTGAGTCCCAAAGCCTCAACATTCTTTCGATGGTTGGGCTTTGATGCGATTGTACTTTTTACAAGTTTAATCTTCAACATATTAGCCAAGGTTTTCCCCCCTAACCTTTAATTTCCTCAACAGATTTTCCTCTGAGTTTTGCGACTTTTTCAACAGTTTTCATGCTCATCAATCCCTGCATTGTAGCGTTAACCATATTTTGCGGGTTATTGCTTCCCAGGGATTTTGCTCTTACATCCTTGATTCCTGCCAATTCCAAGACTGCACGCACAGGTCCTCCGGCGATTACTCCGGTACCTTCCTTGGCCGGCATGATAAGAACCTTGCCTGCTCCAAACCTTCCCCTGTTTTGATGAGGGATGGTTGTTCCAACTCTTGGAACGGATACGACATTTTTTGTAGCCGCCTGTATTGCCTTTCTTATTGCTTCAGGAACTTCAAGCGCTTTCCCTGTTCCTATTCCAACATGGCCATTCTCGTCTCCAACAACCACAAGGGCGCTGAATCTGAAATTACGTCCGCCTTTTACAACTTTTGTTACACGATTTATATTTATAACCTGCTCTTTCAACTCGAGCTTGCTTGCATCAAATTTTTCTCCGAGCATAACCTAACCTCCTTTGCCTAAAATTTAAGTCCGGCTTCTCTTGCTCCTTCAGCCAATTCCTTGACACGGCCGTGGTAAATGTATCCGCCTCTGTCGAAAACAACGTTTTCGATGCCTTTTTCCAAAGCCTTTTTAGCCACCATTTTACCAACTTCTCTTGCGGCGTCCTTGTTTCCGCCATTCGCTATTTTTTCCGAAGCATCCTTTTCAAGAGACGAAGCCGATACGAGTGTAACTCCTTCTGCATCGTCAATGATTTGAGCATAAATGTTCTTGGAGCTTCTGAATACATTCAAGCGAGGCATTTCAGGAGTACCGACGATTTTATTTCTCATGCGAAGATGACGCTTTTTTCTTTTTTCATTCTTGCTTAGTTTTTTAATCATTCGTAGTCACTCCCTTTCTACTTACCTGCTTTTCCTTCTTTGCGCCTAACTTGCTCGTTCTCGTATCTTATGCCTTTGCCCTTGTAGGGTTCCGGAGGCCTGAGTCCTCTGATGATGGCAGCGTAGTTGCCCACAAGCTGCTTGCTGATTCCCTTTACGACGATTTCCGTCTGGTTGGGAACTTCAGTTGTTATTCCTTCAGGATCCGGCATCTCCAAAGGATGTGAGAATCCAAGATTGAAATCCAACGCATTGCCTTTCTTGGCGACACGATAACCAACACCAATAATTTTCAACTTCTTTTCGTAGCCCTTTGTAACTCCGACAACCATATTGTTTATCAAAGTTCGGCTGAGGCCGTGAAGCGAGCGGTTGATTTTTGTGTCGTTTGGTCTGTCTACCGTCAACACATTTCCTTCTATTGCAATTTTCATTTTTTCGCTTATTTTTTCACTCAATTCACCCATGGGTCCTTTTACTGTGACAAGATTGTTCTTTGCCACTTTGATTTCGACACCATCAGGCAATTCTATAGGCATTTTGCCGATTCTAGACATACTTACACCTCCAATACTATGAATTCATGCTACCAAACGTAGCAGATCACTTCGCCGCCTACACCCATTTTTCTTGCATCCTTGTCCGTTACGATGCCTTTAGATGTAGAAATGATCGCTATTCCCAATCCACCAAGCACTCTCGGCATTTCTTCGCCTTTTGTATATACTCTAAGTCCCGGCTTTGAAATGCGTTTGATACCGGTGATGACTTTTTCCTTGTTCGGACCATACTTGAGTTGAACTCTGAGCACGCCCTGTTTTCCGTCCTCGATGACATTGTAGCCTCTAACATATCCTTCATTTAAAAGAATTCCTGCAATGGTTTTCTTCATGTTAGAAGAAGGTATGTCTACAGTTTTATGATTTGCTGAATTTGCGTTTCTTATTCTAGTAAGCATATCAGCGATAGGATCAGTCATTGCCATGTGTTTCTACCTCCCTTCCTTCTTACCAGCTAGCCTTTTTGACTCCCGGTATTTGGCCTTTGTAAGCCAATTCTCTAAAACATATACGACATATACCGAATTTTCTCAGATAAGCATGCGGTCTTCCGCATATTCTGCATCTATTATATTCTCTTGTAGAGTATTTCGCTTCTCTCGATTGCTTGACTTTAAGAGATTTCTTCGCCATTTTTTCGCCTCCTTTAGTTGCCGAATGGCATACCCATCAGTTTGAGAAGTTCAAAAGCTTCTTCATCCG
Source organism: uncultured Peptostreptococcaceae bacterium (assembly GCA_964512505.1). Lineage (GTDB taxonomy): Bacteria > Bacillota > Clostridia > Peptostreptococcales > BM714 > BM714. Next base: position 9,185 of record CAZEHH010000032.1, read on the forward strand.
TTTGAGCTGTCGTTACGAAAACGATATCCATTCCGCGAACCTTGTCAATCTTGTCATACTCAATTTCCGGGAAAATAAGTTGTTCTTTGACGCCCATGGAATAGTTTCCTCTTCCGTCAAAAGAACTGCTTTTAAGGCCTCTAAAGTCTCTTACCCTTGGAAGCGCTATGTTTACGAGTCTGTCAAAGAACTCGTACATGATTTCTCCCCTGAGATCGACTTTGGTTCCAATAGGCATTCCTTCACGCAATTTGAAGTTGGCCACGGATTTCTTCGCTTTCGTTATGACCGGTTTCTGTCCGGTTATTATGGACAATTCGTCGGCTGCCACATTCAAAACTTTCGTATTTTCCTTTGCGTCTCCGACGCCCATGTTCACAACGATTTTTTCAAGTTTTGGAATTTCCATAACATTTTTGTATTTGAACTTTTCCATCAAGGCTTTCGTTGTTTCGTTCTTGTATTTGTCTTTCAATCTAGCCATGTTTACGACCTCCTTTCACCATCAATCAGTCAATAACTTCTCCAGTTTTGACTGAGATCCGTACTTTTTTACCATCTTCGAGTTTCTTGCTGCCCACTCTTGTGGGAGCTTTTGCCTTAACATCGTAAAGCATTACATTAGAAGCATGGATAGGCGCTTCCTGGTGAATTCTTCCGCCTTGCTGAACTTTTGCGGAAGGCTTTTGATGCTTTGTCACCATGTTGACACCTTCTACTATAACTTTATCTGTTTTGGGAAAAGCCTGCAAAACCTTGCCTTGCTTACCCTTGTCTTTTCCTGAAATAACAACAACAGTGTCATCTTTCTTGATATGCATTCCTTTCACCTCCTAGGTTAAAGCACTTCCGGAGCCAGTGAGACAATCTTCATATAGTTTTTGTCTCTCAATTCTCTTGCAACAGGCCCAAAGATACGGGTTCCAACGGGAGATTGGTCATCCTTGATGATGACTGCCGCATTCTCGTCAAACCTCACCTTTACTCCATCGTTTCTCTTGAGACCTTTTTTAGTTCTTACAACGACGGCTTTCACAACGTCGCCTTTCTTGACAACGCCGCCTGGTGTTGCTCTTTTAACACTACATACGATAACATCGCCAATGCTGGCATATCTTCTGCCTGATCCACCCAATACGCGGATGCACAAAACTTCTTTTGCTCCCGAGTTATCTGCAACGGTCAAACGTGATTCTTGTTGTATCATCGGTTTCCCTCCTCTCGGAAAGTCTATTTCGCTTCCTCTATGATTTTTTCGAGTCTCCATCTTTTATCTTTGCTAAGTGGCTTTGTTTCCATTATTCTTACTTTGTCGCCAATCTTGCACTCATTGTTCTCGTCATGCGCCTTGAATTTGTTGGTCTTCTTAACCGCTTTTTTATAAAGTGGGTGACGGACAAAATCTTCAACCGCAACAACTATGGTCTTGTCCATCTTGTCGCTGACAACTTTGCCAACCCTTACTTTTCTGCTGTTTCTTTCCATGATGCAGACCTCCTTCCTTCGTTTTCTATGCGTTCAGTTCTCTTTCCCTTTGTATCGTTTTTACTCTTGCAATATCCTTTTTCACATACTTGATTTTCACAGGATTATCCAACTGTCCAGTGGCTAATTGAAATCTCAAATTAAACAATTCGCTTTTCAAGTCGTTGAATTGATTGTCTAATTCCTGCGATGTCATTTCACGCAATTTTTTAGTTTTCATTAGCTTCACCACCTTTTTCAACCGCACTTTCCCTGCTTACAAATTTGCATCTGATGGGCAATTTGTGCGCGGCCAATCTCAAAGCCTCTCTTGCGACTTCTTCGCTGACACCTGATAATTCAAACATTATTCTTCCCGGTTTTACAACCGCAACCCAGTATTCGGGAGAACCTTTACCGGCTCCCATTCGGGTTTCAGCAGGCTTTTGTGTGACAGGCTTGTGGGGGAAAATCTTGATCCAAACCTTTCCGCCCCTTTTCATGTATCTCGTCATTGCGATACGTGCCGCTTCTATCTGATTAGAAGTTATCCATGCGGGTTCCATGGCCATCAAACCGTATTCGCCATATGAAATCTCGTTACCTTTGTTGGCTTTGCCTTTCATTCTGCCTCTAAAAACTTTACGTCGCTTGACTCGTTTAGGCATTAACATGATGCTTTCCTCCTTCCCAATTGTTGCTCTTAATTATTGCTTTTCCTCGGTCTTCTGGTTTTTTTCCGAGGCGGTCTTTTGCTGTTTTTATCAACCACTTCATCTTGGGCCATTCCTTGAAGAATTTCGCCCTTGTATATCCATACCTTGACGCCGATTTTACCGTAGGTTGTGTTTGCTTCAGCAAAACCGTATTCGATGTTGGCTCTCAAGGTCTGAAGAGGCACATTGCCTTGGCTGTAGTTTTCAGTTCTGGCGATTTCGGCTCCGCCCAAACGTCCTGAAACCATAATCTTTATTCCCTGAGCTCCCGATTTCATGGCTCTTCCCATAGCCTGCTTCATTGCCCTCCTGAAGGAAACCCTTCTTTCAAGCGAAAAAGCAACACTTTCGGCTACCAGCTGAGCGTTTCTGTCAGGTCTGGCGACTTCTGAAATATCGATATATACTGTCTTGCCGGTCAATTTTTCCAAATCCTTCTTCAAGGCTTCGATCAACTCTCCGCCTCTTCCTACAACCATTCCAGGCTTTGATGTGAAAATATTGATGTTGACTTTATTGTTTGCTTTTCTTGCAATTGCAATTTTTGCAACTCCGGATGTATACAGTTTTTCTTTTACAAACTCCCTGATCTTATAGTCTTCAACTAAAAGGTCGGCGAAATTTTTCTTGTTTGCGTACCATTTAGAGTCCCAATCTTTTATGATTCCGACTCTCAATCCGTGCGGACTAACTTTTTGACCCATGAATTTCCCCTCCTTTACGCTTTCTCTTTCAATACGACACCGACATGACTGGTTCTTCTGAGAATCGGGTTTGCCCTGCCCATGGAACCAGCATTCCACCTCTTCATGTGCGGTCCCTTGTTCGCATATATCTCTGCGATATAGAGTTTTTCGGCATCCATTTCATGATTGTTTTCAGCATTCGCTTTGGCTGATTTGATTACCTTTTCAAATACTCTTGCGCCTTTATTCGGCGTGTATTTCAGTATCGCCAATGCTTCATCTACATTTTTCCCTCTCACCATAGCGGCAATCGGTTGAATTTTCCTAAATGAAACTCTGACGTATTTAGCTATCGCTTTCGCTTCCACAGCAATACCTCCTTCCGATACTTTTCACTGATATTACTTGACTTTGCTGCTCCTGTCCCCTGCGTGGCCCCTGAAAGTTCTAGTAGGTGCAAACTCTCCAAGCTTGTGTCCAATCATGTCTTCTGTGACATAGACAGGCACATGCTTTCTGCCGTCGTATACCGCAATGGTATGTCCGATCATCTGCGGGAATATTGTCGAAGCTCTCGACCATGTCTTGATTACGCGTTTTTCGTTTTTATCATTCATCTCTTCAATTCTTCTGAGGAGTTTCTGATCAATAAAAGGTCCTTTTTTAAGAGATCTTCCCATTCTTGGTGTTCCTCCCTTCAGCTGTTTCTTTGATTATTCATGCTTGCCGTTTATTATTTTCTCTTGTTGACAATCTGCTTGTCAGAAGCTTTTCCTTTTTTACGGGTTTTATAACCTATTGCAGGTTTGCCCCAAGGAGTCATCGGCGACGGTCTTCCAATCGGAGCACGTCCCTCTCCACCACCATGCGGGTGATCGTTCGGGTTCATTACCGATCCTCTTACTGTCGGGCGGATTCCCATATGTCTTTTCTTTCCGGCCTTGCCTATGTTGAGATTTTCGTGGTCCAAGTTTCCAACCTGCCCTATTGTGGCGCGGCACTCTATTCGAACTCTTCTCACTTCTCCGGACGGCAGCCTTACCAATGCGTACTTGCCTTCCTTTGCCATAAGCTGGGCGGAATTTCCTGCGGATCTTACCATTTGTCCGCCTTTTCCGGGCTTCAATTCAATGTTGTGAATCGTAGTACCCAAAGGAATGTTTCCCAATTCCATTGCGTTTCCGGGTTTTATGTCTGCATTTTTTCCGCTCATGACCTTGTCGCCAACTTTAAGCTTGTTGGGAGCAAGTATATAACGCTTTTCTCCATCGGCATAAGCAAGGAGCGCTATGTTTGCCGAACGGTTGGGATCGTACTCTATTGCCTCGACTTTTGCCGGCACATCGTCCTTGATTCTTTTGAAGTCGATGATTCTGTATTTTATTTTCGCTCCGCCGCCTCTGTGGCGAACAGTTATTTTACCCTGATTGTTTCTTCCGGAATGCTTTTTCAAGGTTACAACCAAAGATTTTTCGGGTTTCTTCTTAGTTATATCCTCAAAGGTTGAAACTGTCATTTGTCTCAATCCAGGAGAAGTGGGCCTGAAGCTCTTGATTCCCATAACTTCTTACCTCCTTTTGCTATTAAGTCCTTTTATATGCCTTCAAAGAATTCGATTTCTTTGCTTTCATCAGTCAATTTAATGATGGCTTTTTTCCAATCGGAACGTTTTCCGACGAATTTGCCCATGCGCTTGACTTTTCCAGTCATGTTCATGGTGCTGACCTTGTCAACTTTGACATCGAAAATCTCTTCGACAGCTTGTTTGATTTGTGTCTTGTTTGCTTTTTTATCGACTTTAAAGGTGTACTTTTTCTCTGCCATTCCATCCATGCTGCGCTCGGTTACGATGGGTTTTAAAATGATATCATAAGGTGTTCTCATCATGCATACACCTCCTCAATTTTCTTTGCCGCCTCTTTCGTGATTATGCATGAATCACTGTTGAGAATTTCATAAACATTCATTCTTCCGACATAAGTGGTTTGTACTCCAGGTATGTTGGCGGATGATTTTATCACATTGGTGTTCAAATCGTCCATTATGATGATTGGTTTGCTTCCCGCTTTTACGTTTGCGAGAATGCTTATCATTTCTTTTGTTTTTGGTGCTTCAAGCATCAATTCATCCAATACTATCAATTCATTGAGAGCAACTTTCGATGTAAGAGCCGACTTCATTGCCGCCCTTTTCACCTTCTTTGGAATCTTGTAGCTGTAGTCCCTTGGCTTCGGAGCGAATACTACTCCGCCTCCAACCCAGTTCGGCTGACGCGTGCTTCCAGCTCTCGCTCTACCGGTTCCTTTTTGTTTCCAAGGCTTGCGGCCTCCGCCTCTCACCTCTGCTCTTGTTTTAGCCGATTGTGTTCCCTGTCTCTGGTTTGCCAAGTAGTTTTTGACAGCCTCATAGAGTACGTGTTCATTGATTTCAGCTCCGAAAACGCTGTCATTCAATTCTATTTCATCGACTTTTTGTCCCGAAACATTCAATATATCCAATTTAGGCACTTTAAACCCTCCTTTCTTCAAGAACAGGCATTACCTGCCATTCTTTACACTTTCTTTGATTGTTATGATGCCTTTCTTAGGTCCGGGTACCGCACCCTTTACAAGCAAAAGGTTCCTGTCCATGTCCACTCTTACAACTTGCAGGTTCTTTACAGTAACTTGCTCGTTGCCCATTCTTCCGGCCATGTGCATTCCCTTGAATACTCTTGATGGCGAAGCTGAAGATCCCAGCGAACCGGCCGCCCTGTGAAACTTTGAACCGTGTGTTTTGGGTCCTCTGCTTTGATTGTACCTTTTAATTGTACCTTGTGTTCCCTTGCCTTTTGAAATTCCGGTTACATTAATGAAGTCTCCCTCTTTGAATGTATCCACGCTTATGACTTGTCCCACCTTGTATTCGGAAGCATTTTCCACTCTGAATTCAACAAGGTTTCTTTTGGAGTCAACGCCGGCTTTGTCATAATGGCCTTTTATCGGCTTTTTCACCTTTGATTCCTTGATGTCGCCGAATCCGATTTGAATGGCTTCGTATCCGTCAGTGTCCATCGTCTTTACTTGAACAACTACCATGGGGGTCGCTTCGATAACCGATACCGGCACCAAGCTTCCGTCTTCCTTGAATACTTGAGTCATTCCAATTTTCTTGCCTAAAATTCCTTTCATTCTTGCACCTCCCATTAATCTTACAGCGGATTGCCGCGGCAATCGTACTAAAACATTGGGTTAAAAAACCTGTATCTTAGTCGTTGCAATTATAGTTTGATTTCGATGTCCACGCCAGCCGGAAGATCCAATCTCATGAGTGAATCCACAGTTTTAGGTGTGGGGCTCAGAATATCAATCAACCTCTTGTGAGTTCTCATCTCGAACTGTTCCCTCGAATCCTTGTACTTGTGAACCGCTCTCAAAATTGTTACGATCTGCTTTTCAGTAGGCAGAGGCACGGGTCCCGAGACCTCAGCTCCAGTTCTTTTAGCAGTTTCCACAATTTTAGAAGCAGACTGGTCAAGGATCTTGTGGTCATAAGATTTCAATCTGATTCTGATTTTTTGGCTTGTTGAGTTTGCCATTGCTATTTCCCTCCTTTTTTAATCGTACGCTTAGTTAACGTACAACCGGACATTGTAAACTTTGCCGGGTGTGTCGCGGCTTTTTTTTAATAAAAGAAACGTTTACATGCCCTGTCGCCCGATTCTTGAACGGACATTCTCCATGAAAATTCCCCGGCTTGGGCCGGCAACCTTCCATTTCATCGCAGTCCACACACACCATAGTATTATACGCCCTGGATGTTTATTTTTCAAGTGTTTTGCCGAATATTTTTCGTCTTTCCGGCATTTATTTTGAAAAAATAAAAAAAACCGGGAGAAACCTTCTATTTCTCCCGGTTTTAATCAATTATTCGATTATTGTGGCTACAGCTCCTGCTCCAACTGTTCTTCCGCCTTCTCTG